>JBCBGY010000026.1:0-29792 GCA_038526275.1 Pseudomonadota bacterium | reverse complement strand
TCATCAGCGACATGTGGGTCGACGAGCCAGAGCAGCTGGTCCGGTATCTGGAGGTCGAGCTGGAAGAAAGCCTCGGGGGCGGCAAGCGCCTGATCCCTATGACGCTGTGCCGGATCACCCGTGACTACGTGATGGTGCGCAACCTGAAGCGCGAGCGGTTTGCGGGCATTCCACAGCACAAGTCGGCCAAACAGGTGACGCTGCTCGAGGAAGACAAGATCAGCGGATACGTCGCGGGCGGCCAGCTTTACGCCTGAACCAGCCCGGCCCAAAGCGCGGACAAACCGCGAAGGCCAAACCAGGGAGGAGCCCATGCCATACGACAGCCATGACGACTTCGCGTTCGAACATGCGCCGGGTCTGCCGGGCCCTCTGCCGAAAGGGGAGGATCTGTTGTGGCAGGGCCGTCCCAATGCGTGGCGGCTGGCCGTGGAATCCCTGTGGCTGCGTTGGGTTCTTGGCTACTTCGCGTTGCTTGCCTTCTGGCGGGTCGGGTCCGCTTTGGCGGATCACTCCGTTGGTGTGGCCATGGCGTCGGCGGTGCCGCTGGTTGTGATGGGTCTGGTGGCCGGTGGCATCCTTTACGGCTTTAGCTGGGTGCAAGCGCGCGCAACCGTTTACACGATCACCACGGCGCGGGTCTTGCTGCGGGTCGGCGCCGCGCTGCCGGTAACGTTGAACCTGCCGTTCAAGCAACTGGCCAACGCCGCCCTGGATCTGCGCGAAAACGGCACCGGCACGATCGTTCTGGAACCCAAGCGCGACGGCGGCAAAATGCTGTCTTACCTCGTTCTGTGGCCCCATGTCCGGCCCTGGCGGATGTCGCACCCCGAACCGGCGCTGCGCTGCATCAACGATGCCCAGAACGTGGCCGAGATCCTGGCCGACGCCGCAGAGTCGCACTTGGCGCTGCCAACGGTCGTGCGCGCAGCACCTCAAGCGCCGGATCTACACGGCGCTGATGCCGTCCCCGCTGAATAGGAGATTGCCATGATAACCTCCGCAGACCGCCAAAAACTGATCAAACGGGACAAAGAGATGATCCCCCGCACCCTGATCCGTGCGATGTTTGCCTTGGCTTTGGCCTCACTGGTTCTGGTGGGATACTCGACTTTCACAGATCGACCGCTGGTCGGGCAACCGCTGGCCGCACCGGTCACTGCAGAACGGCTGATCGTTTTGCAGGGCACACCCGATGGGGCTGTGACCATTCGCGAACCGGAAGGCGCAGTGCTGGCCGAACTGACCGAAGCGCAGGCCGGGTTCATCTCCGTCGTCACGCGCGGGCTGAACCGCCGTCGGCTGGTCGAGCGCAAAATCTCTGACGCGCCCGTGCGCCTTATCGAATACGAAAATGGCCGTCTGGCCATCAATGACCCCGAAACGGGCTGGCAAGTAGAACTGGCCAGTTTCGGAGCCGCCAACCGAGCCGCCTTCGCCAAGCTGCTCGTCAACTGAGCCAAAGGGAACCGTAAGATGGGACTACTGACACGCGAAAAGGAAACCGCACCTTGCACGGTCGAGGTGTCGCACAAATTCGAAAGCCTGCACGCCCATGTCCGATTTAACAATGGCGCGGTCGTTTATCCGGGAGACGAAGTGACCGTTCAGGGGCCAGAGATCATGGCGCCGTTTGGCGAGATCGTTTGCGAGGACCGCACCGCCGTGATCTGGCGGGCGAGCGCACTGGAACGTCTGTGGACCCGGTTCACCGGGGATCTGGAAGTGATGGAACTGTGCGAATTCTCATTCTCTGAGGAGGTGACGCTATGAATGTTCAAACGCCCGAGCCGCATCTGAATGGCAACCACTCTCCCGTGTCGCGTCACGGCACGGAAGAGGAATTCACCTCGGAAAAGGCCACCGATGTGGCGATGCAGGATACTCTGCTGACCCCGCGCTTTTACACCACGGATTTCGATGAAATGGACGCGATCAGCGTTGAGGGTATCCGCGATGAATGGGACCCGCTGATCGACGAAATGGCCAGTGACCCGAATAAGGGCCATTTCAAGAAGAACGAAGACTGGGACCATGTCGATTGGGACGGGATGGAACCGCAGCTGAAGAAGGAATTCATCGACTTTCTGATCAGTTCCTGCACCGCCGAATTTTCGGGCTGCGTTCTTTACAAAGAGATGAAACGGCGGGGTAACAATGACGAGATCACAACCCTCTTTGGCTTGATGGCCCGCGATGAAGCCCGCCATGCTGGTTTCATCAATGACGCGCTGAGGGAGGCGGGGATTGCCGTAAATCTAGGCTTTCTGACGCAGAAAAAGAAATACACGTACTTTCGGCCAAAGTTCATCTACTACGCGACATATTTGTCCGAGAAGATCGGTTACGCCCGGTACATTACGATCTACAGACATCTACAGCAGCATCCCGAGAACCGTTTTCACCCAATTTTCAAGTGGTTCGAGGAATGGTGCAATGACGAGTTCCGCCATGGTGAGGCCTTTGCCCTGTTGATGAAATCTGATCCAAAGCTGACCCGTGGCGGCAATGTCTGGTGGATCAAGTTCTTCCTGACGGCGGTCTATGGCACGATGTATGTGCGTGATCACCAGCGCCCGGCCTTTCACAAGGCGTTGGGTGTGGATACCGACTGGTATGGCCAGGAGGTTTTCCGCAAGACCTCGGAACTGTCCAAGCAGATCTTCCCGATCACGTTGGACATTGATCACCCGCGCTGGATGCCACGTTTGACCATGTTGCGCGAAGCGACCGTTCAGATGGACCGGGCCAAGCGGCAAGGTGGTATTGCGGGGATGCTGGGCCGGATCGCAGGCGGAGCGAAGGCGGCCTATGCCTTTGCGGCGCTCTACGCGATCCCGGCCAAGCGGCATGACGTGCCGCGCGTTACCCGACTGGAGCCATGCTATTGATCCTGCGCCGCGGCATTGAACGGGTGGCTGCATGACCTCCCCCTGGATCGCGGGCCTCGCGGCACTATTCCTTTGGTGGTTTTCCACCGGGGCGATCCTTATGGTCGTGCGCTGGGCCGATCAGATGGGCCCGCGGGCCACGCGCCTGGCCACTTGGCTGGCCCTGCCTGTGTTGATCGGCGGCGTCGCGGCGTTCGGCTGGAGCCTTGGTCAGGCCACGGTCGAGGGAGCCTATGTCGCGTTCCTGGCGACCCTGGCGATCTGGGGCTGGATCGAACTGGCTTTCCTGACCGGGCAGATCACGGGCCCGGTCAAGCATCCCTGCCCACCACGCACGCAGGAATGGGAACGGTTTATCCGCGCCTGGGGTACCATTGCCTATCACGAAATGCTGCTGGCGGCCGTGTTCCTCGCGATGGGCGCTCTGGCAAAAACGGCGGACAACCCGGTGGGCTTCTACGCTTTTGCCATTCTGTTCCTGGCCCGGATCTCGGCCAAGCTGAACCTCTATATGGGCGTGCCCCGGATCAACACCGAATTCCTGAGCCGATCACTGGCGCACCTGCCGTCACACTTTCGGCAAGCCAGAATGAACGCGGTGTTCCCGGTTTCGGTCACATTGCTCACATTTGCCACAGCCTGCTGGCTGGAACGGATGGTTTTGGCCCCTAATTCCGCTGAAATGGTTGGGTATGCGCTTTTGACCGCATTGACCGCGCTTGCGCTGTTGGAGCACTGGTTTATGGTCGTTCCGTTGCCCGACGCAAAACTCTGGCGGTGGCTGCTTCCAGCCCCCGCCATCACCGAAGACAAGACATAGCCACGTAAGATAAGTAGCGAAGAGCGAGACAGAGATGGATTTCGAGGCCCATTTTCAAGCCCAACTGGATGATCTGAAGTCGGAGGGCAATTACCGCATCTTTGCGGAGCTGGAACGGGCCTGCGGCAAGTTTCCCCGGGCGGCCAAGTACGAAGGCGAGGCGAAGTCGGATGTCACCGTATGGTGCTCGAACGACTATCTCGGCATGGGCCAACACCCAGACGTGATCGCCGCCATGGTCGACACGGTGCAGTCTTGTGGCACGGGCGCGGGTGGCACGCGCAATATTTCGGGCACCAACCACCATCACCTGCTGCTCGAACGCGAACTGGCCGACTTGCATGGCAAAGAGGCTGCGTTGCTCTTTACGTCCGGCTATGTCTCGAACTGGGCGTCTCTGTCGACCCTCGGCGCGCGTATCCCGAATGCGATGATCTTCTCAGACAGCGAAAACCACGCATCCATGATCGAAGGCATCCGCCATTCCAAGGCCGACAAGGCGATCTGGAAGCATAACGACGTTGAAGACCTTGATCGCAAGCTGGCTGCAGCAGGTGATCGGCCAAAGATCGTGGCGTTTGAATCTGTTTATTCCATGGACGGAGACATCGCCCCCATCGCTGAAATCGTCGAAGTTGCCGAAAAGCACGGCGCCATGACCTATCTGGACGAAGTCCACGCTGTCGGCATGTACGGCCCTCGGGGTGGTGGCATCAGCGAGCGCGAAGGTGTTGCCCACCGGATCGACCTGATCGAAGGCACCCTCGGCAAGGCCTACGGTTGCGTGGGCGGCTACGTCACCGGCTCTGCCGCTTTGTGCGATTTCCTGCGTTCCTTTGCGTCAGGTTTTATCTTTACCACCGCGCTGCCCCCGGCAGTCGCGGCGGCCGCCAAGACCTCTATTGGTCATCTCAAACAGTCCAACGCCGAGCGCGAAGGACAGCGGCGCCAAGTCGCCAAGCTGCGCGCAGCGCTCGACCGGGCGGGCATTCCGCACATGCCAAATGACAGCCACATCATCCCCGTGATGATCGGCGACCCGGTAAAATGCCGTCAAATCAGTGACATACTGATGGCCGACTACGGCATTTACGTTCAGCCGATCAACTACCCGACGGTCCCGAAAGGGACGGAACGGTTGCGGATCACACCTTCGCCGCTGCACACCGATGAGGACATCGATCATCTGGTCGGTGCGTTGCACGCGCTGTGGAGCCAATGCGCCCTTGCCCGCGCAGTTGCCTAAAACATCATCCTATTGTGACTTTACCTGTGTTCGCGGTGACTTATCTACAGCGAACAGTGATGAGGAGAGACTGATGACCAAATTCTGGATCACCATGGCCGCCGCCACTCTGGCCGCCGCACCCGTGCTAGCCGATGGCCACGCAGCAACCGGCGATGCCGCTGCTGGAGAAGAAGCCTTTGGCAAGCAGTGCGTGGCATGTCATGTGGTCGTAAATGACGCGGGCGAGACCTTGGCTGGGCGCAACGCGAAAACGGGCCCCAACCTTTATGCCGTGGCAGGCCGCCCGGCGGGCTCGATCGAAGATTTCCGCTACGGGACCGGCATGGAAGAAGCCGGTGAAAAGGGGCTGGTCTGGACCGAAGAATCCTTCGTGGCTTATGTCCAGGACCCAACCGCTTACCTGCGGGAATATACCGAGAACAAGCGCGCCCGTGGCAAGATGTCGTTCAAGGTACGCGCCGAAGAGGATGCATTGAACCTGTATGCCTATCTCTTCTCACTGGGTGAGCCAGCTACCAACTAAGGCTAGGCTTTTAGTTCGTTCGAAAAGGGCTCTCATGTGAGGGCCCTTTTTGTTGCAGCGTTCGGCACCGTTTCCGGCTCAACTTGTCGCGCTGACCTTTCCCGTCAGGATATCGAAAAAGCCGGTTACGGCTTGCTCGGCCTGTTTCGGGTCCTCTTCGTGCGCCAGATGGCCGTAGTTCGGCAGGTGGATCACCTCGGCATGGGGCATGAGACTGGCAGCCCGCACCGAGGTTTCCGGAGGCACGGCACGGTCATTGTCGCCCACAACCAACAATGTAGGGGTGGCGATGGTAGGCAACCTGTCCTGCAGACCCTCCAATCGCCACTGGGACATCATGGTGAGGGTTCCATCAATATGGCGGGTCTCGCCAATCAAAGCGGCGTAGAGCGATACTCCAACCGGGTCGAGTGTGCTGCCGGTTCCTTCGATCAAGCTCTTTGCGTTCCCGCCTCGAGTCATGCGGGCCAGCGTTGGGGCCACCAAGGGGTTCAGCGCCAGGGTTTTCGCCATGACGGGAAACAGCCACCCGGCCACGCCTTTGAAATTGTCGAGCGCGGCATTGAAGCCGATAACGCCCAATGGCGGCTGAAGCAGCACTTCGAGCAGTTGTAGCGCCAAGGCGCCACCTGCCGAGTGACCAACAATGAGGTCTGGCTTTGCGTCGAGCTTATCCAGAAGTGTCACAAGGTCCCGGGCCATGAGGGACAGGCTCGAACGTTGCATTGCCCCCAGGCGGGTAAAGCCGTGGCCGGGAAGGTCAGGTGCTATGACGCGAAACCGCGTCGCCAGCCGTGGCATCAGGTCTCGCCAACTCATCGAAGCCCCGCCCGCACCGTGGAGCAACAACACGGTCGGGCCCTCTCCCATGATCTGAACATGCCAGCGATGGGGTCGGGTCGCGAGAAATTGGGAATGGTCCGCGTGGGGCCAAACCTCTGAATAGGCAGACCAGTCCATGGCTAAGGGTCCAGCGCTGCCGATACTGCGGCCCCGAGCCGGGTGGCATCGGCCCGTGGCAACGGCAGGTAGGGGCCGTTCAGGGTATGGGCGAGCTCCTTCAGTTGCGCCTGCGGTCGGGCAGAGGTGTCGACCACCAAGGCGGGCAGACCTTGTGCGCCGATGGTGCGGGCCAGCTTTGCTGCATCGGATTGGGCACGCTCCCGGTTCGCGGTGCCATCAAGCGCAATATTGGCCCGCCCGTCGGTGAGCAGAATAACGGTTGGTGTCAGCCCCCGGCCCCTTGTCTGGCCAGCAAGATCCAGCGCCGTCTTCAACCCGGCTGCCATTGGCGTGCCCCCTCCGCCGGGCAAGGCCGCGAGGCGCCGTTTGGTCTGCACCAGCGACCGGGTGGGTGGCAGCAGCAGCTCCGCACTTTCGCCTCGGAACCCAACCAAAGCCACATGGTCCCGGCGGGCATAGGCTTCGGCCAGCAGCAGCTCCACCGCGCCCTTCGCTTCGGCCAATCTGGCCATGGCCGCCGAGCCGCTGGCATCGACCACGAAGATCAACAGCCGGTCCGACATTTCTTGGTACTGCCGCACCCGAATATCGCCAGCGCGAATGTGCAGCCCGGACCGTCGCGGTGACTGCTGACGGCGGAGGGTCTGCCAAGGTGCCGCTGCCCTAAGCGTCGCAATCAGGTCGATCCGATTGGTGCCGTCCAACCGACCGGGGCGCGATGGCAGAGGGCGGCCCCGACGGTTGCCCCGCTTTTTCGATCCTGACCCGGAAGACCCACCGCGGTTCCGTGATCCGGAGCCCGATGCCAACCGCGCCAGCAGGTCAGGGGGCAGCATCGCGCGCGCGGCTTCCAGCAGAATCTCTTGCGGCAAGCCGGTTTCCACGTCGCCCGGGTCCGATTGGTCCTGTGCCGTGTCGCCGGGGGGTGGTGGAGGCGGCGGCGTATCCTCTGCTGCGTCCGGCAGGCATGTGGCGCGGGGGGCCAGAACCAGCTCTGTTGCCGCTACAAGATCGGCTTGATCCACTTTGGTTCGACCGTTCAATACCGCGTTGCGCTGAGCGGCGCGCAGGGCAAAAAGCGGTGCCCGCAAGGAACTGACGCCGAGACGCGCCGCCAGCAGAACCAGCTCTTTCAACTGGTCGGGGTCTGCCTTGGCCATTTCAAACGGCTCAACGGGTATCGGGGCTGTCACTTCGGCGGTGTCATGATGCCCAAGATCCGACAGATCCAAGTGAAACGCCAACCGGTCGGCCAAAGCCGGCGGGAGTTGTTCCTCCGGATCGGCGCCTTCGTCCAGCGCGACAAGGCAATGGCCCTTGTCCTCGTCCAAGGCGGTGGCCAGACGACCGGCGAGGCCCGGTGGCGTGCGTTCGGCCATGGGCAACAGAAGCATAGCCGCCTTTGCCAGTATTCCGTCTTGCCGCACAACATGGCCCGCTTGCATCGTGGCCGTCAGGTCGAGGCCACCATAAAGTTGCGTATCAGATATGTCGGGATGCAAGCGGCGCTGGGCTAGGGGTGATGGCAATGCGGCCAGCAGTCGGTCGCGAACAGGCCCCGCCCGGCACCTGATCCAGACGCCGCCCAAACCACCTGGATCCAAAGCCAATAGGCTGAGCGCCAGTATGGCGCGGTCCCAGGCGGGATGGGTCATCGGCCCACCGCAGCAATCTTTGGCTCGCCGAATACCTGATCCAGCATCCGGGCGACCCGAGCGGAAGAGCCCGCCTCGTCCAACGGATCCCGGCGCAAGCGGTGCCGCAAGGCGCTGGCGGCGACGGCCTTGATATGGGGCAGACGGACGCTGCCTGCGCCCTCGAAGGCGGCCAGCGCCCGTGCCGCCCGCAGAAGGGTCAGTTCCCCGCGCAGGCCATCACTGCCCAGCGCGATACATAGTTCTGCGCAAGCTTTTAGCGTTTCATCCGGTGTGTGCTGATCGGGCAGCGCGGCTTTGGCGGCCACGATCCGCGCCCGTAGTGCGGCTTGTTCCGCGTCCCACTTGGCCATGAAGCCAGCGCGATCATTCTCGAATTCATCCCGACGGCGGATCACCTCGACGCGTTCGTCAATGTCCGTGGGTGACCCAACCTCGACCGACAGCCCGAACCTGTCCAGCAATTGCGGGCGAAGCTCGCCTTCTTCAGGGTTGCCCGAGCCCACCAGCACAAACCGTGCGGGATGGCGAATGCTCAAGCCCTCGCGTTCCACGACATTCTCGCCAGATTGCGCCACATCGAGCAGCAGGTCCACGATATGGTCTTCCAGAAGGTTGACCTCGTCGATGTAGAGATAACCGCGATTGGCGCGGGCCAGAAGGCCAGGCTCAAAGGCTTTCTCGCCACGGGCCAGCGCCTTTTCAATGTCCAAACTGCCGGTAACGCGGTCTTCGGTCACGCCCAGCGGAAGGTCGACCACCGGCGTGGGCGCGCTGACCAGTTCCGTCCCGGCGCTTTCCCATTCGGGCACCTCTTCCAAGGCGCAGGCATTTGTTGCGCTGCCCTTGACCACCTGAATTTGCGGTAGCAGTCCCGACAGTGCCCGAACGGCGGTGGATTTGCCTGTCCCCCTGTCGCCAAATACCAGCACCCCGCCGATGGACGGATCAATGGCAGTCAGGATCATCGCCTGTTTCATCTCGTCCTGGCCGACGATCGCGGTGAAGGGAAATACGGTCATAGCGGCCCTTTCAGTTTGTCTAGGGGGCTGACACCTTGCCAACTGCCCGCATCGCCCAAAATGCGGAAACGTGCGTAAAGCTCTTCGCGAAACCAGTGGCCCTCGCGCACCGCCCGAATGGCCTGCGCATGGGGGCCATCGGGAACGCGAGCGAAATCCGCCATGCTGTCGGCAGACGGCCAGATCGAAAAGGTGACCTGCTGCATCCACGGCACTTCGCCGATGCCGATCTTGAAGGCGACGTTGGGGTCTGCGCCGATGACAGCCGAGATGGACGGCACCCGCCCCCAAAATTTCAAAGCGACCCGGGGTTTGACGGTGGCGCGGGTCAATGCGGCCAGTGGGCCGACTGGTGCCACGCCGTCAGCCGCGAATGGCGTTTGCCGAGACCATGAGCCTCGCGCTGATGTTGTTTGCAAAAAGACGGTCCAGGTTTCCGACGCCCACGCGCGCCAACGGCGAAAGACTGGCGCATGGGCGGTGCGGTCCCGGGCCGTTGCTTCATCGGGCCATGTGGCTAAGATTGACCAGACCGCGGTATTCGGCACGGGTGTGAAGCCTTCTCCTGTGCCCGATCCGCAGAGCTTCCAAAAACCGATATTGGGGACCCTTGGGAGCGACAAACGCGCAGCACCCATCTGCCCGAGCACCCAGGCCCGCGCATACCACGGATCGAACCGGTGGAAGCTGATACTGACCGCTTGAATGACACGCCTCCCTGACGTCATGTGTCAGATTTACTTGACAGTCTATCAGCGAAATTGCCCATAGCAAGGGGGCGCTTGGTCTTGGTTTTCAAGTTTCTTGCCGTGGCGTTACCCGCTGAGTGTCAAATATTTCGAACAAATGTTGTAAATCAAACTAGACACGCGTAGCGTCAAGCTATGACAGCGACGACTCCGAAACATGCTGTGGTCATCGGTGCCGGGCTGGGTGGCTTGTCGGCCGCCATGCGTCTGGGCGCCAAAGGTTACCGCGTGACCGTCCTCGACAAGCTCGACATGCCTGGCGGGCGGGGCTCTGCAATTCATCAAAACGGCCACAGGTTTGATCTGGGGCCCACAATCGTGACCGTGCCACAAGTCTTCCGACAGCTATGGCAGGATTGCGGGCGTGATTTCGACGCGGATGTCGATCTGCGGGCTTTGGCGCCATTCTACGAAATTCGCTGGCCGGACGGCTCGCGTTTTCGCATGAGTTCTGACGAAAACGAGGTTCGCGCAGAGATCGCAAATCTCAATCCGCCCGACGTGGCAGGGTATGACAGGTTCCTCCGCGATGCCGAGCGGCGCTATAGTTTCGGGTTCGAGGATTTGGGCCGGCGTCCGATGAATGAACTGTGGGAATTGATCAAGGTTCTGCCGATCTTCGCCTGGTTGCGGGCCGACCGGTCTGTCTATGGCCACGCTGCACGACGGTTCCAGGATGAACGCCTACGGATGGCATTCAGCTTCCACCCGCTCTTTATTGGTGGCGATCCGTTCAAGGTGACCAGCATGTATATCCTGGTCAGCCATTTGGAAAAGGCGTTCGGCGTACACTATGCCATGGGTGGAGTTGCAGCGATTGCACAAGCCATGGCGAGCGTGGTCGTGGATCAGGGCGGCGCTGTGCGGCAAGGGGTCGAGGTTGACGAGATCCTGCTGGCAAAGGGCAGGGCCACCGGTGTGCGGCTGAGCTCTGGCGAGGCGATCAGTGCTGATATCGTCGTGTCAAATGCCGATGCCGGACACACCTACGATCACCTTTTGCGCAATCACCAGCGGCGGCGGTGGACCAAATCGCGTTTGCGTCGGTCCAGATGGTCGATGGGGTTGTACGTTTGGTATTTTGGGACAAAAGGCACGGCGGGCATGTGGCCCGATGTTGGTCACCACACGATCCTGAATGGCCCGCGCTATCGCGGCCTGGTGGATGACATCTTCTTAAAGGGCCGGTTGGCCGAGGATATGAGCCTTTACCTGCACCGGCCGTCGGTCACCGATCCGACCTGCGCGCCAAAGGGTGACGATACGTTCTATGCACTTAGCCCCGTGCCGCATCTGGGCCATGCCGATGCGGTCGACTGGCAAGCGGAAGAGCCGCGCTATCGCGACAAGGTCACCCGCGTGCTGGAGGACGTGATCCCCGGATTTTCCCAGCGTATCAGCGCGGGCGAGGTTTTCACGCCGGAAACCTTCCGGGATCGCTATCTCAGCCCCCACGGTGCGGGTTTTTCCATTGAGCCGCGCATTCTGCAATCCGCATGGTTTAGGCCCCACAATGTCAGTGAAGAGGCCAAGGGCCTCTATCTGGTCGGCGCGGGCACCCATCCCGGCGCAGGCTTGCCCGGTGTCGTGGCCAGTTCGGAAGTGCTGGCCAAGCTGGTGCCCGATGCCGGACCTGTTCCCTACAACATCCCAGAACCCAAGATGGCCGCCGAATGATCGATCCTGCCGACCTGACCCATTGCGAAGAGGCGATCCGCCACGGTTCGCTTTCGTTCCATGCAGCCTCCCGCGTTCTGCCGAAGCGCTACCGCGATCCGGCGCTGGCCCTTTATGCGTTTTGCCGGTTGGCCGACGACGCCGTTGATTTGCGCAGCGAAAAGGCGGAGGCGGTTCTGCGGCTCAAAGACCGCCTGGACAAAGCCTATTCGGGAAAGCCTTTGAACCAACCTGCCGACCGGGCGTTTACCGCTGTCATCGAAGGCTACCAGATGCCACGCACCTTGCCGGAGGCGCTGCTGGAAGGCTTGGCCTGGGACGCAATGGGCCGCCGTTACGACGATCTGAGCGGGCTATTTGATTATTCCGCCCGTGTGGCCAGCGCCGTGGGTGCCATGATGTCCGTGGTGATGGAGGTTCGGGACCGGGACGCACTGGCGCGGGCCTGCGATCTGGGCGTTGCGATGCAATTGACCAACATCGCGCGGGACGTTGGCGAAGATGCCCGCGAGAACCGGCTTTATCTGCCGCTCGACTGGTTGGATGAGGTTGGGATTGCACCGGATGCCTTCCTGGAAGACCCCTTGCCCACCGACGCGGTGCGCCGCCTGGTGCGCCGCCTGTTGGCCGAAGCGCATAGGCTGTACATCCGGAGTGAGGCAGGGATCGCAGCCCTGCCGCTGGCTTGTCGGCCCGGCATATATGCCGCCCGTCACATCTATGCAGGCATCGGGGCAGATATCGCCCGGGCTGGCCATGACAGTATAAGTCGCCGGGCTCATACCAGCACCGCCGCGAAGCTGGGCTGGTTGATGCTTGGCACAACCAAGGCAGCCGCCTCAGCCGTGATGCCGCATTCGCCCGTGATCTACGCACCTGTCTTGCCGGAGGTCGAATTCTTGGTTGACTCAGCCGCCCGGTCAGGGCGGGCCAATACAGCTTGGGGTGAAGGGCGCGCAGGCGAACTGGTTGGGTTGTTTGCTACGCTGAAAGAGCGTGATACCGCACGCAAAATGCAAAACCGGGCGGCCTGAGGATTTCGGCATGGACTGGATGCTGTTTGTTATCTTCTTTGCGGCCTGCTGCGCCGCTGCGTCGACAGGGGCCATGTTCTCCCCCGATGAATGGTACCGGTCGATCACCAAACCGAACTGGACCCCACCCGATTGGGTGTTTCCCGTCACATGGACGGTTCTTTACATCGCAATTGCAGTTGCGGCAGCGCGGGTGGCACCGATGGAAGGCAGCGCCTATGCCATGGCATTATGGGCACTGCAAATCGCCTTGAACACGCTGTGGTCGCCAATTTTCTTTGGCCTACACAATATCAAAGCCGCCGCTTTTGTGGTTGTCGCGCTGTGGGTCGCGGTTTTTGCCAGCATGATCGCGCTATGGTCCGTTGATACCATCGCGGGGCTGTTGTTCGTTCCCTATCTGATTTGGGCCACCATTGCGGCGGCCCTGAACCTGTCGATCTGGAAGATGAACCCTGAGCCCGTAGGCGCCTGATCAGATCCGCAGGAACGGCTGGGCAATCCTTGGCAGGAGCTTGTTGAACTTCAGCGGTGCATCGGTCGCGGCAAGGCAAATGCAGTCATCGCCAATATCAGCGATAGGCGTATGTTCCAGATGTTCGTCCGCCACTTCGATATCGCCCCGGGCGAACCGTTCGGTCCCGTCAATGAACGCCCCTTTCAAAACGAGCGTCATCTCGATGCCTTTGTGCCCGTGATCCGGCAGTTCGGCTCCCGCAGGGATGTAAAGCAGCCGCACATTGGCTTCGCCCGAAGATTTAAGGATCGACTGTTTGCAACCCATCCCCAATGGGCGCCAATCCACACTGTTCAAACTACCGCCCACATAGTCTACCAAGGGCTGCGGAAAAACAGCGCACGGTTTTGCAGCCTGACGGGTCTTGATCGCTTCTTTGGGTCGCTCAGAGATCAAGCGCATGGTCGCTTCAAAGCTGCCATAGCTCATCTCTTCGGTTTCCATCGTGTCGAGCAATGACCCACCGACGGCTTCCAGCGTTTCAAGCCGAACACGCGCCTCGTCACACAAGGAAACGTGGCTTGCCACGACCAGATTGAACGCTTCAGGGAGTTCACCCGCCGCGTAGGCGGTCAGAACCGTATCGTTTACTTGATGCCTCACACCACTCATCTCGGTCTCACTTCATTTCGCGGCGCAGTCGTTCCAGCGCCAAACGTATCCTGGATTTGATCGTACCCAATGGAAGCCCGGTCTCCGCCGCGATTTCGCTATGGCTGAGGTCGCCGAAATACGCCCTCTCAATCAATTCCCTTTGTTTGTCTGGCAACGACTTAATCGCTGCCGACAGCCTGCTGCATTCCTGTTGCAGAACCATCACCTCTGCCTGATCGGGTTCCTCTGCGGGCCCCCAAGGCAAATCTTCCGGTTCCGGGCGCCGCTGTTTGCGCAGCGCATCGATTTTTCGGTTCCGGGCGATCGTAAAGATCCAAGTCGACACCGACGCCCGCTCCGGGTTGAAGAGGTGAGCCTTTTGCCACAACGTGGCCATCACCTCTTGTGCACATTCTTCCGCGAGGCCCTCCGACGCCCCAGACTTCATCAAAAACGCCTTCACCCGAGGGGCGAAGTGGTCAAACAGCTCGCGAAAGGCGCGTTGATCGCGGTGGGCATGCACACGGTGCATGTGTTCCACCCAAGGTGCATCTGTCAGTGCAACAACTGCCAAAGTGTCAGAACTCCCAACCGGTTCCTACCGGCCTGCACCATCCTATGGTGGATACCCAGCGCTTGCACTGATTCACCCAAAATCCTTTCACGCATTTGTCACTGTTTACGGCCTGCACAGACCGTTGGATCAAAATTAGTCCTTCTTAATCCGTTTGACCGCACAACACGTAATCAGAAGCAGATGACCTAAGAAAGACCTGTCCATGCCTTACGAACATATTGGTTTCCCGCAAAAGCGCATCGCTGTGATTGGCGGGGGAATTTCGGGCATGGGGGCCGCGCATCTGCTGGCTGAGCGGCACGCCGTTGTGCTGTTTGAGTCAGAGAAACGCCTTGGCGGCCATGCTCGCACAATCGTGGCGGGCAAGCGCGGCGATCAGCCAGCCGATACCGGATTTTTGGTTTATAACCACGTCAACTATCCTTACTTGACGGCCCTGTTCCATAAGCTGGGTGTGCCGGTCGCCAAGTCGAACATGAGCTTTGCCGCCTCGATCGACGGAGGGCGGGTCGAATATGCCCTGAACTCGATCAATTCGATCTTTGCCCAACGTCGTAACATCGTGCGTCCGCAGTTTTGGCGCTTGTTGCAGGATCTGACCAAGTTCAATCGGGAGGCCGTGGCTAAGGCGACTGACCCGTCTGTTACCGTTGGCGAGTTGATCGAACAGTTGGAACTCGGCCCGTGGTTTCGCGATTACTATCTGACACCGTTTTCGGGTGCGATTTGGTCAACCCCGGTGGAAAAGATCCTGGATTTTCCGGCCAAGGCGATGGTCGACTTCTTCAAGAACCATGCGTTGCTAAACTACACCGGCCAGCACCAATGGTGGACGGTGCAAGGCGGCAGCGTGGAATATGTCAGCCGCCTGGGCAGCGCCATGGAACGGCAGGGCGTTGATGTGCGGGTCGGCACTGCCGTTCAATCCGTACGCCGCACGCCTATTGGTGTGGAAGTGCGAGCCTGGGGCGGCGAGCCCGAACTGTTCGACGAGGTGGTGTTTGCCACGCATTCGGACGACAGTTTGCGCCTGTTGTCTGACCCAACGGCGCATGAGGCGCGAAATCTTGGTGCCATAGCCTACCAGCCGAATGACGTTGTGCTGCATGCCGACGAAAGCCTTATGCCGCGCCGCAAGCTGTGCTGGTCATCCTGGAACTACACCGAAGAGGCTGGCAAGCGGTCGGAACGCATTGATCTGACCTATTGGCTGAACTGTCTTCAGCCCATTCCGCACGATGATCCGATGTTCGTGACCTTGAACAATACGCGCCGCATCCGCGAAGATCTGATCTACGATCAATGCACCTTGCGCCACCCGGTCTACAACACGGCCGCCCTGGCTGCACAAGGCGACATAGCGGCCCGAAATGGAGAGAACCGCACCTGGTTCTGCGGTGCCTGGATGAAGAACGGCTTCCATGAAGACGGCCTGTCCAGCGCCATTGACGTGGTGGACGCTGTCTTTGCGAACGATCTGATGGTGGCTGCCGAATGAAGGCCGTCGAGCACATATCGGGTCAAACATACCATGGCAGGCGCGGCGCGGTGGAGAATGCGTTCCGCTATTCCGTGGATTACATCCTGCTGGACCCGGAGGCCGAAGTTCGGGGACCAAGGCTTTTTGCCCGAAACAGCACCAACCTCGCATCGCTTCAGGACCGGGACCATGGCGGCGCACCGGGTCTGGGGCGCGGCCCTGTCTGGGCGCGGGAGGTGCTGGCGGATCGGGGCATCGATGCTTCTCGACTGCTGCTATTGGCGCAGCCGCGCATTCTGGGCCATGTGTTCAATCCGGTCAGTTTTTGGCTTTGCTACCGGGAAAATGACCTGTTGGCCGTGATTGCCGAAGTCTCCAACACCTATGGCGACCGGCATTCATACCTCTGTCGACGTGCCGACGGGCAACCCATCCTTCCCATGGACACGCTTACGGCAGAGAAGATCTTCCATGTCTCTCCCTTCCAGCCGGTGGAGGGCGGCTACCAGTTCCGGTTCGACATCAATGACGACCGCATCGGGATTTGGATCGACTATACTGCCGGGAATGGCGGATTGATTGCGACGCTCACAGGCCCACGCCGCCCTTTGACCTCGCGCGGTATTCTTTGGGCTTGCCTGCGCCGCCCCTTTGGCTCGCGCCGCGTACTGGCACTGATCCATTGGCAGGCCTTGAAGCTATGGTGGAAGGGCGCTCCATTCCGCACCCGGCCCGAGCCGCCCGCGCAGGAAATCAGCTGATGACCATTGCGGCTGTCCGGACCTTGGGCTCTGATCGCCTGCTGGCATATAGCCTCTACGGCGCCGTGCTGTCGGCTGCGGGTTTGCCAATCTATATCTATGCGCCCAAGTTCTTCGCCGACAGTTACGGGGTTAGCCTGACCGCGCTGGGCGCAGTCCTGTTCGGTCTGCGCCTGTTCGATGTTGTCCAGGATCCGGGATTGGGATGGCTGGCAGAGCGGCTGCGGTCGACCCGCCGGATGGCTGCATCTATCGGGGCTGCTCTGCTCGCTGTCTCTATGATTGGGCTTTTTGCCGTGGCGCCGCCGGTCGCGCCTCTTTTGTGGTTCGGCATAGCCATCACCGGATTGTTCTCTGCCTTCAGCTTTCTGACCATCCTGTTCTACGCCCAGGGCATCGCCAAGGCCGACCAGTTGGATGGCGGGCATGTCCGTTTGGCGGGCTGGCGCGAGGCAGGTGCGTTACTGGGCGTTTGTATCGCGGCCATTACGCCAACCGCTTTGCTTGGCGTGGTGCAGAGCCCCTTTCAGGTTTTTGCTTTGGCATTCGCCTTGGTCGCGGTGATTGCAACGGCGGCCATGTGGCCGGAATGGCAGACCGTGAAAGCGGCACCTGCGACCAAGGTGCGGACCATCTTGGCGGATTTTCTGGCGCGCCGATTGTTGCTTCTGGCTTTGGTGAATGCCGCGCCGCTGGCCGTGTCTTCGACGCTGTTTCTGTTTTTTGTCGAAAGTCGACTGGCTGCGCCGGGCTGGGAAGGACCATTGCTGGTGCTCTTTTTTCTGGCGGCGGCGGTATCAGCACCGTTCTGGAGTTGGGCGGCCCCGCGCTACGGTATCCGGCATGTTCTGCTTTGGGCCATGGTCCTTGCGATCCTGTCTTTTGGCTTCGCCCTGAGCCTCGCCGAAGGCGATGTATTGTTTTTTGCCCTTGTCTGTCTCGCATCTGGCACCACCATCGGAGCTGACCTGGTGCTTCTGCCCGCGATCTTTGCGCGACGCATGGCGGCAATAGCACCGACAGGGGCGCAAGGCTTCGGCCTGTGGGCCTTCGTTTCGAAATTCACGCTGGCCTTTGCGGCCGTACTTCTTCTGCCCGCACTCGAATTTGCGGGATTCCAGGCGGGCGGGGAAAATCCTCCTCATGCCCTGACGTTATTGACGATCCTTTATGCAGGCTTGCCCTGTGCCTTGAAACTTGTGGCCATCGCTTTGGTTCTGGCCACCCCAGAGATAGACGAGAGCTGACCTATGGATGTGATCCTGTTTCTTCTCCTTGGCGCTGCCGTCACTACGGCGCTGTATTACGCACGGTGGAAATATTTCGACTTTCCCGCACAAGTCCCGGAGGATTACGAGGCCGGCCAGCCGCAATTCGATTTGCGGGAACATCTGAAAGGCCCAATCACCTGCGAAGGCGTGATTTTTGGTCCGACGGGGCGGGTATCTTCCCGGTTTGTTGCGGATTTCGACGCCCATTGGGAAGGCAATGTGGGGGTCATGAAGGAGCATTTCCGCTATGATAGCGGTTCGACGCAAGACCGCGAATGGCGGCTGACCGTCGGCAATGACGGAGCGATCAAGGCCGATGCGGATGATCTGGTTGAGCCAGGCGTCGGCATGCAGCGCGGATCGGCTGTGCAGTTGAAGTACCGTATCAGGTTGCCGGAAAGCTCTGGCGGACATGTGCTGGATACGACCGATTGGATGTATCTGGTTGAAAACGGATCCATTATCAACAAAAGCCAGTTCCGAAAATATGGGTTCAAGGTTGCGGAGCTGGTCGCGACCATGCGGCGGAAGGATGCGGCGTGAGAGACATGTCAGGCAAGCGCTATTGGCTTGTGGGTGCGAGTGAAGGATTGGGCCGGGCATTGGCCGAGCAGATGAGCCGCGAGGGGATCGAGTTGATCCTGAGCGCCCGGAATCCCGAGACGCTGGCAAGCTTGGCGGACAGTTTGCCGGGAAGAACAACAGCCGTTCCTTGCGATGTGGCAGATATGGGTTCTGTGACAGCGGCGGCTTCGACCATAGGTGACATTGATGGTGTGGTCGTGCTTGCCGGGGTCTATTGGCCCATGTCGGCTGTGGATTGGGAGCCTGAGCAAGCTGTCCAAATGGCTGATATCAATTTTACCGGGACGGTGCGGGTGCTGGGATCTGTTGTACCGGGTATGGTCGCGCGGGGCGCGGGTCATGTGGTGATCACCGGCAGCTTGTCTGGCTTTCGCGGACTGCCGGGAGCCATCGGCTATGGCGCATCAAAGGCGGGGGTTATGAGCCTGGCGGAGTCCATGGTTGCAGATCTGCGGGGCACGGGTGTCGATGTGCAGCTGGTTAATCCGGGCTTTGTGAAGACGCGTCTGACCGACCAGAATGACTTTAAGATGCCGTTCATTATGGAGCCAGACGCCGCAGCGCGAGAGATGCTCGATCATATGCGGACGGATGGGTTCAAGAAGAGCTTTCCTGGCATGTTCTCCATGCTGTTCCGCGGCGCGCAGTTTTTGCCGGATTGGTTGTATTACCGGATGTTTTCTAAGGCTGCTTGAGGTGGCGGCGCGACGGGTCGCCCGCTTGTGACCCGGTTTCGCCCGCGCCGGGCTGTGACGCTGGCGTGGGTTTTACCGTTCGTAGTTCGGATGTTCGCAAATGTTCACTCCGGTTTAAGCCTGTTTCGATATCCGGGCACCGGGGGGAAACAGGAGAGCATTAGAAGATGGATGCCTTGGTTTTGACCGCCCTCCTATTGGCAGGCCGGGCGATTTGGATTGCCGTTGATCGATCCGGCAAGCTTGACGGCGACTGAAGCCCCTTGACCCCAGGAAGGTTCCGTCCATGGTGCAGGCAAACAGTCTTGGGAGGCGGAACATGGCACAATATCTGCGGCTGGGCGTAAATATCGACCATGTTGCGACTTTGCGGAACGCGCGGGGCGGTGAGACGCCTGATCCGATCCGGGCTGCCAAGCTGGCCGAAGCTGCCGGTGCCGACGGGATCACGGCTCATTTGCGCGAAGACCGGCGGCACATTCGGGACGCGGATATTGATGCGCTGGTCGAAGCCCTTGAGGTTCCGTTGAATTTCGAGATGGCCGCGACCGAAGAGATGCAGCAAATCGCCTTGCGTCATCGCCCCCATGCCGTTTGCATCGTGCCCGAGCGGCGGGAGGAACGGACGACAGAAGGCGGGCTGGACGTTGCCGGTAACGACAATGCTTTGGCCCAGTTCATTGCGCCGCTCGCCGAGGCTGGCAGCCGGGTATCCATGTTCGTTGGGGCCGACGAGCACCAGATCCGTGCATCAAAGAGAATTGGGGCTGCAGTGGTGGAAATTCACGCCGGCGCCTATTGCGATTTTCACGCCGAAGGTCGGTTCGCTGAACGGGATGAGGAATTCAAGCGGATCCGCGAGATGGCCGCGCTTGCCCATGAGATTGGGCTGGAAGTTCACGCGGGCCATGGGCTGAGCTATGAAACGGTCGCACCGGTTGCCGCCTTGCCCGAGATTGTAGAGTTGAACATCGGGCATTTTCTGATGGGTGAGGCGATGTTTGTCGGCTTGGATGCTGCGATCAGGGAAATGCGGGCCCACATGGATGTAGCGCGGAAAGACCTAACCTGAGGCTTTCTGCTGCAAGCCCAAGCAGCATCGGGGTCAAGCGGGACCGTTCCGCTCAGCCACCGAGCCACAGAACGAGCCAGGCAAACGCCCCGCCCGCTGTCATAGAGAGAAGGCCCAGCATACGCCGGGCCTCTATCGGGATTTGAGCCAGTTGGGCCAGGATCTGATCCAGTCGGTCAGGCAGCAGCGCCAAAACCAGACCTTCGATCACAAAAACCAGGCCGAACGCCAAAAGGACCGTGACCATCACTCAGCCGCCGGACTCCCCGTCGAGCCGTCTAGGAATTCGAAGAATTCGCTGTCGGGAGAAATCACCATCGTTGAGTTCTGGCCTTGCAATGCACGGTCATACGCGGTGAGCGATCTGTAGAACTGGAAGAAATCCTCGTCCGCACCAAACGCATCGGCGAAGATCGCGTTGCGTTGGGCATCGGCCTCACCGCGGGCAATCTCGCTTTCGCGGTTGGCCTCGGACACAAGTTCCACCACCGTCCGGTCGGCCTGGGCGCGAACCCGAAGAGCGGCTTCCTCACCGCGAGCCCGTTCGTCTGCGGCTTCACGTTCCCGCTCTGCCCGCATCCTGTCGAATGTGGCATCAAGGTTTTGCAGCGGCAGATTGGTTAGTTTCAGTCGCACGTCAACCACCGTAAGGCCTAGCTGAACTGCGCGCTGTTGGGCCAGATCGCGGATCCGCACCATCAGCGACGCCCGGTCTGCTGACAGGATGGTATTCGATGTGACACCTTCGGAACCTAGCACGGCCCGGATCTGCGGGTTCAGAATGCCTTGCAGCCGCTGTTCGGCAGCGGGTATGCCAGCCGCACCGACGGCTTCGCGGAAGCGCCTTACATCGGTGATCCGGTAACGTGCAAAAGCGTCGACCAAAAGGCGGCGATCGTCCGATGGTGTAACTTCGATCTCTTCGGTCGCCAGCGACAGGATACGGTCATCGTAGCGTTCGACATTCTGGATGATCGGCACCTTGAAGGCCAATCCGGGTTCTTCCTTAACGGCCCGAATCTGGCCGAACTGGAGAACCAACGCTTTCTGGCGTTCGTCCACAATAAAGAGCGAGGACATGAGCACTGCGGCGATCACAACAACTGCGATCAAAAGATACATCGCGCGGTTCATATCAGTTGCCTCCCGTGGTTGCGGTTGCTGCCGTAGGCGGTGGCGAGCGGCGAAGTTCGTTCAAGGGAAGATACGGGACAACACCCTGGCCGCCACCGGACGTGTCGTCGAGGATGATCTTGTCTACCCGACCCAAGACACGTTCCATGGTTTCCAGGTACAGACGTTTCCGCGTCACGTCCGGTGCCTTGGCATATTCCTCCAAGACGGCGGAGAAGCGACTGGCCTCACCTTCGGCTTCGTTCACCACCTGGGCCCGGTATCCTTCGGCTTGTTCCAGGATTTGTGCCGCTTCACCGCGCGCCCCGGCGAGGACCCGGTTGGCATAAGCATCGGCCTGGCGTTCCAGTCGGTCGCGCTCCTGCTCCGCGGCCTGCACGTCGCGGAAAGCGTCGATCACTTCATCCGGCGGGTCGGCTTTGTCCAGGTTTACCCGAACGATTGCGATGCCGCTCTGGTACGCATCGAGTGTGCTTTGGATAAGTTCGGTCGCTGTACTTTGGATCACGCCCCGGTCTCTGTTCAGGATCGGCGCAAGTTGAGATTGGGCGATAATCTCGCGCATTGCAGACTCTGACACAGCCCGGACCGTCGATTCGCCGTCGCGCAGGTTAAAAAGGAACTGCGCTGGATCGCTGATGTTCCAAACCACGTCGAACTCGATGTTTACGATGTTTTCGTCCGTGGTCAGCATCAGACCTTCGTTTCCGCCGCCGATTTCGATGGTCCGTTCAGTCGTAACCTCAACGATTTCGGCAGTGACCAACGGCCAAGGTGCCAGATGTGGGCCGGGATCGGTCGTTCGGTATTCGGCCCCCAAGAACAGTTCAACGCCCTTTTGCTGCGGCGCAACCGTGTAGAACGACGCCAGAAACCACAGAACGAACACGCCGCCAGCGGTGATGAGCCATGCACTGCGGGTCATCTTGAAACCGCCGCCGCCATCGGAACCGCCAGGTCGACCAGGGCCAGAGCGACCGCCCATGAGGACACGCAACTGCTCTTGGCCTTTTTTCATGATCTCGTCGATCTCGGGGATCTGCGGACCATCATTGTCGGGTCGACGTCCGCCGCCGCCATTGTTGCGTCCGCCCCCGCCGCCAGAGCCGCCGCCCCATGGGCCGCCACTGTTGCCTGCCATATGCCGTTACCTTTCTAGAGCCGTCAAAACGTTAGTCTGTAAGTGGTCGCCTATACATCGAAATCAAGCGGTCCGCACCGGGGACTTGAGCGTTACAAGCTCCTCTGACATCGTGGGGTGAACCGCGACCGTCCGGTCGAAATCCTCTTTAGTTGCGCCCATTTTGATCGCGATACCGGCCAACTGGATCATTTCGCCAGCATGATCGGCCACGATATGGCACCCCAATACCTTGCGTGTGGCCTGCGACACAATGAGCTTCATCAACACCCGATCTTCGCGCTCGATAAAGGCCTGCTGCATCGGTCGGAAGGATGTACAGTAGACTTCGATTGGTTCTTGATCGCGGGCCTCTTCTTCGCTTAGCCCAATCGTTCCCATTTCTGGCTGTGTGAAAATGGCGGACGGCACCAAGGCGTGATCGGGTTTGGTCGGGTTTCCTTTGAATACGGTTTCAACGAAGGCCATGCCTTCTCGAATAGCGACCGGTGTTAGTTGCAACCGGTTTGTAACATCGCCGATCGCATAGATCGAGGGGACAGCGGTTTGGCTAAAGTCGTCCACGACAACCTCACCCCGGCGGCCGATCTCGACTCCAACCTCTTCGAGCCCGAGGCCCTTGGTGTTTGGATTGCGCCCGGTGGCAAACATGACCTGGTCAAAGATCGTTTCCGTTCCATCCGTCGACTTGACCCAAATGCCGCCGTCGCGCCGTTCCATTTCCAGAACATTCGTACCGGTTTTCAAATCGATGCCGTCACGACGCATATGTTCGGCGATCAGGCCGCGGCTTTCATCGTCGAAGCCGCGCAGGATCTGGGCCCCGCGATAGTACTGACAGACATTCACACCCAGGCCGTTGAGGATGCAGGCAAACTCGCAGGCAATGTAGCCGCCGCCGACGATCAGAATGGTCTTGGGCAGTTCGGGCAGGTGGAAGATTTCGTTTGAGGTGATCCCCAAATCCGCATTGGGAATGTCGGGCAGGGCGGGCCAGCCGCCGGTGGCCACAAGGATATGCTTGGCAGTGACGGTGGTGCCATCGGCCAGAGCCACCGTATGCGCGTCCGCCACTGTCGCACGCTGGTCGTAGACCGTGACGTTCGAGCCAGACAGCAATCCGCGATAGATGTTTTCCAACCGGTCTAGTTCGCCTTCGAGCCGTGCCTGGAATTTTGTCCAGTCGAAGGCGCCCAGCGTCACATCCCATCCGTAGTCCACCGCTTCGGCCATGGCCGCGCGGTAGGAGGAGGCAAAGACCATAAGCTTCTTTGGCACACAGCCGCGGATCACGCAGGTTCCGCCCATGCGGCTTTCCTCAGCCAGGCCCACCTTCGCGCCGGTATCGCCTGCGGCCACACGGGCTGCCCGCACGCCGCCCGAACCGCCGCCGATCACAAAGAGATCATAGTCAAAGCTCATTCAGGGTGCCTCTGTTAGTCGATATTTGAAAAAGCGTTCTCAGTATCCGTCTGCGGCAGATGTTCATTGGCCACGGTGCCCGCTGAAAAATCTCGCACCTCGACCGTTCCATCGCCTTGTCCAATCACCACCAAGTCGCCGATATCCACGAATAGCCCGTTCTCAACGACGCCCGGGATCTGGTTCAGGACGGTCGACGTTTGCCGGGCGTTGCCTATGCGTTTCAGATGTAGGTCCAAAATGCGGTTGCCTTCATCGGTCACGAAAGGTTCATCACCAGCCATCCGCAAGGCGATCTCGTTGCCAAGTACGTCCAGGGTCTCGAGCAACTGTTCGATAAGCGTTTTCGTGGTTTGCCAACCAAAAGGGATCACTTCGACAGGCAACGGAAAGGCGCCCAGATCCTTCACCTCTTTTCCTGCATCCGCGATCACGATCATACGGTCGCTGGCCGTGGCCACGATTTTTTCAATCAGGAGCGCACCGCCACCGCCTTTGATGAGGCTTAGGTTGGCGTCAAATTCGTCTGCCCCGTCGATGGTCAGGTCCAGCCATTTGGCTTCATCCAAAGGCACGACCTTCAATCCAAGGCTTTCTGCCAGTTCTGCAGTTTTGATCGAGGTCGCCACGCATGTTAAGTCAAGGCCTTCCCGCTCGACCCTCTCGGCCAGGGCCTGAACCATGAAGACAGCTGTCGATCCTGTGCCGAGCCCGACTTTCATACCATCTTTCACAAAGCCAACGGCACGGACAGAAGCGGCTTTCTTTGCGGTGTCAACGGGGGAAAGATCTTCAAACATGGGCGACTCCCTGACGGTGTGGGAGCGCTTATAGGCCAGGGCTTGAGGAGTTGCGAGGGGGGCACAGTCAACTAAGTGCGGCGGAAGGCCCGATGGCTGAGCACCCCGCTTTGCCAGCAGGGCTCAGTTGGCTGGTCCTGCACTGGCCCCAGATTGTGCGCCAAGCTGCACAGCGCAGCGCCGTCCGTGGCTCAAGTCGGGCCGGGACCGGCAAGGCCCATATCCCAGAAGCCAACTTCCAGCCGGGTGGCCGTTACAAAACGATCAGTCAGGGTCGACCAGCGGGGTGAAGCAGTAAACTCCGAACCAATTCGGCGTGTCAGAGCTTGGTCTAGCAGCCCTCCGACCTTGAGGCACAGCTCCTGATAGACTGCACCAGAATAGGTCTCGATCCAGTCCGCATAGGATGTATTGGCCGCAGCCTCGGCTTTGAGCCTCAGACCGATCTCGCCATAGCCCAAAACGCAAGGGGTCAACGCGGCCATCAGATCTGCGAAATCACCCGAAAGACCCGCATCCATCACGTATCGCGTGTAGGCCAGATTGTTGATCTCTTCTTTAGTGTTGAAGAGGTCCGTCTCTGCAATTCCGGCTTCTGCGCAAAGCCGGACGTGAAGCTGTAACTCGTGGTTCACCAACCTGTCGACCGTCGCAGCCGCGGCTTTCATCTCGTCCAGCGTCCCAGATTTCACCACGGCCAACGCCCAGGCGCGAGAGAACTGAATGAGAAAGACATAGTCCTGAATCAGGTAATGCAGGAATGCGTCCCGTGGCAGTGTCCCGTCGCCCAGGCCTTTGACGAAAGCGTGGCGCACATAGGCCGACCAGTGAGGCTCCGCGGCCTCACGCCAAAGCGAAAAGGCTTTGCCGTAGCTCATTCGTCTCTCCTTAGATTATTCCACACGGGGTCGAGGGTTCGAGTAGGTTGGTCTGTGGCCACAGCTGGCCTGCCGTACAGCGATGCTACGGCGGTGAGCAATGCGGGCATTATTTGTCCTTAGGCTTGTGCCAGTGGACGCGGGTCAGTTCGTCGTCCCAGAGATCGTGGAAATGATGGGTTGGGCCGTGGCCTGCGCCAATATTCAGGCTGTCAGCCGCAGCAATCGCCCCGCCGACAAAGCTTTTGGCCCAGGCAGCGGCAATGTTGATCTGTTCGCCCTTTGCGAGCCAGGCAGCGATAGAGCTCGACAAGGTGCAACCCGTTCCATGGGTATTTCTTGTTGGAACGCGGTGGCTGTTCAGCCAGCACTTGCGGTCGTCGGTCAAAAACAAGTCCGGGCTCTCCAGGCCATCCAGGTGCCCGCCTTTCAGAACCACAGCCTTTGGTCCCAGCCCCAGAAGGGCTTCAGCCTGCCTCACCATCTGGTCCTTGTCGGTTGCCATGGAACGGCCCAACAGGGCGGCGGCTTCCGGCAGATTGGGCGTGATAACCGTGGCACGGGGAACGAGAATGTCGCGAATAACAGCAACGGCATCATCGGCCAGCAAGGGATGACCACCCTTGGCGACCATGACGGGATCCAAAACAATAGGCGCATCCGTTTTCAGGGCGTCCGACACCGCTTGCGCAATCTCGGCTGTCGCGATCATGCCGATCTTGATGGCTTTGGGCGGGATGTCGGCCAGGACATCGCGGATCTGTTGTGCAACGAAATCGGGCGGCACTAGGTGGACCCCACTCACGCCGGTTGTGTTCTGCGCGGTCAAGGCGGTCATTGCCGCCATACCGTAGACCCCCTGAGCGGAAAAGGTCTTGAGGTCTGCCTGAATACCGGCTCCGCCGGACGGATCTGACCCGGCGATCGTTAAAGCAGTTGATATCTTGCCGGATGTTCTTTTGGTGATGCGGGCCAATTGCGCGGCAGCGGCGTAGGGATCGGGCTGCCCGCAAATGGCAGACACAACCGCGACGCCGATTGCCCCGGCGCGTAGGCAGGCGGCGGCGTTTTGGGATTTGATCCCGCCAATGGCGACAGTTGGCACCGGTGCCGCCGCGATGATTTGGTCAAGTCCAACCAGTCCCGTTGCGGGCTTGGCATCGGGTTTGGTCTGCGTGTCAAAGACAGGGCCAGCACCGCAATAATCAACGATCGCGGGATCAACGACGCGGGCGGTCTCAACACTATGAACGGACAGGCCCAGGATCATGTCAGGGCCAATCCGGTCACGGGCTTCTGCAGGTGTCATGTCATCCTGACCGATATGCAGGATGTCGGCCTCAAGCGCGATGGCCGCGTCCACATCGTCATTCACACAGAATGCGGCTTTGCCTTTGAGTGCGTCCTTGATCCTTTGGCCTGTGGCCACCAGTTCTCCGGTGCTGGCCGTCTTGTGTCGGAGCTGAATCACGGTGGCGCCACCCGAGGCCGCCAAGAGTGCCGTTTCGACCATACCGATGTCGGCACACAGGTCCGGGTCGAGCACCAGATAGGTGGAGAGATCCGGCAAACGCCTCATGTCGTGCTGATCCGGTCGCCCAGGCTCGCACCGTCCAGGGCAGACAGTGCGTCAAGGAAGTGCATCGAAAATGACCCCGGTCCGTTTGCCTTTTCAGCGGCCACTGATCCAGCTTGTCCAAAGGCTGAAAGCGCCGTGACGGTGCCGTCGAACGGAGCAGCCACGGCAGCCACGGCGCCGATCAGGCAGGTGAGCGCGCAGCCCATTGCAGTGACCTGCGCCATCATCGGATCACCGCCCGTTATGCGCGCGCTCTGCTGGCCGTCTGTCACGAAATCAACCGCCCCGGTCACAGCGACGGTCATGCGGTGGTCTTTGGCGAGCTTCATTGCGGCCCCTTCTGCCGCGCTGACCGCATCGCCTGCGTCAACGCCACGCCCGGCGCTTTCCTCTCCGGCCCAGGCAAGAATTTCAGATGCATTGCCACGCACGATCGTGGGCCCGAGCGCCAGTAGCTCCTGCGTGACGTTGGAACGATAGGGTGTCGCGAAATGCGCAACCGGGTCCAGTATCCATGGCTTGTTGTTCGCCGTCGCGGCTTTGGCGGCAATTTTCATACCGTCGGCCCAATATGGGCTGAGCGTGCCGATATTGATGGTCAGCACCGATGCCAGGGGCACAAAATCCCCTGCTTCTTCGGGTGCGTGAACCATTGCCGGCGCGGCACCAGCGGCCAGCAGCACGTTCGCGGCATAGTTCATGGCGACATAGTTGGTGATGCAATGCACCAGCGGTGGATCGGCTCGCATCCGAGACCAGATGTCTTTAGATTGGTCCATCGACGCTCCCAAAGGGCGAAGGGCCGACGGATACCGGGCAACAACCCGGCGTGCGACTCCCTCCGCCAGTCTTAACTGGATCAGGTTCAAAGGGTGCTTCTCAGACCAGCCTCAGCCGGACGCCCCTGTCTGATCAGGGGTTAGATCAGGTTTGCCCGGGAGTGTCACCCCCCAAGGCGGCTCGCGTTCAAACCTTTAGGATTTCCGCGTCCGACAGGTCCAAAGTGCCGCGCAGCAACACATGAGGCAGGCCCAGAAACAGCAGCGGACGTTGGGTCTTTTGCGCGCAGTCCCTGAAATAGCTCAAAGTCAGCTTGGGCAGGGCGCTGGGGTTTTCCAGGTTTGCCGGGTCATAGGGCGCGGCCTCCGGTTCGACACGGTTATCCGCGATGGTTGCGGTCGCCGCGTTGGGAATGGACCAGATCACGGCTGCATCTGGGGTGAAAGCGGGGTGGTTTGCGTCAAAGCGTGCCATCTGATGGGCATTGCGCCAGCATAGTCCCGCTTCGGCCATTGCTGCCTTTATGACGGACGGTGAAACAGCAGACAGAAACAAGACGTCGGACCAGGTGCAGTCCAAACAGGGGACTGTCTGGTGCAAGACTGCCTCGCGCCCCCGATATTTCTGCAGTTCGCGCCTGTGCAGGTCTGGGTGCGCATCTGCCAGTTTGTTGAGCGGGTAGAGCGTGTCACCGCGCATGTCTTGAGGTAGCAGATGGTACAGGTACGACCGCAAAGACAGGCCATAAAGGTGGTCGGGGTGATCGTATCCAGGGAAGCTGATCTCACTTTTGTAGATCATCCCGAGTTTGCGAAGCAGGGCGACTGACGCGGTGTTGGCCGGATCGACGATGGCGATCGCCCGGTCGGCCCAATTTGATTGCTTGGCCTCTTGCAAAAGCCTGAGGGCCGCCTCACTGGCATAGCCTTGCCGCCAGAATGGTTTGGCCAGCCGGATCCCGAATTCCGCTTCGGCTTCCGCTGTCCGTCCCGCCTTTTGGGTCAGTCCAATGTAACCGATTGCCTCCCCGCTCGACTTTAGCGCAATGGCGTGAAGGCCCCGACCGTCGGTGTTTGCAATCTGCTGTGCGAGCCATCGTTGGCAGGCATCGGGGTGGAGCGGGCCGTTATCGCTGAACGCCATGACCTCCGGGTCGGCTAAAATCGCGGTGACACCCGGCAAATCCTCCTGCCGCCATGGCCGGAGCCAAAGACGCGGTGTTTCGATCACTGCTGAAACTCGGATAATCGGACACCGCCGCGCCACGCCGTCAGGATCTTGTCGACATTGGCGTCCGGGCCATCTTCGGATTGCAGTTCCAGATCATAGCGCCGACCGCGATGGATCGTTTCAAAATCCTGCTGCGCGCTGCCCACAGGCCGGTCGCCCCGCTTGGTCTCCCGGGCAATCAGCAGATCGAGCGGGCAATGGACGGCCACGAACAGAACATCATGCTGTGCAAAGAGGCCTTTCAGCGTTTCAAGCCAACCATCCTTATCCAGGATATGTTCGAGGATCAGATTATTGCCTGCATCCGCATAAGCGCCGAGCGAAGCGTGATATCCGTCGAAGAAGGCCCCACGCGATTTCTTCCAATCAAAGTCGCCATTCTTAAACCGGGCTGTCGGAAGAACGCCGGAATCCCGCAGGTGATCGATGGAGATATGCCAGAACGGTGCCTCTATGCGGGCTTGTAGCGCACGGGCAATCGTGGATTTACCGCTGCTCGATGCGCCGTGCAGAAAAATGACAGAGGCCATTGAGCCCTCACTAAAGGAGTTTCTGTCCGGACTGCGCCGCGTTCTGCAGTCCTTTTTCGTGCCGTGGCAGATCGTCGTCGGCACTTACCCAAGGCAGTTTCTCGGACCAGAAAATATGGGCTTCTGGGCTGTAGAGAGCCGGGTCATCTAGCGTCACCGCATA
>JBCBGY010000025.1:0-30623 GCA_038526275.1 Pseudomonadota bacterium | reverse complement strand
TCAAGAAGATGTGGCGCAGCCCGAACGGCACGATCCGCAACATCCTGGGCGGCGTCGTATTCCGCCAGCCGATCATCTGTAACAACGTCCCGCGCCTAGTGCCGGGCTGGACGCAACCTATCGTGATTGGTCGTCACGCGTTCGGCGACCAGTATCGCGCCACAGACATGAAATTCCCCGGGCCCGGCAAGCTGAGCATGAAGTTCGTGGGCGACGATGGCGAAGTCATCGAGCACGAAGTCTACTCTGCCCCGTCCGCTGGCATCTATATGGGGATGTACAATCTGGATTCGTCGATCATCGATTTTGCCCGCGCTTCGATGAATTACGGCCTGAACCTCGGTTGGCCCGTCTACCTTTCGACCAAGAACACGATCCTCAAACAGTATGATGGTCGCTTCCTGGAGCTGTTCCAGAAGGTTTACGAAGAAGAGTTCGAAGAGCAGTTCAAAGCCAAGGGGATCACCTACGAACATCGTCTGATCGACGATATGGTGGCCTGTGCCATGAAATGGAATGGCGGCTTCGTCTGGGCCTGTAAGAACTATGACGGCGACGTGCAGTCCGATACGGTTGCGCAGGGCTTTGGTAGCCTGGGCCTGATGACCTCGCAGTTGATGACGCCCGACGGCAAGATCGTGGAAGCCGAAGCCGCGCACGGCACGGTCACCCGCCATTACCGCCAGCACCAGAAGGGCGAACAAACGTCGACCAACTCCATCGCATCGATCTTTGCCTGGACAGGTGGTCTGAAGCACCGCGCCAAGCTGGACGATAACGCGCCGCTTCTGAATTTCGCCGAGACACTTGAAAAGGTGGTCGTCGAAACCGTGGAAAGCGGCTCCATGACGAAAGATTTGGCGCTCCTCGTTGGACCGGATCAGAAATGGCTGACGACCATGGGTTTCCTCGAAAAGGTCGACGAAAACCTCAACGCCGCCTTGGCTGGCTAAGAAACGGGAGAACCCGCGCCACAGGTTGGCGCGGGTTTTTCTGACTACATAAGCAGCGCACAACAGATCGGCTCACCTATCCGCCTCGCTGAGCTTGTAGTCGGGCATAGATAATCAATTCGGGCCGGTATTCGAAATGCATACTGTCATAGTGATGCCATTTCCCGCCCCAAATGAATCCGTACCTCTCGAAAAGCAATACCAGATCCTGAGGGAAGTGATTTTCAAATCGGCCAACCCCACCGGGCCGGTGCCCCTGCCATCTCCAGTAGGCCCCTAGGCGGGAATTCAGGTCAATCGCTGCTCCATAGGAATGCACACTCAACCGATCAGTGCCGCTGATGGTGCGCCAATTGAAACTGCCACCAATATTTTCGAACAGCGGTGTATGGCGGGACCCCAAGGCGCTCAAGACGGCCTGAAGCTGACATGCCACGCCACGTTTCTCGGTCACATTGAACCGTGCGCCCGTTGGCTCATGTTCGACAGTCACCAAAGACGCCCGGGCTGTGGCCTCGTCTGAGAAGTATAGCAGCGACATGAAATCCGAATTGCGAACTCGGCCCGGATCGAACCATGACGTTTCACGGGCCCGCATATTGAATTGCAACGGATAGACATAACGGAATTGATCGCCAAATGTCGGTTGTTCCAGAACTTCTGCTGGCCCCAGATCGGACGCCGCCGCTATCGAGATCTCTTGATCGCCATCCACCAAAGCCCTTATGTCGGCCTCATATCGCAAAGATGGATAGGCGATAAGAACGCTCGCAATCTCTGGATCAGAATGTTCCGATGCCAGCGAAGCGCCAATAAAGTCCCGTGGTGTACATGCAAGCACGGCTGATGCCGCCACGGCTGCAATGCATGTTGCAAAACCTAGCCTAAGCACTGATTGTCTCACCCTTTACCCTAGGGAAAACGCTACTATAACGATTGGGATTGCTCAATACTTTGGGTCTGATTTACGCGCTTCGCAGCAAGCTAATGAAGAACAGTAAACTGACGGGTTCAGTTGGTGCATGGACAGTCCGGTCCATTGGTTCTATGTGAGCCGGTATGGATCAACCGGCCCAGCCGTCGGTGTTTTTGGACCGGCGCACCTCCCCTCATATCTTTACCCTTGTCTTCATGGCGGGTCTGTCCGCCATGTCGATGAACATCTTTCTGCCCTCCCTGCCTTCGATGGCAGTGCATTTTGAGGCCGAGCCCGGACTAGTGGCCTTGGCTGTCCCGGTTTACCTGGCCGTAAATGCGATATTGCAGATCTTCATTGGGCCAATCTCGGACCGTTTCGGGCGTCGCCCGGTACTGCTTTGGGCGATCCTGGGTTTCACTGCGGCAACCATCGGAACGCTTGTGGCGCCCACGATCGAGATCTTTCTTCTATTCCGGATGGCGCAAGCTGTTATCACGGCGGGCCTTGTCCTGAGCCGCGCCATCGTCCGCGACATGGTCGGCCCCGATGAGGCCGCATCGATGATGGGTTATGTCATGATGGGGATGGCCCTGGTGCCCATGGTGGCCCCCATGATCGGTGGCGTTCTGGATGAAGCATTTGGATGGAAAGCCAACTTCTGGGCCTTGCTGATCTGTGCCGGGGCGCTGTTCGCCGTGAGTTGGTATGATCTAGGGGAAACGGCCAAATCTACGTCGAGCAGTTTTCAGCAACAGGTGCGCGACTATCCCGAGCTTTTGACGTCGCCACGTTTTTGGGGCTACTGCGCAACGACGGCCTTTTCCTCTGGAGCATTCTTCGCCTTCCTGGGAGGCGGACCTTTTGTGGCAACAAACTCCTTCGGTTTGAGCCCTTCCGCGCTCGGTTTCTTTTTCGGTGCTCCGGCGGTGGGTTATGCGGCAGGCAATTTCCTCTCAGGTCGCTACTCCAAGCAGGTCGGCATCAATCAGATGATCCTTATCGGGACCTGGCTTAACCTGGGCGGCATGCTTGCCTTGCTGGTGCTTTACATGAGCTTTGAGATCTCAGCCCCTGTTTTCTTTTTCTTTTTTGTGTTTGTCGGCCTTGGGAATGGCATGGTTATTCCAAATGGCACGGCGGGCACATTGTCGGTGCGCCCGCATCTTGCCGGGACGGCGAGTGGCTTGGGCGGAGCTATGATGATCGGTGGCGGCGCGGCCTTTTCAGCCTTGGCGGGGTTAGTCGTGTCCGACAGTGCGCTGCCCTTGTTGATCCTGATCTGCGCTACCTCTGCCTTAGGAGTTGCATCCATCTATCTGGTTATCCGCAGAGAACGCGCACTTGGCGTAACACAGTAGATTTGCAAAGATACTGCACCCAGCTTGCGAAGGTGCAAATATCATGGCGCAGCAGAAACTTTATGCCGGGGCGAAGCTGCGCGAAGTGCGGCAGCGTTTGAACCTGACCCAAAAGGCCTTTGCCGCTAAACTGGGCCTTTCGCTGCCCTATCTCAACCAGATGGAAAACAACAACCGGCCCATCTCGACCGGTGTTGTCCTTGCACTTGCACAGGAATTTGGGTTCGACGTGACTGAGTTGAGCCTCGGCGACACCGAACGGCTGGTAACCGACATTCGAGAAGCCCTGGCCGATCCGGTTTTTCCGGACATTCCACCGCTTGCAGACTTACGGCTGGTCGCCTCCAATGCCCCTGCCCTGGCCCATGCCTTCCTTGAGTTGCATCGGGCCTATCGACAAACCCATGAGCGCTTGGCCTCTTTAGACGCTGCTATGGGCCAGTCAGGTGAACGCGCGCCGATCTCGCCGTGGGAAGAAGTCCGGGATTTCTTCCACTATTGCGACAACTATCTCGATGCCATCGACCGCGCGGCAGAAGCCATAGGCGAAACAGGTGACCCTGTGGCCGAAGCGCAGTCTGTCCTGTCCTCACATGGCATAACCGTCCTTCATGCGCCGATCGGGGAACTCCGGCACTACGATCCAGCAACGCACGAATTGACGCTTTCGGCCAGAACGCCCGATGCCAGCCGTCGGTTTCAGATCTTGCACCATCTCGCTTTGATCACGCAGAACGACTTGATCGAAGCGACACTCAGCACGGCGCGGTTCCAGACCGACGAAGCCCGTGCCATCGCGCGCATTGGTTTGGCCAACTACTTTGCCGGTGCTGCCTTGCTGCCTTATGGCGCGTTCCTCAACGCCGCCCAAACGGCCCGTCATGATCTGGAGGTGCTGGCCCGGCAGTTCGGCGCATCGATCGAGCAGGTGGCGCACCGGTTGTCTACGCTCCAGAGACCCGGCGCGAAGGGCATTCCGTTCTTCTTCGTCCGCGTGGACCAAGCCGGCACGATCACCAAGCGCCACTCGGCCACCCGTTTGCAATTTGCCCGATTTGGGGGCGCCTGCCCCCTGTGGAACGTGCATCGTGCCTTTGAAACACCCGGTCAGTTCCTGCGGCAATTGGCCGAAACACCGGATGGGGTGCAGTATGTCTCGCTGGCCCGCGACGTCAGCAAACCCGGTGGATCATGGGGGGCACCCGTCCGCCGCTATGCCATTGCGCTGGGATGCGAGGTGACCCATGCGGGCGCGCTGGTTTATGCCGATGATTTGGATCTGTCTGCGCCGCAAGCATTCGAGCCCATCGGTATCTCTTGCCGGATCTGCGAACGCCCAAATTGTCACCAACGCGCTGTCCCCCCATTGGAGCGGAAACTGGTCGTGGACCCCAATTCGCGGTCAATCCTACCTTACAAGATCGTCACGTAAGCGATTGGTGACACAAGAAGACCCTGAACACGCGGGAAATATTTCAAATGTGTGAGGTTAAGAAGCAAAAAAACGCCGGCACAAGGCCGGCGTTAAGTTATTGAGGCAGGTTTCATACAGGCAAGAAACCTATCGAGCAGTGCCCTCGTTATACGCAAACCAGCCGAGTTGTCCAAGTTAAAAGTTTGAAAATGCTCGATACCCACCGTACCCTTTCGGCCAAGGAAATAAGGTAAGAGCAGGGAAATCAGAAAAATGGTCGGAAAATATTTCATTCGTTCACGTTTGGCCGGAACCGTTTTAGCTCTGATCGCGGGCACGGGATTCGCCTTGGCCGAACCTTCCCACGGCATAGCTATGTATGGAGAACCGGCTCTTCCACCGGATTTTGTGTCACTCCCGTATGTGAACCCGGACGCGCCAAAGGGGGGAGAGATGTCGTTTGCCGAAGTCGGCAGCTTCGACAGCCTGCATCCTTTTATTCTAAATGGCAGCGCGCCGTATGGCTGGCGGGTCTATGGGTTCGAAAGTCTGATGGGCCGATCCTGGGACGAACCCTTTTCGCTCTACGGGCTGCTTGCCGATTCGATTGAGACAGGACCGAATCGGGAATGGGTAGAGTTCACGTTGCGGGAGGAGGCAACTTTCTCGGATGGCAGCCCCGTTACGGTGGAAGATGTCTTGTGGTCCTATGAGATCCTCGGGACGAAAGGCCACCCGCGCTACCACGGCTCTTGGGCAAAAGTTGCCACGGCAGAGGCCACGGGGCCGCGCACGGTGCGGTTCACGTTTTCGGAGCCGGACAATGAGCTTCCATTGATTCTTGGGCTACGACCGATCCTGAAGAAGGCGTTCTTCGACGGGAAAGAATTCGATCAGCCTGGCATGGAGCCACCAATTGGTTCCGGCCCCTACATCATTGGTGATATCTCTCCGGGGCGCAGTGTGACCCTGGTCAAAAATCCGGACTGGTGGGGCGCTGACCTGCCGTTCAATCGGGGCCAGCACAATATCGAAGCCATGCGATATGAATACTTTGCCGATGGGGACATTGCCTTCGAGGCGTTTCGCGGCGGTGAAATCTCTTACGTGCGTGAAACCAATGCCGCCAAGTGGGAAGAGAATTACAGCTTTCCGGACGTCACGACCGGACGGATCCTGAAATCCGAGATCCCGCATCAACGCCCATCTGGCATTGCCGGGTTCGTTATGAACACCCGCAATCCGATTTTCGCCGACTGGCGGGTGCGCGAGGCGATGATTCAGACGTTCAACTTTGAATTCATCAACCGGATCCTGAATGACGGTGCGCAACCGCGGATCACGTCGTATTTTGCAAACTCGCAGCTTGCCATGCGCCCCGGCCCTGCAGAAGGCGAAGTGGCAGCACTGTTGGAGCCGTTCGCTGCGGATCTGCTGCCAGGCACCATAGAAGGCTACGAATTGCCCGTAAGTGACGGCCAGAAAGGCAACCGCCGGGGTCGGCGGGCCGCACTGAAACTGTTGGAAGAGGCCGGATGGAGCGCGGCGGACGGAACGTTGCGCAATGCTGCGGGAGAGCCCTTGGCCTTTGAGTTGCTGCTGCAGGCAGGTTCTGCGCAGCAGGCCAACATAGCCGAACTTTATGTGGAGGCTTTGGGCGCTATCGGCGCCGAGGTGGAGTTGGTCACAGTAGACAGCGCCCAATATAAGGAACGCACGCAGGTCTACGACTTCGACATGACCCCTTACAGCCGCCCAATGAGCCTGAGCCCCGGCAATGAGCAGTTGCTCTATTGGGGCGCTGAAGGCGTAGAAGAGCCTGGCACGCGCAACTGGATGGGCATGAACAGCCCTGCTGCCGAGGCGATGATCAATGCGATGTTGAACGCAGAAAGCCACGACAGCTTTGTTGCAGCGGTGCGCGCCTTGGACCGTGTGCTGACGGCGGGTCGCTACGTGGTGCCGATCTGGTACCAGCCCAAATCCTTCCTCGCCCACCGGGCCGAGATGAAGTATCCCGAGACGCTCCCGATTTACGGCGACTGGCTTGGGTTCCTGCCTGACATCTGGTGGATCGATCCGTCGTAGGCGTCACCTTCAGCAATCTCAGGCGCGACATCTTTAGTCGCGCCAGACCATCTGCGCTAACCCCCGACGAGCCTTGGCAAGGTCAGAGAGACCGCCGGGATAAAGGTCACCATCATCAGCGCCATGAAGATCGCGATGTAGAAGGGCCAGATCGTGCGGACGGCCTTCTCCATCGGCAGTTTGCCCACCGCGCATCCCACGAACAGGCAGGAGCCTACAGGCGGGGTGCACAGACCCAGCCCAAGGTTCACCATCAGGATCATGCCGAACTGCAAAGGATCAACGCCCAGGCTGTTGGCCACCGGCAGGAAGATCGGGGTGCAGATCAGGATCAGCGCGGCCATGTCCATGATCATGCCCAGCACCAACAGTACCGCGTTGATCATCAAAAGGATCAGGATGGGATTTTCGGTCAAACCCGTCAGAAAATCGACGGTCAGGTTCGGCACGCGGTAGAAGGTCAGCATGTAGGCGAATGCGCCCGCACACGCGATGAGGATCATCACCATAGAGGTTGTGCGCACCGCCTGAACAACAGCGATCTTGAAATTTTCGACCGTCAGGCTGCGATAGACCAGTAAGGTGACGACAAAGGCGTAGATCGCGCCAAAGGCACCGGACTCCGTCACCGTAAAGATGCCCGTCAGGACCCCACCGACAATGATCACAGCGGTAAACAGACCCGGAATCGCGCCTGCGAAGCTAAGCGCCAGCGCCTGCCAACCGGGAAACTTTTCAGCCTGGTAGCCGCGCTTGACCGCGACCAGATAGGCCGCAAGGGCAAGGCAAAGACACATCAAGATGCCCGGCAGCACGCCAGCCATGAAGAGCTGCGAGATCGAAATGCCGCCACCCGCCGCGATAGCGAAGATGATCATATTGTGGCTGGGCGGGATGATGATCCCAGCGATGGAAGAGGTGACCGTCACGTTCACCGCATAATCGGCGTCGTAGCCCTTTTCTTTCATCACAGGCACAAGGATTGACCCCAGCGCCGATATGTCGGCCACGGCAGAACCGGAAATCCCGCCGAAAAGCATGGAGGAAAACACATTCACGATGCCCAGTCCGCCCCTAACGGCCCCAACGGCGGCCGAAGCGAACCGGACGAGGCGCATGGCGATGCCGCCATGAAACATCAGTTCTCCGGCAAAGATGAAGAACGGGATCGCCATCAGAGAAAAGACGTTGATGCCCGAGATGATCCGCTGAAACCCGATTGTCAGCGGCAACCCTTCGAACCAGAAGGCCGCTATGGCCGAGATGCCCAGCGCGAAGGCCACGGGCACGCCAACGATCACACACAGCGCGAACAGGCCGAGAAGTACCAATAGACCCATGGTGTTTCCTATTGAATAACGTCGACGCGGCGGTCACGCCCCGTCAGAAGCCGCACGATATGACCGGCGGAAAAGAGTACGATCAGCCCGCCCGAAATCGTCAAAGGTAATGACCGTAACCCTTCCGGTACATTGATCAGCGGAATGGAAGACCCCCATTTGAACAGGGTCAATTCAGCACCGTAGTAAAGCATCAGCAGGCCGAATCCGCCCAAGATGATGTCGGTTACACCCAGCACGATCAGGCGCAAACGGGGTGCCAGTGCACTGCGCACCATGGTTACGGCGAGATGCGTGTTTTCGTGGGTCCCCACGGCCGCCCCAAGAAAGGCAATGGTCATGACCAACAAAAGCGCAGTTTGTTCGACCCATGTGGGCGTATCGTTCAACACGTAGCGGCCATAAACCAGCCAGCCGAAGATGACCGTCAGCACAACCAGCGACAGCCCAGTGACCACCCGGCATACGAACGCGATGCCATTCAGAACGGTATCCATGGTTTTGAGGGCTGGCGGCTCAAGAACTTCGGTCATTGCGCGTTCTCCGGCACAAGAAGGGCGCGCCCAGCCTTGGCCAAGCGCGCCCGATCAGCAAGTCTTATTCGGTCGCCTGGATCAGTTCGACCAAGGGACGCAGATCCGGGTTGGAATCCAGGTAGGCATCATAGACCGGCTGCATGGCGGCCTGGAACGGTGCCTTGTCAGCAATCTCGTTCGTGGTGACACCGGCCTCTTCCACCATCTTGCGGCTGGCTTCTTCCCGTTCGGCCCAAAGATCGCGCTGCATTGCGGCCGATTCCTGGGCTGCCTCCACAACGGCTGTCTTCATGTCGTCAGACAGGGCATTGAAAGTATCCGTGTTGATGCACAGACATTCCGGAATGATCAGGTGCTGGCTGAGCGAATAGAACCCGGCCACCTCAAAGTGACCTGTCGATTCATAGGACGGCCAGTTGTTCTCTGCGCCATCGACCACGCCCGTTTTCAAAGCCTGATACACTTCGGCAAAAGCCATCGGCGACGGGTTGCCGCCCAGTTCCGAAATCATGCCGGAATAAAGATCGTTGTTCATCACGCGGACCTTCATACCCGAAACGTCTTCGGGTGAATTGATCGGCTTGCTGCCATTGTAGAAAGACCGCGCGCCAGCATCGTACCAAGCCAGCGGAAGGATCCCCATGGCGGCCATGCCGTCTGCAATTTTCTGACCGCCCTCGCCTTCCAGAACGCGGAACATGTGCGGCACGTCCTTAAAGATGAACGGCAGCGACACGACGTTGGCTTCAGCAGCGATCGGACCGATCGGGCCGAGGTTGAAGTTGCCAATCTCCAGAGCACCAAGGCGTACTTGCTCAATAGCATCGGGCTGGCTGCCCAGGGTACCGCCGTGGAACATCTGCAGGGTGATCTCGCCACCCGTCTTTTCCGCCAGAAGCTCTGCGAAATTATCCATGGCCACAGTGTTCGGGTAGCCATCCACGTGAATGTTCCAGCCGCGCCAGTTTTCGGCAGCGGCGATTCCCGTCTGCAGCGCCAATGCCGCGACGGCGCCGATCATTGATCCGACGAATCTCTTGGTCATGTTATCCTCCCTTGGATGTCCTGTTCTCTTGGTCAGTTTGGCGCAAACGTTTACGTTGCGCTTTCACTGCGGAACTCAGTGCGACACCTATTTGGAGACTAGTATACAAGCGCTGTCAAGGCCCGTGTTAGGCGTCGTTTCGGCACCTTTCCAGGTAATTGGAAAACGTCAAGAGTGGACATCTGACGCTCTCTAGCGCACTTACTATGCTGGACATGGCAAAGAATAGCGAAATAGCAGACGGTATCGAAAGACGGACAACAGCAGACTTCGTGTTTGAGCGGCTTCACGAAGATATTGTGTCCCTCAAAATCCTTCCGGGCTCAAAGCTTTCGGAAGTGGAAGTCGCCCGTCGATTTGGAGTATCGCGCCAGCCCGTGCGGGATGCGTTCGCTCGGCTCGGCAATCAGGACCTTCTTGTCATCCGCCCGCAAAAGGCCACTGAGGTTCGCAGCTTCTCAATGGAGCAGATCTCTCACGCTCGGTTCGTCCGGCTGGCGGTTGAGCTTGAAGTGATACGGTGTGCCTGCATCGACCCCGATGAAACCGTCGCTCCCGCGATAGAGATTAATCTGGAATTGCAGCGCGCCGCTATTGAATCGGAACACTCGGATCGGTTCCACGACCTGGACTACGATTTTCACCGGCTCATCTGTGAATATGGTCGTAGGCCGCTGGCATTTGAGACCATCAAGGAATGCAAACAAAAGATTGATCGGCTTTGCGTTCTCAGCCTGACCCGCGACAGCCGGGCGACGACCCTGGTAGAGGATCATTGCGAGTTGATCAAAGCCATCCACGATGGCTCCGTCGACGAGGCTCTGATAGTGGCGCGTCGTCACTTGGAACGGCTGGATGAGACAATCAGCCTGATCCACAAGACCCACGCCGAATATTTCGAATAGGCTAGGGTCGCTGCCCGACATGACGGCCCGCCCCTTCCGGCATGGGAAGGTTGGCATGGTCTGCGGAATACTTCGCGAGCTTCTCGATCACAGTTGGGTCAGGTTCTGACGTGGCCCGGGTCGTCAGATCCACATGCAACAACAACGTCTCTGCCGTCGCCGCGAGCTTCCTTTCCGGCCCATAGAGAAGGTGAAACAGGTGTAGCTTCTTGCCGGTCCCGCCCAGCACTTGGGTCTCGATTGTAAGCTGCTCGCCTGCCAAAAGCTCTGCGATGTACCGGATATGGTTTTCCACCGTGAAATAGCTTTTGCCTGAGGCGATATAGTCCGCATCCGCGCCAATCATTTCCATGAACCGGTCTGTCGCCGCGGCGGACGCTTCCAGATAGTGCGCTTCGTTCATGTGCCCGTTATAGTCGGTCCAGCTTTGCGGGATCTGTCGATCCGCCGTGACCGGCAACGCGGCAGCGCGCTGGGGCATAGGCAAACCGGCTTCGTGCAGGTTCAGCACGCCACCCGCCCCGGAGCCGCTTTTCTTTAGAGCGCGCATCATGCCGACAAGGTTGTCGTCCCGCAGCCGTTCCAACTCACGGATGGACATTGCTCCGGACTGCGCGTCGGATTGGCCCGCAATCATCTGGACAAGATCGTCCGTCAGGTCTGGCACATCCATCAGCTTGGTCCACGGCCAGCTCAGCGCCGGGCCAAACTGCGCAAGGAAATGCTCCATTCCCGCCTCACCGCCGGCGATCCGGTAGGTTTCAAACAAACCCATCTGGGCCCAGCGCAGCCCGAACCCCATGCGGATCGCATCGTCTATCTCTGCCGTCGTGGCGATGCCGTCTTTGACCAGCCACAGACTTTCACGCCAGACCGCCTCAAGCAGCCGGTCCGCAATGTGGGCGTCGATCTCCTTGCGCAGCGTCAAAGGCAGCATGCCCAGATCCCGCAGGATCTCTGCCGCCCGCTCGGTCATCTCCCGGTCGCCCACAAGCTCGACCAGCGGCAGCAAATAGACCGGGTTGAACGGGTGCGCGACAATGGCCCGGGCCCCGGCAGCCGTCAGTTCAGATGGTTTGAAACCAGAGGTCGACGACCCAATGACCGCATCGGCGGAGGCAGCGGCTCCGATCTCCGACAAAACCTTGTGTTTTAGATCCAATCGTTCCGGTGCGCTTTCCTGAACCCAATCAGCTCCGGCAACCGCCAGCGTCAGATCGGAGGCGAAGGTCAGCGCCCCTTCCGCAGGCAAGGGCTTGTCATAAAGCGCGGGCAAGCTGCGCCGGGCATTGGCCAGCACCTCACCGGTCTTGCGTTCCACGTCAGGGTCGGGGTCGAACACAGACACGTCCCAGCCGTTCAACAGGAACCGGGCCGCCCAGCCTGCCCCAATGACGCCACCGCCGATGATTGCCGCCTTCATTCTGGCGCCCTTTTCGTCAGGCCCAACCTTTCCCGCACCATATCGGGGCCAACGACCGTGCCGCCCATCCCTTCGATCACACCGACGGCCCGTTCGACCAACTGCGCATTAGTGGCCAGGACGCCTTTTTCCAGAAACAGGTTATCTTCCAGCCCGACCCGCACATGGCCGCCCGCCAGGACAGCCGCGGCCGCGTAGGGCATCTGGTCCCGGCCCAAACTGAAAGCGGACCAGGTCCAATCCGGCGGGATCGCATTCACCATGGCCAAAAAGGTGTTCAGATCGTTGGGTGCCCCCCAGGGCACGCCCATACAGAGCTGCACCAATGCCGGTGACGCCAATGTACCCTCTTCCACCAGCTTTTTTGCGAACCAAAGGTGGCCGGTGTCAAAGGCCTCGATCTCGGGCTTAACGCCAAGATCGGTCATCATCCCGCCCATGGCGCGCAGCATGCCGGGCGTGTTGGTCATAACGTAATCGGCTTCGGCGAAGTTCATGGTCCCGCAATCGAGCGTGCAGATCTCGGGACGGCAGGCTTTGACATGAGCCATCCGTTCGGCGGCCCCGGCCATATCGGTCCCGGCTTCGTTCAGAGGCAGCGGTGCCTCTGTTGAGCCAAAGACCAGATCACCGCCCATCCCAGCGGTGAGATTCAGCACGACATCGACATCAGCGGCCCGGATCCGGTCTGTTACCTCACGGTAAAGATCCAGCCGTCGCGACGGCGCGCCGCTCTCGGGTTCGCGCACATGGCAATGGACAATCGCGGCCCCGGCCTTGGCCGCGTCAATCGCGCTGGCGGCGATCTGCTCCGGGCTGCGGGGCACATGGGGCGAACGATCCTGCGTGCCGCCAGACCCTGTGATGGCACAAGTGATGAAAACCTCGCGGTTCATGCTGAGCGGCATTGTTGTCCCCCTATCGGCCTTTCCAGACCGGATCGCGTTTCTCGGCGAAGGCCCGGGCGCCTTCCAGTTGATCTTCGGATCGGTAAAGCTTTTCGACGGTCGCGAACTGGCTTTTGGTGATGCGGTTCAAGGCGTCCTGAAATTTCATATCCTCGGCCTCGCGCACCACTTCCTTGATCGCGGCATAGACCAGGGGCGGGCCGTCGGCCAGTTGAGCCGCCAGTTTATGGGCCTCGCTCACCAAGTCTGTCGCCGGATGGATTTGGTTGATCAAGCCCCAACGTGCCGCTTCCTCCGCATCGATCCAGCGCCCGGTCAGCAGCATTTCCATGGCAATGTGATAGGGAATGCGCTTGGGCAGCTTGATGCTGGCCGCGTCCGCCACCGTGCCCGACCGGATTTCCGGCAAAGCAAAGGTGGCATGTTCCGCCGCCAGAATAATGTCGGTCGAAAGGGCCAGTTCCAGTCCACCGCCACAGCAAATGCCGTTGATGGCCGAAATGACCGGTTTGTTGAGCCCTCGCAGTTCCTGCAAGCCACCAAAGCCACCAACACCATAGTCGCCGTCCACAGCATCGCCCGCCGCTGCAGCCTTAAGATCCCAGCCGGGGCAGAAGAACTTCTCGCCCGTGCCTGTGATCACCGCCACCCGAAGGTCCGGATCATCGCGGAATTCTGTGAATACCTGGCCCATGATCCGACTGGTGGCCAGATCGATGGCATTCGCTTTAGGCCTGTCGAGCCTTACCTCAAGGATATGGCCATCCCGGGTGGTTTTGATCGGGTTGTCAGTCATTCAGGGTCTCCGGCTATGATCAAAGCATCGGCGGCAATCGCAAAGTCTTTGCCGCAAAGAAGCGGGTTCACCTCTATCTCGCTGATAGGCACCGCAGTGACGTAGTCTTGCAGGGCCATGACCGCGTCGACGATCGCGTCCACGTCACAGGCCGGGCTGCCGCGATATCCCTGCAGGACTTTGCCATAGCTGAGCCGGCCCAGCGCAGTCCGCACCTCATCGCGGGTGGCGGGAAGAAGCAGCGATTGCCTGTCCCGCAGTAGCTCGGTCAACACGCCACCGGCGGCCAGGGTCAGCACGTAGCCATGGGCGGGGTCCAAAACCACGCCGACCAAAAGCTCTGCCAGCGCAGTCTGCACCATCTCTTCCACCAGCAGCGTGTCACTGGGCATCTGCCCCGCCGCCTCGCGTACATCTGCAGCAGACATCAGGTTCAAGGCAACGGCCCCCGCTTCGGTCTTGTGAGCCAGTCCTGTGCCCTTAAGGACCACGGGATAGCCCAGACGCTGCGCTGCCTCCACGGCCTCCTCAGCGCCACAAACGAATGACCGGCGCGGTACCGGCAGGCCGAACGCGCCAAGTTGGGTTTTGGCCTCATCCTCTTCCAGACGACGCGGCATCGCAACGGACCTTGGTTTCAACACCGGCGCGCAGGATCCGGAAGACTGCGCGGCTGCACTGATAGCCGAAACAGCATCATCCATCCCGCAAAGCGGCACGATACCATCTTCCAACAGCGATGCGGCCAACGGTTCGGGAAGCCCTTCGGGCAAGGAACTGAGCATCGCAAAAGGTTTGCCCGCAATTTGCTTGGCCTTTTTGATCGCCTCCACCGTTTTCAACCATTCATCCGGCGCGCACCTGTCCTGGCGCGGGATGTCCAGTACGACGATGCCCATCGACACAGACCCCGCCACCATGGCGGCAAAGCAGTCCGCCATGGCCGGAATATCGCCCCAGATAAAGGTGTGGTAATCCAGCGGGTTGGCGAGCGTTACCATCGGACCCAGGATTGACCGCAATTGGTCTCGCTGAGGCCCTGATGGCTGGGGGAAAGTAACGGTGCTACCTACAGCAACATCGCCCATCAGGCTCGCCTCACCTCCGGAACAGGCCATGCAGGCCACGCGATCAGACGGCAATGGCCCCGCGACATGGAAAATCTTCAGCGTCTCCAAAAGTTCCGTCAACGAAGTGACCTGCGAAATGCTCAACCGCGCAAACAATGCGTTTGCCCCGGCCATACTTCCCGCAAGCGACGCTGTGTGAGACATGGTGGCCGCTTGCGACCGTTCGGATCGACCGATCTTTATCGCAACGACAGGCTTTCCCGCTGCACGGGCCGCGCCAGCGAACTGTTCGAACGCGGCCAAGTCATCCAGACCTTCCAGATAAAGGCCAATCGCTGTGACACGGTCATCAGCAACCATGGCTTGACCGATCTCTGACAGGCCCACGGCGGCCTGATTGCCAACAGTCATCAGATAAGAAATGGGTAGGCCACGGGTTTGCATGGTCAGGTTCAGCGCAATATTCGACGATTGCGATATGATCGCCACGCCTCGCTCAGCCCGCACCATCCCATGCTGGTCTGGCCAAAGCGCCATTCCGTCCAGCGCGTTGATAAAGCCGTAGCAGTTTGGCCCCAAAAACGGCATCCCGTCCGCAGCTTCGATCAGCTTCTCCTGCAGATCTTCCGCCCCGTCGAGTTCGTCCGCCGCCTCGCTGAAGCCAGAGGCAAAGCACACGGCGCCGCCCGCGCCCACGGCGGCCAAAGAACGCACCACGTCCACTGTGCTGATACGGTTCACACCGATGAATGCCGCATCGGGTGGCCCGGGCAACGCCTCGACACCCGGATAGGCGCGGCACCCCCCAACCTCTTCTCGGGTAGGATGAACGGCCCAAAGCTCGCCTGCAAAGCCAGCCTTGCGGCATTCGCGCAGCACATTCTCGCACCATGATCCGCCACCAATCACAGCAACGGAGTTAGGCCGCAACAGTCGATCCAATCGCCCCAACTTTTATGCTCCCAGAGGGCGAAAAATTTCGCGGCTGATGATGTGACGCTGGATCTCGCTGGTCCCGTCCCAGATCCGCTCGACCCGTGCATCGCGCCAGAACCGCTCGATGGGGAAGTCGTCCATCAGCCCCATACCGCCGAAGATTTGCAAGGTTGTATCGGTGACCCGCGCCAGCATCTCGGTGGCATAAAGCTTGGCACTGGCGATCTCGCGGTTTGCTGGCAAACCCTGGTCCAGCCGCCAGGCGCCCGCCAAAGTCAGCCAATCCGCAGCATCGATTTCCGTCACCAGATCCGCAACCTGAAAACTCACGCCCTGGAACTTGGCGATGGCTTGGCCGAACTGCTTGCGCTCGGCGGCATAGGTGACCGCATAGTCGAAACAGCGCCGGGCCCGCCCCACGCTCATCGCGGCAACGGTCAACCTTGTGGCATAGAGCCATTCGTTCATCACAGCGAAACCGCCATCAACCTCCCCAAGCACTTGGGCATCGGGCAGCCGGCATTGGTCGAAATCCAGAATGCAGTTCTTGTAACCACGATGGCTGACAGAGCTGTAGCCATCGCGCACCTCAAAGCCAGGCGTACCGCGATCCACCAGAAAGCAGGTGATCCGCTTTTTTGGCCCTTTCGGTGTGTCATCTTCCCCTGTCGCCACGAAAACGATGAAGAAATCCGCATGGTCCGCACCAGAGATGAAGTGCTTGGAGCCATTAACCACCCAGTCGCCGCCATCCCGCACCGCGCTGCATTTCATGCCGCGCACGTCTGATCCGGCATCAGGTTCGGTCATGGCCAGCGCGTCCATGCGCTCGCCGCGCACAGCGGGCATCAGGTAGCGTTCCTTCTGATCTCCTTCGCAGGCCATCAGGATGTTCTGCGGGCGCCCAAAGAAATGGGTCAGCGCCATGGAGCCTCGCCCCAATTCGCGCTCGACCAGGGTAAAATCCAGGTGGCTCAGCCCGGCGCCGCCGACCTCTGCCGGAAAATTGCAGGCATAAAACCCCAGATCGATGCATTTCTGTTTGATCTGTTGGGCCAAGTCAGGCGGCACTTCGGCCGTCCGTTCGACCATCGCCTCGTGCGGGTAGATCTCGTTTTCGACAAACGCGCGGACAGTAGAGACGATCATCTCTTGTTCGCTGGTCAAACCAAATTGCACACCCGCCTCCTTGCTCCAGTTCCGCCAAGCTGGCACAAGCCGCATGATGAAACCCTGCAGTATTTGTGCAATATCATGCAGATTTGGGAAACATGACCGCAAAACTCGCCGTCCTGCTGTTCGACCAGTTTTCGAACCATTGCCTCGCCAATACGATTGAGCCCTTTCGGGCGGCCAACACGATTGCGAAGGCGCAGCTTTATGAGTGGCAGTTTCTCAGTTTCGAAGGCGGTACGGTCACCTCATCCAGCGGATTACCTGTCGAAACCCAGTCTTGGGCTGCGGTACGGCCCGTCGGCACGGTCCTGTTCGTCATGCCAAGTTATGGTTTTCTGGCTCACACGACCCCAATGGTCTGTCGGGCGCTGAAGGCCGCGCGAACCCGATTTGACATGGTCGCCGGCCTTGACACAGGGGCTTGGCTTTTGGCAGCGGCAGGACTGTTGGGCGGCCAAAAGGCAACGATCCACTGGGACGAGACAACACGTTTCGCCGAAGCATTTCCCGATGTCGCGGTCCTGGACGACCGGATCGTGATCGGCGACGGAATAGCGACCTGCGGCGGAGCGACAACGGCAATGGAACTGGCCCTGAAGCTGATTGAGCGGGCGCATACGCCGATGTTTGCCATCGAAGTGGCGGCGCTGTTCATGCATGGCGACACGCTTCCGCGCCCCCTGCCCCATGAACGGCAAACGTCTGATCGCACCGTGCGGGCCGCTACTGCACTGATGCGACGCTCTATTGAAATACCCTTGTCGATCCCGGCTTTGGCAAGCGAACTGAAGGTGGATCAGCGACATCTCGAAGAGGTGTTTCTGCGCGAATTACGGCTCAGCCCGCGCGCCGTTTACAAGGCCGTTCGACTGCGGGAGGCGCGGCGGCTGGTGGAACTGACAACGCTCAAGGTTGCAGAGATCGCGACTCGGTGCGGTTATCAAGATGCCAGTGCACTCACCCGGGCCTATCGGTCAGAGTTCGGCGTAACGCCGCGCGACCATCGGCGCGGCCATTAGGACTTGGCCCGCACGGCGATCCCGAACAGGCCACCGCCCGCATATCGGATGCAAAAGGCCCGCCTTCGGCGCGTTCAGCCGCCGCCGACACGTCAGGCTGGGGCGGCTTCGGCGCGAAGACGCAGGGCTTCGTTGAACGCCTTAAAGGCCTCGCGGGTTCGGGTCGTGAGCTTCTGCCAAAGAAGCGGAACAAGCAGCCCGCTGAAATGCTCGCTATGCACCACGCGTGTCCTGCCGTCGCCCAAATCTTCAAGCGTGAACCGATGCTCGCCTGTGAACATCCACGACGCGCCAACGACGCCGCGCCAAGCGAATTCCTCGCTTTCGCGGTTCGCCACGATGCGCGGCTTGAAGATCATCTCGCCACCGCCGTCATTCAGGCGCACAACGATCTTCTGGCCCTGGGCGATGGACCCTTCGACGGACAATATGAACTCGCTCCATTCGGGAAAGCGGTCAAAGGCCGTGAGCACTTGCCAGACCTGCGATGCGGGCGCGGCGATGTCGATGGATGTTTCTATCGTTCTTCCAAGCATGTCATTTCTCCGTTTTCTTAGGCGCGCAGCGAACGGGGCGCGGGATAGGCCGCGTCGCAGGCATCCGATAGGTCGAAGTCCAAACGTTCCGCCAAGGCGGCAAACTGATCCTGCATGAAGTAGAAATGCCCTCCATGGAGGCGATGAAGCGAGAAATCTGCCGATGTTTCGGCCTCCCACGCTGCCATGGTCGGGGGCAAGGCCCATGGGTCTGCATTCGCCGCATAGGCATCAATGGGGCAGTTGAGAGGCGTGCGATTGGCCACAGGGTTGAAACTGTCGACTGCGGCAAAGTCGGCGCGCGTATAGCCCAGAAGCATCTTCACGAAGTCCGGTTCTTTGAGCAATTGCCCCGGCGTTCCGCCGAGATCGGCCAACTGTGCCAGCAGGTCCTCGTCCGATAGCAGATGCAGCCCCGTGCGGCGCGGCGGCAAGGTCGGTGCCTGGCGTCCGGACACTCCGAGCCAGACAGGCTCCGTCCCTTCGCCCGCCAAGGTCCGCGCCAGTTCCGAGGCGACAATGGCACCAAGGCTGTGCCCAAACAACGCGAGCGGGACATCTTCGCACCAGTCTGCCAGGTCTTTCCTGACTTGTGCGACCAAGACATCCATCCGTTCGATGGCAGGCTCGCCATGGCGCCGCCCGCGACCGGGCAGATCAAACAGCAGGACATCCCAGTCGACTGGCAGCCGTTTGATCAGCGGGTAGAACGTGCTGCCCGACCCGCCAGCATGGTGGAAAACGACCAATCGCACACGGGGATCAGTGATCGGGCGGGGGCGCAAAAACGGTGTCATACCACCTCCTCTACGGCTTGGCCGTTGCAAACAAAACCTTCAATTCGTGCAAAAAGCTGTGACAAGGGCAGCGCCGTATCCAGCAGATCAGGTGGCAGATCCACCTCGTAGCGCTGCTCCACCGCCTTTTTCAGAAGCATCGCGATAAAGCTGTCGCCGCCGACATCCAGGAAGTTCAACCCTTGATCCAACGCCTCGTCGGACCGCAGAAGCGACACCAATTCCGCCTCCACAAAGGCTGACACTTCTCCTTTGGTTTCCGCGACTGTGGCCTGTTCTGCCCCAGCTTCTTCAGCGTTTTCTGCACTGGACAGGTCCGTTGGCTCGTCGATCCAATAGCGTTCGCGCCGGAACGGATACGTCGGCAATCCGCCATCGCGGATTTGTCCCGGTCCAGCCAGGAATTCCAGGCGCAGGTCCGCACCATCTTCAAACAGTTGTGCCATTGCGCTCAGCAGGCTGTCCCGGCACCCGTCGTTCGGCAAAAGCGGCGCCGACATGCCGTTCCATTCCAAGGCAACACCTTCGAATTCGGCATCGCGCTGGAGTCGGGCACGCGGGACCAAGGGCCGGATCATCCGGTGCAGGTGGCTGGCCGCGTCTGCGCCTTCCAGCGGATCCGCCCCTGTTGCCAGAGCGGGAAACCTTTCGGCGAGAGACGCCGCAAAAGCTGCAATGGCGTCGGCATCCGTTCCGACGCGCAGCAGCATACGAGCTGGTTCCGCCTTGGTTCTCTGTTCAGCAGGCAAGGCGTCAAGAGCTGCCGCGATTTCCACCGCGCTGCCCCCGATAACGGCGCTCCGACAGGCAAAGGCCGAGCGTCCGGCGCGCAAGGTATGCGCAACCGCGGCCAGGCCGGCATCGCCTTGGGCCCGCACCCGCGCAGCCGTGGTCTGAGCCAGCGCCTGCAGAGCCTTCCCGTCACGGGCCGACAGGACCACCAATTCAGTCTGCGCAACAGGTTCAGGTGCATCGGCTGGTTCCGGCGCCTCGAATATCGCGTGAGCGTTGGTGCCGCTGAGGCCAAAAGCGCTTACCCCGGCAAGTCGCCTGTCGAACGCATCGGGCCAAGGGGTCGCAGCCCGGGGGACGTCTATCATAGTATCTCGCCACGGGATCATCTCGGACAGTGCTCCGTCTTCGTCCCGCAATGCCGCAGGGATCGTTCCGTGCTTCAACGCCAGTACCACCTTCATCACGCCTGCGATGCCAGCAGCGGCTTCCAGATGACCGATCCGGGTTTTGACATTGCCAACGCAGAGCTTGGCCGATCGCTGCCCCGCACCCGTGCCCAGAACGGCATCCAGAGCGTTCGCCTCAATAGGGTCGCCAAGCTCGGTGCCTGTACCATGTGCCTCGACCATCCCGATTTCGGTCGGATCGATCCGACCGTCGACTAAGGCCGCCTTGATCACATCACGCTGGGCCGCACCATTTGGCACGGTCAGGCCGGACGATGCGCCATCATGGTTCGTCGCCGTTCCGCGCAACACGGCCAGGATCGGATGACCATCTGCCTCAGCATCTGACAGCCGCATCAGGGCCAGGGCGCCAATCCCTTCACCACGACCGTAACCGTCTGCATCCTTGGTGAAAGTCTTGCACCGCCCGTCTGGCGCGAGCGCCCCGGACTGGCACAGCGAAATCATCAGATCGCCGGAGAACATCAAGTTTGTGCCGCCAACAATGGCATAGCGGCATTCCTTCTGCCGCAAGCTTTGCGCCGCCAGATGCAACGCCACCAGGGAAGAAGAACAAGCGGTGTCAACGCTTATCGCTGGCCCCGAGAAGCCCATCGCGTAGGAAACCCGACCGGCAGCAAAGCAATGTCCGCCACCGGTGCCGAAGTAAGGGTCGATCTCGGTCTTGTCGGCCTGACCTGTGCGGCGCTGACCATATTCCGATGCCATGATGCCCACGAACACACCAACCGGCAGACGATCACCGCGCCGAATGGGAATGCCAGCACGTTCCATTGCTTCCCAAGCCGTTTCCAGCAACAGCCGCTGTTGCGGATCGAGCGCCTCGGCCTCACGGTTGGAAATTCCAAAGAACCGCGCATCGAATTGGTCGACATTGTCCAGAAAGCACCCGTGCTGAACGTAGGATGCGCCGGGCTTGTCACGCTGGGCATCGTAAACCGCGCGCAGGCCCTTCCGGTCTTCCGGGATCTCGCGCACAGCGTCGCGATCGCTCGTCAGAAAGTCCCAATATTGCTCTGGCGTCGTGATCCCACCCGGGAACCGCATCCCCAGGCCAACGACGGCCAGAGGGGCGGACCGGTCGTCTTCCAGTTGCTTTATGCGGGCCTTGAGGCGGCGCGAGAGGGCAAGCTGCTGCTCGACAAGCGGGCGAAGGTCTTGGGCGTTCATCAATGCTCTCCTTCTGTCCAATTCAGGTCGTCCTGAACCATGGCAATCAAATCTTCCGATGAAAGATCGGCCAGTTCGTCTTCTTCCAATGGCGGTTGCGGCGCTGCGGGTTGCGGCGCTGGTTGGGTGGCGGCGGCGGGTTCCGCCGCAACGGTTTCCGCAAAGAAGCTCTCGGCGATGTAGTCCGCCAGTTGCGCCACCGTCGGATAGTCGATGGCGACGGTCGCGGGCAGATCCTGCGCCAGGGCGTGGTTCAGACGCGCGCGCAGGTCGATAGCCATGATCGAATCGAGCCCCAGTTCCACGAAACCCTCTGACTGATCGATTGGTCCGTCTTCGCCGAGGGCGGAGGCCACCATTGCGGCGATCTCTTCGCGCAGCGTGTCGGTGCGGGCATCCGCAGGCTCGGGCGCGGCGCGGTCATACAGCCAGCCCTTGGGCGCCTCAGAAACCGCGGCGGCGTTCGGTGCGGCGGTCGGCTCTGTAAGATCCAGCGCAGATAGGAAAGCGGCGCGCGGGTGGCCTGCGACCTCCGTCCGGTATCGAGCGAAGTCCGCCGCGATGGCGACAAGATGCGGGATCTGGGCGCTGGTGGCGATGGCCAGAAGGTCCGCGGCTTCTTCGTCGGACAGTGGCCGGACACCATAGCGGGCAGCCGCGCGCAGCACCGCATCTGTTGCCGCCAGTCCGCCCTTGGCCGCAGGCACCCATGGGCCCCAAGAGACAGCGCTGGCTTGCCGTCCACCGGCGCGCAGAGCCTCTGCCAGACCTTCCAGATAGCCATTGGCCGCCGCATAGCTGACCTGCCCTGCCGATCCCAAGGCGCTTGCCACGGAAGAGAACAGGATCAACGTCGCATCCCGCTCCTCGTATAGCGCCCTGGCCAGGATCTGGGCACCCCGGGTCTTGGCGCCGAATACCTTCGCGAAGGACTCTCGGGTGATGCTCTCAAATGCGCGGTCATCCGTGGCGCCTGCCAGGTGGTAGACCGCATCTATGGGGCCGAACTTGCGTGCCGCCGCCAGGGCCTCGGCAACATCCTCCTCAGAGGTCACATCACCCGCAACCGTTGCGATAGGGATGCCCGACGCGGCGATCGTTTCGATCACAGAACAGGCAGTCTCGTCGGGTTCGCGACGGCCCATCAAGATGATACCGGAAGCCCCGGCATCTGCAGCCATTGTGGCGACACTCAGACCCAGGGCCCCAAGGCCGCCAGTGATCAGAACACTGCCGGACAGGTTCATCTCAGGCGTGGTGACCGCTGCAGGCAGCAACCGCGCGATCTCCAGGCCCTGTTCACCCAACCGTAGCCGGGTCTCAGAGACATCGGCGAGGATGCAGTCCGCCAATGCGGTGGCGGTGGCGCCTTGGCCGTAGCCGAGGCGGATCAGGCGGCGGTCCGGTTCCTCTGCCTCCAAGGCCGCCAACATGCCCCAAAGCGCAGACCGCAGGGGCGCGGCCTCGCTGCTGCCGTCAACCACCACCGCGTAGGGCACCGAACGGGGCACGGACCGCAAAGTGTCCGCCAGCAGGGCAACGGCATGTTCTACATCTTCTGCCGCCACACCGTCTACCGTCGCAAACCGGGCATCGACGATGCGCGTGCCTTCGATCCCTGTCTCTTCGCGGTCGGGCAAGGCATCGACCACCGCCGTGGCTCCCGCCGCATCCAGCGCCGGTGCAAGTTCTTCCAACAGCGGCACGCCATCAGTGAGCAGGTGCACTCGGCTGGCAACAGCGTCTCGCGAGAGCGGCCCATCCGGACGGATCCATACGGGCTCGAACGCATGCTCCGGTGGACGCCGCAGGCTGCGTTCCAGGATGTCCCGCGGGGCATGGCGCACACGGAACTCGTCCGCTGTGAAGATCTGGCGGCCCTGTTCGTCCATCATGGTCAGATCCGCGGTCTCCACCCTCAGGCGACCATTGGGCAGCGGATCGGCCCGGCGCACGCGCACATGACCCCAAAGCTCGGTCCGGCCATTCGGCCTGCCGGTGAAGGCCAGCCGCCGGGCCGCGAACGGAATGGCGAGGGACGGAGCCTCGTCAGCATGGTCATCAACCATGAAGCCCGCGATGCTTTGGAAGCAGCTATCGATCAGGCCCGGGTAAAGCTCGTAGTTTGCGGGATCGTCGGGAAGTGCGGGCTGGGCATAACGGATCACGGCTTCGTCCCCATCGATCCAGACATCGGCGATCCAGCGGAAAGATGGCCCGAGCGTGTAGCCCAACGCACGGAAGTAGGCGTAAAAGGCGTCGCCATCGATATGGCGTTCGGCCTGTGCGATGAAGCTTTCCCGGTCAACGGGCTGGCGTATCGCGGTCGCTGCGGTTCCGACCCGCCCCATCGCATGGACCTGCCAGGTGTCCGCTTCCGGATCGATCAGGCTTTGGACAGTGAGTTGGGGGCTGTCGCCTTCGGCCACGGTAATCTGCGCGTCGTATCGCTCGCCATCAAGGATCACCAGGGCTTTCGGGCAGACCAGATCGTCGATCACGACCGGCGATCCGTCCTGGCCAAGGGCCGAAAGGATCGTTCCCAGGTGAGAGGCAACCGGCGTGACGACTGTTCCGTACAGGCGGTGGTCGCCCAAATAGGCCGGAAACTGCGTGTCCCGCTCAAAGGCAAAGACCTGGCCGGAAAGCGCCGGAGATCGCAGTTCCTGCCCCCAGTGCCGCCGGTCTGCAACCGGGGCGGCCTTGGGCTGCACTTTGGTCCAGTAGGATGTTTCTGCGAACGGATAACTCGGCCCCTGCCCGCGCGGAGTTTGCAACGCACCGTGGACTTTGGCCCAGTCAAGGGACTGGCCCTGTTCATAAAGGTGCTTCGCGGCCTTCAGCAGTGAGGCCCGCTCGCCCGCGCCACGCCGCAAGGTGTTGGCAATGCCGCCTTCAGGTTGCAATCCTGCCGCGCGCATCAGGTTCACCAAGGTGCGGTCCGGACCGACTTCCAGACAAATATCGACCCCTTCGGCCATCATCGCGGCGGCCCCGTCGGCGAATTTTACAGGTGCCAGAATGTGGTCCGCCCAGTATTGCGCCGTGTATGTGTCAAGCGATGCCAGACGACCGTCCAGGTTTGAGATCATCGGGATCTCCTGTTCCTGGAAATCGATATGATCAATCGCCTCGGCAAAATCACCCAACATGGGCTGCATCATCCGCGAATGGAACGCGTGACTGACCGCCAAGGCTCTGCCTTGCAACCCTTCGGCTTTGACCTTCTGGGCAAAGGCATCGACCAGATCCTGGCGACCGGCAACGACCACGGCTTCCGGCCCATTGATGGCGGCAATATCCAAGCCAGCGCCTTCCATCAGCGCCTTGACCTTGTCCTCGGGCGCGGCAACGGCGAGCATCGCGCCAGGTTCCATGCCTTGCATCAAACCAGCGCGGTGGGCGATCAGTTCCAGACCGCTGCGGCGGTCCATAACGCCCGCATGGATTGCGGCGGCCACCTCGCCAACACTGTGGCCCATGACGATGGCAGGGGTAACACCCCAGCTTTCCCACAAGGCGGCGATGGCGATTTCCAAAGCCACCAGAGCAGGTTGAGTAATGCGTGTCTGACTCAACGCTTCCCGGTCCGACCCGTACATGACCAGCGCCTTCAGGCTTTCGCCCATGATCGGTTCCAGAACGCTGTCACATTCGTCGATCACCGCGCGGAACACCGGCTCGGTCTCGTATAGATCGCGCCCCATGCCCAGATATTGGCTGCCCTGACCGGAGAAGAGAAACGCGATGCGCGGGGCCCGGGTTGGAGCATCTTTGACAGCCACCGGTCGGCGGAGCGCTTCGATGATCTCTTGCCGTGTTTCACCGATGACTGACCGGCGCGCCGGCAAATGGGCCCGACCGGCGCCAGAGCTGGCAACCATCCCGGCCAAAGCGTCATCGTCTGACTGCTCGATGCAGCTTGCCCAGCTTTCGCTGACCCGGGCCAGATCGCCCGGCTCCGTTGCAGAGACTGGCAGCAAGTAAGGCGTCACCGGTGCGGCATCGGACGCCGCAGATGCTGGTGCCTCTTCCAGCACGATATGGGCGTTGGTGCCGCTGAACCCAAAGCCTGACACCCCGGCCAAACGCCGCTCCGCAGTCCATTCGGTCAGCCTATCCGGGACCGTAACCTGCATGTCATCCCAGTGGATATGCGGATTGGGGGGCGTGCTGTTCACATTGCCTGGCAGGGTTTTGTGGCCCATGGCCAACACGGTTTTGATAATGCCAACCACGCCGGCGGCAGATTCCGCATGGCCCACATTGCTTTTGATCGATCCGACATAAAGCGGCCGATCCGCGTCGCGGCCTTTGCCCAAAGCTTCCCACGCCGCGCGGATCTCGATCGGGTCCCCAAGAGAGGTGCCGGTGCCGTGGGCCTCAAGATAGGATATCTCGCTCGGCGCGACACCGCCATTGGCCAGGGCCTCGGCAATGACGGCCTCCTGAGCCTTGCCGCTGGGCACCGTCAGTCCGGAGGATGCACCATCATGGTTGACCGCCGTGCCGCGTATGAGGGCCAGAACGCGGTCGCCGTCGCGTTCAGCATCCGACAGCCGCTTCAGCACCAACATCCCGCAGCCTTCGGCCCGCACGAACCCGTTCGCATCGGCAGAGAAGGTCTTGCACCGGCCATCGGGCGAAAGCATATGCGCCCGGCTGACGGCGACCGAGCAGTTGGGCGCGGTGATGACGTTGACGCCACCGGCCAGAACTTGGTCGCTTTCCCCGCTGCGCAAAGACCGCACCGCCAGGTGCACCGCGACCAGCGACGAGGAACAGGCCGTGTCCACGGCCATGGCCGGGCCGTGGCTGCCGAGCAGATAGGCGATCCGGCACGGCGCAGTGTTCAGCGATGTGCCAGTGCCGAAATAGGCATCCAGTTGGTCCAGCCCGCCTTGTTCCAGCAGCCGGGCATAGTCGACATTGGTGATGCCGGTGAAGATGCCGGTCTTGCTTTCCGAAAGGCTATGCGGATCAATCGCGGCATGTTCCAATGCGTGCCAGGCCACTTCCAGCAGAAGCCGTTGTTGCGGATCCATGCTTTCGGCTTCGCGCGGCGGTATGTTGAAGAACCCGGCATCAAAGCGACTGATATCGTTCAGGAAACCGCCTTGATCCGTTGAGACGGTCCCGGTGCTGAGCGGGTCAGTGTTGAACAGCGCCTCGGCATTGAACCGGTCTTTTGGCACAGGGCCAACGGCATCCCGTCCATTGCTGAGCAGGTCCCACAGGCCGTCCACGTCGTCTGCGCCGGGGAAACGGCCTGCCATGCCGACAATGGCGATGGGCTCCGCAGTGTCCTGACGGGTATGCGTTGGCTCTGGCGCGGTTTCCTGCGTCTCGACCACCCGGACCTTGGGGATTTCGGGCGCAGCTCTCGCGACTGCGGGGGCGGCTTCGATCCGTGCCAAGATGGCGGTGGACAAGGCCTGGATGTTTGAATGATCGAATATGTCAGCAACCTGAAGCGGGCAGCCAAAGGTTGTCGACAGTTCCGAGGCCAGATCGACGGCCATGATGGAGTCCAGTCCCAGATCGAAGAAGCCAGCCTCGTCCCGGATCGCGGACGGGTCGGCATGTCCAAGCGCTTGGGCCACGATCTTGCGGGCTGTATCAGCAACCAGTCCGGCACGCGCGGCTTTTGGCACATCTGCCAGTTTCTTTCGGATTTCCGGGACATCGACTGCCGAAGGCGCACTCATCGCCCCGGGTGCGATCCGGTCGAACAGGGCACGGGGCCGATGGGCGCCCATGACGTCGGCAAAGCGGGACCACTCAACATCACATGCAATCGTCGGGCCGGTGGGCGACAAGGCACCCATCGCCGCGAGACCGGGCGCTTCTTCCACAGCGGCGACACCCAACCGGGCGAACCCGTCCCGGTGGGTCGCGTCGGCCATGCTGCCATCCAGCGCCCACGGACCATAGGCTATGCTGCCGGCCGATTGCCCAAGCGCCTGCCGCGCCGCAACCACAGCTTCCAGCCCGCCATTGGCGGCACCATAAGCGCCAAAACCCTGGGTCCCCCAGACTGCAGTGACGGAAGACAGAGACACGAAGTAATCGAGCGGCAGGTCTTTCGTGGCCAAATGCAGCCACCAAGCCCCGGAATATTTCCCGCGAAGCGCAGCTTCGAACCCTGTCGCGGTGAGCCCATCCAAAGGCGCTGGCGCCAAGGCCCCTGCCCCATGGACGACACCCACGATGGGTTTGCCCGTCTCGGCGGTCAGATCTTGTATAAGAGCGGTCAGTGCCGGACCATCGTCGCAATCGATGGACACATATCGCACGTCGGCACCGGTCTCGCGCAAAGCGGCCAAACTGGCACGGGCTTTGTCAGACAGATCTCCGTCAGAAGTGCGGCCCAGCAAGAGCAGGTGCCTTGCTCCACGCGCGATAAGGTCGGAAGCGACGGCCCGGCCAATGCCGCCCAAGCCGCCGGTCAGCACATGCCAGCCGGTTGAGTTGGCGGGGAGCAAGCTGGGTGTCTGATCATCCGATGGGGTCAGCCGCGCGCCGAACGCCTTGCCCTCGCGGATTGCCACCAGATCCTCCGCTCCGGGCGCTGAAAGGAACTGGGCGACGGACTGATAATCCTTAGCTTCGGGCGCGGCGCCAAGATCGATCAACCCGCCCCAAGCTTTCGGAAATTCCAAGCCCAGCACAGGCGAAAGCCCCGTGAGCAGCATGTGATGGCTGGGTTGGGCAACTTGCTCAGGCATAGAAGCCGCTGCCCTAGTCAACACAAACAGACGGACGCCAGCCTTACCTGCTGCACACACGGCTTCCGTCACTTGTGCGCACAAAGCCGCGCCATCTGACGCCGGGTCAGCGTCAGAAACCTGCTCCGGCATAGCAGACGCTTTGAGAACAAGAAGGGCCGTCGCAGCGCCTTGATCCTGAAGTGACGCCGCATCAAGTCGATCAATCTTGGCAGTGGCAAAAGGCGCGAACCCTGCCAGGAGGTCCGTATCATCACCGGCAAGCAGGAATGTTCCGGAATCCGTTGGTAGTGAAATCTCGGCCCATTCGATGGTCGACAGGGTAGCGGGGGCCGGGGCGACAGCAGGCTGCGGCGCCCCGACTGCGGCAATCGCCTCGAGTGCTGCTTGCGGTGCGCAAGGCTCTCGCTGGAACGGATAGGTGGGCAGGTCCAAGACGCGGCGGGGCAGCACATCTTCGTCCCGCATCGCTTGGGCCCGCGCATCACATAGAACGGCGCGGTGGGCCGTGCCATCGACCAAAGCGGTCAGCGCCTCAATCGCCTGGTCGGGCGCGTCGGCTATGATCCAAGCGCCTTGGTCATGATGCGCCCGACCGTGGGTCGCCGTGTAGGCGAATGCGGGATAGTCTTCGGCGCTTACGGTCGCGAGACGTTGCGCATAACTCTGGGCCAGATCGGAAAGCGCCTCATTCGTGCGGGCCGACAGATAGAAGCCCGACACCGTCGCGTCAGTTTCGGACATCCGTTCGTCGTGATGCGGTTCCAGCAGAACGTGGGCGTTGGTGCCGCTCATTCCGAAAGAACTGATCCCGATGCCGCGCGGACCCTCAGGAAGCGGCTGCGTGCTGGTCGGGAATTCGACCTGCGTCCCATGCAGTTCGATCCGGGGATTCAACGTGCCGAAATGAGCGATAGGCGGCACAGCGTCCTGCCGCAGGCAGGCGATGGCTTTCAGAATCCCGGCAATGCCAGCGGCGGATTCGAGATGTCCGATATTCGACTTGACCGCACCGATATGTAACGGGCGGCCTTCGTTGGCCGAAGCGAGCGCCTGGACAATCGCTTCCATTTCGATCGGATCACCCAGCGACGTGCCGGTGCCGTGGGTTTCGACCATGGCGACGTCTGCCGCAGTCATCTGTGCATCTTCCAGGGCAGCTTGGATCAAGGCGATCTGGGCAAGCACATTCGGCGCGGTGAAACCTGATGACCGACCATCCTGATTGAGGGCCGAGCCCCGGATAACGGCATGGACCCGGTCGCCATCGCGCAAGGCCGCATCGAGCGTTTTCAGCACGATGATCCCGGCGCCCTCGCCCCGGGTGAAGCCGTTGGCGCGAGCGTCGAAGGCCTTGCAAAGCCCATCGGGCGCGAGGCTGCGGGTCTCGCGCACCAGTTTGGTGGACCGGGGCGAAAGGACCAGGTTCACCCCGCCCGCCAAGGCCAGTTCACAATCGCCACGGCGCAAGGCCTGCAAGGCCTGGTGCACGGCCACCAACGACGAGGAACACGCCGTGTCGACTGCAACAGCAGGTCCGGTCAGGCCAAGTGTGTAGGAAACCCGCCCGGCCGCGAAGCAATGACCATTGCCGGTAGCCCAAACGGCATCGGGATCGTCACCTTGCCAATCGCGATAATCCTGCCCCGTGATCCCGACATAAACCCCGGCGCGCACCTGATCGGTCGCACCGGGTACCAGCCCGGCATCCTCCAAGGCGGCGTGGCTCACCTCCAGAAGCATCCGGTGCTGGGGATCCAGCGCGCGGGCCTCGCGGGGCGATATCCCGAAATGCGAGGCATCAAAGCCCAACACATCATCGAGATAGCCGCCCTTTGTGGGCAGATCCGCCCATTCCTCTGCAAAGGGAGCCTTTCGGGCCTCGCTCATCTGGCCGACCAGCGACCTTCCGTCAGAGAGTGCCTCCCACAGGCCGTCGAGCGTTTCGATCTGGCCCGGCAGGCGCATACCAACACCGACGATGGCAATGGGCTGAGCCCCGGATTTCTCGTCGAGTTGGCCTTTCAGGCGCTTGATCGTCTCAAGGGCGCGGGTGAGAGGCGTCGAACCACCGGATTTCTCGGACATGGGTCACTTCCTTTTATCGGGCCGCAGAGGGGCGGTTGCAGTTGGTTAGGCGGCGTCTTCGAAGACCCGTTCGGTCAGGACAGAGGCGATGGCGCGGGTATTGCCGTAGGTCCAAAGGAGCGTGGGCGAGAGCTTGAGGCCAAACGCGGCCTCCAGACGGTTGCGCAATTCCAGGCCCATCAGACTGTCGAGCCCCAATGCCTTGAACGGGGTCTC
>JBCBGY010000024.1:26753-31273 GCA_038526275.1 Pseudomonadota bacterium | reverse complement strand
CCAAGAGATACCGTTCCCTTTCCGGTCGCGTCTCTCGATCTGGCTGACGCCGATGCGGTCAAAACCGAACTGGCCTCGCAAGATGCTGTGCTGTCCTGCCTGCCATTCCAGCTTAACACCGCACTGGCGCAAACCGCACATGATGCGGGCATACACTATTTCGATCTGACAGAAGACGTGCCCACCACGAAAGCCATCATCGACATGGCGGAGACGGCCAAAGGGCTGATGGCGCCGCAATGTGGTTTGGCCCCGGGCTTTATCGGCATCGTTGGTGCCAATCTGATCTCTCAATTCGATGAATGCAGATCCTGCAAAATGCGGGTCGGTGCCTTGCCACAGAACCCAACGGGGCTGATGGGCTATGCGTTCAACTGGTCGCCCGAAGGTGTGGTGAACGAATATCTGAACGACTGCGAGGTGATCGAGGAAGGCACACGTAAATGGGTGTCTGCGATGGAATGGGTCGAAGATATCTATATCGATGGCGTCCGGCTTGAGGCCTTCACCACCTCTGGCGGGCTTGGAACAATGTGCGACACCTATCTGGGTAAGGTCGCAAATATCGACTACAAGACGATGCGGTATCCCGGCCATGTCCGGCAGATGAACTTCTTTTTCCACGAGCTTCTGATGCGGGACCATCGCCAGCAAGCCGGTGAAATCCTGGTCAAAGCCAAGCCGCCGGTGCAAGATGATGTGGTTTACGTCCATGCCGCCGCCGAAGGGCATATCAATGGTCGGCTGGAACGTCGGGAATTCGTTCGCGCCTATCGACCAATCGAGGTTGCGGGCCATCAGCGCACCGCCATTGCGTGGACGACCGCCGGTTCGGTCGTTGCCATCATCGAAATGGTCCGGGACGGCAAGTTGCCAGGCAAGGGTTTTCTCAAGCAGGAAGACATCCCTCTGGACGACTTCCTCGCCATGCCGACGGGCTCTCTTTATGCCGTTTGAGAAGCGCACTCCATGACGTTCCAACGCGCCGACCGTATCGCAAGTATCGCGCTGTCTGAAATCGTCCGCCTGTCGGAGGCCGCGGCTGCAAAACGTCTCGCGGGAGAGAATGTCCTTTCACTGGCAACGGGGGAGCCGGATTTCCCGACACCGCCCCACGTCATCTACGCAGCGCATCAGGCGGCTTTGGATGGTGAAACACGTTACGCGCCGACTGCGGGCACCCACGCTCTGCGCGCCGCCGCAGCCGCGACCGGTGATTGGGACAGTGCAAATGTCATCATTTCTGCCGGCGCCAAACAGGTGATCGCCAATGCCTTCGCGGCGAGCCTGAATGCAGGAGATGAAGTCATCATCCCGGCCCCCTATTGGACCACTTACACCGATGTGGTCGGCATGTTTGGTGGCTCCCCCGTGATCGTTCCAACAACCGTACGAACCCGGTTCAAACTGACGCCGGAACAGCTTGAGGCTGCGATAACGCCCCGCACCAAGTGGCTCTTGCTCAACACGCCTTCAAATCCCAGCGGCATGATCTATTCGGCGGAGGAGCTTGCCGCCTTAGGCGACGTGCTGGCCCGCCATCCACACGTCTGGGTCATGTCGGACGAGATCTACGAACATATCAGCTATGTCCGATTCCATTCGATCGTCGAAGCCGTCCCGGCCCTGAAAGAGCGAACGCTGGTGGTCAACGGTGTCTCCAAAGCCCACGCCATGACCGGATGGCGGATCGGGTGGGGACTGGGGCCGGAAGAATTGATCAAGGCCATGATTGCAGTCCAGGGGCAGCTCACCTCTGGCGCGTGCAGAATAAGTCAGGCCGCAGCCTTGGTGGCGTTGAGAGGGAGCCAGGCGCATCTGAAAGACCGGCGCGCGATCTTCAAGGCACGCCGCAATAAGGTGCATGTGGCTGTGAACCGGATCGAGGGGCTGTCTGCCCAAATTCCTGACGGTGCGTTCTATCTGTTCCCATCCTGCCAGGGCGTGCTTGGCGCGCGCATGCCAGACGGCAGGCATTTGGAGACGGATGCGGATTTCTGTGCCCATGTCCTGGATCAGACGGGCCTTGTTATGGTGCCAGGTCGTGCTTTTGGCGCCCCGGGGCACTTCCGCTTGTCCTATGCCTATTCTGATGCTGAACTCAGCGATGCAATGATCCGCCTTGCCCGAGCTGTTGACCTTCTTGATGCAAAAGAACCGAGCCATGCCTGACCACGTCCCTGCCGACCATATTCGATCCAATTTCTCGGCGGCCATGTCTGCCATGTACCGCACCGAGGTACCCGCCTATTCCGACCTTCTGTCGATCGTGCGGGACACGAACGGGCAGGTCCTGTCAACAAACCGGGCCACCGAACTGCGGATCGACCCAAGCGAAGATCTGAACCGGATCTCTGACGAACGCCACGGTGCGATCCGGGTGGGGACGGCGGCAGAGCTTTCGATGATCCGGCGCATCTTTGCGGTGATGGGCATGTATCCGGTAGGGTACTACGATCTTGGCGTGGCAGGGATCCCGGTTCATTCTACGGCATTTCGCCCGGTTGACCGAGACGCGCTTGCCCAGAACCCGTTTCGCGTCTTCACTTCGCTTTTGCGGCTTGATTTGATCGAAGATGACGATCTGCGCCAGACCGCCCAGGCCACCCTTGCCGGACGCAGCATATTTACCGAGCGCGCTGTAGCTCTGACCGAAAAGGCCGAAATGCATGGTGGTCTCGGTGCGGTAGACGCAACCGCATTTGTCAGTGAGGTTTTGGAAACCTTCCGATGGGCCGAAAACGCGATTGTAACGAAAGAGACCTACCAGACCTTACATGATACGCATCGCTTGATTGCGGATGTTGTCGGGTTTCAAGGCCCTCACATTAATCATCTGACGCCCCGCACGCTCGACATCGATGCCGCGCAACAGGGCATGATCGACCGGGGTCTGCCTGCCAAGGCGGTGGTCGAAGGACCGCCAAAGCGCAATTGCCCCATTCTGTTGCGGCAGACCAGTTTCAAGGCGCTGGAGGAGAAAGTGCGTTTCGTTGGCGCCGAAACCGACGGCGCGCATACAGCGCGGTTTGGCGAGATCGAAGAGCGCGGCGTTGCTCTGACAGAAAAGGGCCGCGCCCTTTATGATCGGTTGCTCTCTGAGGTCCGCGCGAAGGTTCTGCCCAATCCGGACGGCAGCAATGCCCAAACCTATCAGCAAGCGCTGATTGACGGGTTTGGCGGTTTTCCCGATGACTGGCGCAGCCTGCATGACCAAGGGCTTGGCTACTTTCGCTACAGGCGCGTTGGACCCGTCGCAGACGGCGATCTGCACAGCCTTCTCGACGCCGGTGCTATCGAAATCTCCCCGATCATCTACGAAGACTTTCTGCCCGTCAGTGCCGCTGGCATTTTCCAGTCCAATCTCGGGGACGAGGTTGGCAGCACCGGGCCGTCGCATTCGAGCCGGGCCCAGTTCATCGAAGCCCTTGGCGCTGAACCTGCTGACGAGTTCGCGCTGTATCAGGCTATTCAGGACGCCTCCCTCGCCCAGGCCCTCGGGAAAGACGCGGCGTAAACGGAAGACTTGAAGACAGGATTGTCCGGGGTGAGCCCGGCAAGGCGATGGCCGTTGTCCGGCCTCGCACCAGCGATGGGGTTGCGCAGACCGTCCGCGCGTTGCGGACACCCTCGGACAGTGCGTACGGCAAGGCCCAGATCTCCTCGGCGCAGCCAAACATCGCCAACCTGCATCCATTGCAGATCTGGGCGGGCCAGGTTTCAGAAGATCGCTTGTGTGTCGCGTCCTTTTCGAGATGATGCGCTATGCTTGACCCGCTTAGCGATCCCTTGGCCATTTTTGCTGTCTGTCTTGGCCTTTTCCTTGGCGGAATATTGAAGGGAGCGACAGGTGCCGGGATGCCGGTGCTCGCAGTCCCCATCATTGCGGCAATTCTTGATGTGCGCCTCGCCGTCATAACTTTGGTCTTGCCCAACTTCCTGGTGAACGCTGTTCAGATCTGGAAGTACTTTCGCCACAATGCGGAACCTGCCTTCGCCCTGAAATTCGCCTTTGCCGGCATGATTGGCGCAGGCATTGGCACTTGGTTTTTGGCCAGACTGCCGACCGAACAACTGACCATTGCCATCGTGGTAATCATTGTTGCCTACATCCTTTTGCGGGTTGCCAAACCCACCCTCAAACTGCCGTTGGAAATCGCGCAGTCCTTGGCCTGGCCAGCGGGCATCGGTGGCGGCATTCTTCAGGGCACGGTGGGGCTTTCCGCACCTATCGCAGTGACCTTCGCCAACGCGGTCAGGCTCGACAGACCGGTCTTCATCTTCACGGTTTCCGTGTTTTTCGCCGCCATGTGTTTGGCTCAGATACCGATGCTCTTGGCCTATGACCTGATGAGCTGGAAGGTCGCAATGATCAGCGCAATGAGTTTGCCACCCCTCTTTCTTGGCGTCGCTGTGGGAGAACGGATGGGCGGAATATTAGACGCCCAGACTTTCGACAGGCTGATCCTCGGGCTGTTGGCGCTGTTGGCGCTTGTCCAATTGTACGGACTGGTTTTCTA
>JBCBGY010000024.1:0-26653 GCA_038526275.1 Pseudomonadota bacterium | reverse complement strand
GCGCGGGCGGCCTTAACCATATCCGCGCCCTTTTCCGCCACCATGTAGGTTGGCGCATTGGTATTGCCGGTTGGGACGATGGGCATGATCGAAGCATCGATCACGCGCAAACCTTCAATCCCATGGACCCGCAATTCATGGTCCACCACGGCCATTTCGTCCCGGCCCATTTTACAGGTTCCGACCTGGTGATGGTAGGATTGCAAGGAGTTGCGGGCATAGTCGGCCAGGTCTTCATCCGATTGCACATCTGGCCCCGGATAGATCTCGCGGGTGGTGATCTCGGCCAAAGCCGGTTGCTGGGCGATTTCGCGCATCATCTTTATGTTCTGTACCAGCGTCTGCACGTCATAGTCGGTTTCCAGAAGATGCGGATCAAGCGCTGGCGGGTCTTCCAGATCGGGACCTGTCAGGCGAAGCTCACCTCGGCTGGTTGGGCTCACGCCACCGGCGCAGAGCGTATAGGCCGACGGGGTCACCGGCTCCTGCGTATCGGCTGTGTAGAGCGGGACGTGGAAGAACAGCGGCTGCATGTCGGGCGCGGGCAGCCGTGGATCAGACCGCATGAAAGCCTGGGCATGCAGCGGGATGACCGCCATGTTGGTTGGCGGCGGTACGTCGCCTTCATAGATCACCGGAGCGAGCGAATGGTCATGCAGGTTCTTTCCCACACCCGGCAGCTCGTGCTTCACCTCGATGCCGAACTCTTCGAGCTGTTCCCGCTCGCCAATCCCCGAAAGCATCAGCATCTTAGGGCTTTCAATCGTTCCACCGCTTAGGATCACCTCTCGCGTGGCTGTCACGGTGCGGGTCTCGCCATCCTGGATATAGGTCACACCGGTCGCCCGCTTCCCGTCCAGTTCCACATTCTTCACGCGAGCATTGGTGAGCAGGCTGAGGTTCGAACGTTCCAGCGCGGGCCGCAGAAAGGCCACGGCACTGGAATGGCGCTTGCCATCCTTGGTGTTCATCTGCGCAAAGTTGACACCCTCGCTGTCGGCACCGTTATAGTCTTCATTAAACGGATAGCCGGCCTCAAGCGCGGCATCGACGATGCGCTGCGTTGTTGGGTGGATCTCGTAATTGACCGTCACATGGAGCGGGCCACCGACACCGTGATAGTCGTTCTCGCCACCTTCGAAATCCTCTGATTTCTTGAAGTATGGCAAGACACTTTCGTAATCCCAGCCGGGGTTCCCCATATAGGCCCAATTGTCGTAGTCGCTGGCATGGCCGCGGACGTAGAGCATGCCATTGATCGACCCCGACCCGCCAACCACGCGACCACGCGGCCAGTGGATCTGGCGTCCGTTGCAATGTTCCTGCGGCGCGGTGAAATAGGCATAGTCGTAATCGGTGTTCCAGTTCTCCAGCAAAAGGAGCGGTGTCTCGATCGTCTCCACGCCTTCTTCCGGGCCACCTGCTTCGATCAGCAGCACCGAGACATCCTCATCCTCGGTCAAGCGGGCCGCCAAGACGCACCCGGCCGAGCCGGCGCCGCAGATGATATAGTCAAAGCTGCCGGTCTGCGCGGCGGCGGTGTTGACAGACGCACCGTAAATCCCCGGCGCGACCATCAGCACACCGGAGGCAAGGCTTGTCTTGCGCAGAAATTCCCTGCGATCCATTTTATCGGTCATTGTTCCCTCCCTGTTTTTCGAAGTCTCGCCCGCGCTTCAACTCAGCGTGGACGGAATTTAGCTAAAGACGACCTGGATATCTGTGTATTCTTGCAGGCCCTCCTCACCGAACTCGACACCCAAGCCAGATTTCTTCACCCCGCCAAATGGCGCGTTGGGCTGAATGGCTCCGTGTTTGTTGATCCAGACAGAACCGCATTCCATTCGGCTGGCCACCTCCTTGGCCCGGTCGATATCCTTGGACCAGACCGAGCCACCGAGACCATTGTCGCTATCATTGGCGCGGGCGATGACTTCGTCGAGATCGGAATATTTGATGATCGGCAGAGCGGGGCCGAACTGTTCCTCGTCGACCAGCGGGTCGCCATTATCGAGGTCCGCGATGATCGTTGGCGAGAAGAACAATCCTTCGCCCGGTTCGCCGCCCAAAAGAACACGCCCCCGGCCCTTGGCATCGTCCACCAAGCCTTTGAGTTTATCGAACTGCATCTGGTTGGCGACCGGCCCCATAATAGATCCTTCGTCCATTCCATCGCCCATGGGGATGTTTTTGGTGTAGTTCACCAAGGCATCACAGACCCCATCATAGACATCTTCATGAACGTAGAGCCGCTTCATGGCGGCACAGGTCTGACCCATATTGATGAAACCGCCCCAAAATAGCCCCTCGGCAATCGCCTCCGGGTCGACATCGGGCAAGACGATACCAGCATCATTGCCGCCCATTTCGAGCGTGAGCCGCTTCATCGTCTCGGCCGCAGACATCATGACCTTTGCACCTGTGTCACAAGAGCCAGTGAAGACAATCTTGCGAATGCCCGGGTGAGCCGCCATCGCAGCGCCGATATTGTCGCCCTGATCATCGGAACTGACGACATTGACCACCCCAGCCGGCAGAACCTCGTTCATCAACTCGACCATGCGGAGCGTCGAGAGAGGCGTGTAAGGCGAAGGTTTTATGACGGCGGTGTTGCCTGTGCGAATGGCGGGCATCAGATGCCAGGTCGCGATCAGCACAGGCCAGTTCCAAGGCGTGATCGAACCGACAACCCCGACCGGTTTGCGATGCATCTCTACCCGGCCTTCATTATTGTCCTGCAATACCTTCATCGGAGTCGAAAGGGACGCGGTGTATGATGTCCACGCTCCCACGCCACCCATTTCAAACCGCGAACCCACACCGTTCAGGGGCTTGCCCTGCTCTTGGGTAATGAGCGCCGCGAGCTCTTCGGAATGTTCGCCCAGCTTCGCTGCGATCGCGCCCAAGGCCTCGGCCCGTTCCTCATCTGGTCTCTTTGACCAACCAATGAAGGCTGTCTCGGCGGCGGCAACGGCAGCATCCAGATCGGCCAGCGTTCCGTTTGGGGCCCGACCGGCCAAGCCTCCCGTCGCAGGATTTTGAACGTCAAACGTAGAAACGGACGGGCGCGCTGTCCCGCCGATAGTCATCGGAAAACTTGCGGTCATGTTGATCCTCCTCGCTGCGCTCAGTTTGGAGAAAGGACCGGGGTTACGTCTTTGCAGCAGGCGTCAAGACTGTTTGCGTATGGCGTCAGATTGCCGGGGCGCGTGACCAAACTGCTTTCGGTAAGCGCGGTAGAAGGTCGACAGATCGCTGAACCCCGCACCATAGGCCAGATCGGTGATGGTTCGTGCGGGCTCGTTTTGGATCGCCTCATGGGCCGCAGTGATCCGGTAGCGCTGCAGCCTGTCATGAGGTGTCTCGCCGATGACCTGAAACGCGCGCTGCAGGCGGCGGAGCGAAACACCAAGGCTGTCTGCCAGGATTTGTGTCTTGAAGCTGGCATCCCGGTACCGTTCCGCGATGAGCGACAAGGCCCGGACGACCAACTGCCGGTCCGCATTGGGTGTGTGACCATTGCCCAAGGCCCGTTCGGTGAGAAGCGCCCCAAAGACACTGTAAAAGGCCTCAACCATATGAAGTTGCGCCGGGCTGTCGCGGGTCGCCAATAGCTTTGCGAGCACCGCTTTCATGGCAAGGGCCAGCGGGTCGTCCGATGCTATGGCAAGCCCGCCATAGATGCGCTGACCGAACCGGTGGACCATTTCTTCGCGGGGCAAATGGACGGAAAGCTGCAGCGAATATTGCGCTTCATATCGAAAGGTGCTGGGCCGCGCGGCGTCGACCACGAACATGTCGCCGGGATCAGCCCAGGTAGAATAGTCTCCTTGGCTCAGATGTGCCCTGCCCTGCTGTTGCAGTATAAGAAAAAAGTGCTCGCCCGGATCGCGACGGATGTCCCGTTGGCCACGGTGCACATGGTCGGCATTCAGCCCAACCCGGGCCAAATCCAGTCCGCCAGATGTCTCGACCGACAGGTGGGCCTGCAAAAGGTCGGTTCCGGTATCGCCCGGCTCCAAGTTGAATAGACCGCACACCGATTGCAGATCGCTGCGGAATGCATCAACCGGGTAGCATTCAGGCTGGATGCTTCGCTCGGGCAGCCCCAAATCCGTCCCCTTTCCGTTCAAAGGTTCGGGAAGCGTAACATAGACCTTGCAATTAGCCAGTTGGTTTGTGAGCGGCGCTGGCAGCCGCCTAGTAGGTCGCCTCGTAAGCTGCGCAACGCGCCGCGGTGTCCATCTCGGCCAGATGCGCGATTTCGCTTGCCTTGTGGGCCAGATAAACCGGGGCGAAGGCCTCCGGAAACCAGCCCGTCACAACGGGGTTTCCGATGAACTGGTCCAGCGCGGTTTCCAATGTCTCCGGCAACCGAACAAAGCCGCGATCCGCCAGAACGTCAGGGGACAGCAATGAAAGATCCTCTTCCGTCGGCACCGGAGCCGCCAGCCCGTCCTCGATCCCTTGGCACCCGGCGTGAACGATGGCCGCCAAGGCAAGATGCGGACAAGCTGCCGCGTCGGCGGCGCGGTATTCGATATTGAACTGGCGTGCGATGCTGGCCGGATCCTTTGCCGTGACAGGGCAGACCCGCAACGAAGCTTCACGGTCTCGGAAGCCCAGATTGTTGTAGGCCGCCGACCACCGATGAGGCGTCAATCGCAGGTAGGACACCACCGAAGGCGCGGTCAGAGCCAAGATCGCGTCGAGGTATTTAAGTATGCCCGCCGAAAAGGCAGCCGTAAGGTCCGACATCCCACATGGACCGTTTTCGTCGTAAGCTGCCGGGCTGCCATCTGGATGCAGAAAACTCATATGGATATGCACGCCGTTCCCGACGCTGTTCGGGTCTCGGATCGGTGTGAAGGTCGCGGCCTCGCCTGCGGCGCGCGCAGTCGAGCGGGCCAATTCACGCAGGATCACGGCGGCATCGGCGGCGCGCAGACCAACTTCTGGTCCGATGACGACCTCGATCTGATTGGCGCCGTATTCCTTCATGATCGTGTCTGGCTGAAGCCCGGCGGCCGAAATTTGATCCATCAAAGCTTCGCACAGACCGCGATGCGCCTCGAACCCGGCCCGGCCATATCCTTCCCCGACCAGGGCGCTGTCGCCCCGCAGTTGGAATTCATGCTCAAACGCTGCCAACAACTGAACGCCTGCCACCCGTTCGAGCCGGTCAAGCGCAGACCGCAAAAGGGCTCGCGTGCAGAAATCCCAGGGCGACCCGTCAAGATCGACGATGTCGCCCAGGGTGAACCGTTCTGTATGGGTACCAAACTCCGCTGTGACCGCTGCGTCCTTGTCGGGGACCAGCAACAGATCCCCCAAAGCGCCAAAGGGGCTTTCGGCAATGCCGTCGAAGCAGTTGATTTGCACATTGGTTGGCGTCCAACCGACGCCGCGTTGCAGGCGTTTTTCCAGGTCTGAGGCGGGGAAGGCTTTGCCTCTGACTTTGCCAGCCAGATCACAGGTTGCAGCGAAAATAAGGTCTGTCACGGCATACTTTCCGATTTTGTGAATCGTACGGCGTCCCAGGCTTCAATCCGCGCCCGGGTTTTGTCCCAGCTTTGCTCACCGACCCGCGTCACAAGCGCTTCGGTCACGGCGAGGGCGGCTGCATAACTGTCCCAAATCGTCCCTGTATCGATGGGCACCGCCAGAACTTCTGCTGCGTGGCGGGTCGCAGGCGAGAGCCATTTGTCGGTCATCAAGATCACCTGAACCCGCCTTTTGCTGGCCTTTTCAGCCAGTTCGCCGAGGTTGTTCTGGTATCGCCTGAAGTCGACCAAAAAGAAGACGTCTCCGGCGCGCATGCGCAATAAATAGTCCGGCCAGGCCTCGGGGTCCCGCGGCAAGTGGTACACCCCTTCCCGCGCCTGACGAAGGTGAAAGGATACATGTTGCGCGACCGTATCGCTGATCCGCCCGCCAACCGCAAAGATATTGCGTTTCGGATCGGCCAGAAGCTGGCAGATGCGGTCGAACTGCCCTTCTGTAACGGCCTCGCCCGCTGTTTGCATATGTTCAGCCGCGCGCATCAGAAACCCCGCGAGGAAACCACCCTCTATGCGCTCTGCATTGGCGTGAATGTCCACCGGAGATTTGTCGCCGGCGCGCAATTCGGCGATGAGGCGCCGTTGCATGTCTGGATAACCGCTTAGCCCAATCTTCGTGACAAAACGCGAAATCGAAGGTGGCGAGACCTCTGCCCGTTCAGCCAGTTCCTGGATCGAAATCAACCCGGCATAGGGATAATCCGAAAGGAGCGCCGTCGCCAGTTTCCGTTCCGACTGTGTGAGAGACGCTGAGGTTGCTTCGATTTGCGCGCGGATGCTCATGCGGTGATCGTTTATGGAAAATAATTTTCAGTCAATCCTGTTATGATTGACTGTGAATTTTTTCTTTCTCTAAACTGAGCATATGAGCCACAACGTCGCCCACGCCTTTCCAAAAGACTTCGGCCTGCCATTGGTCGACCGGGCAAATGCTGCCAGGCGACGTTCCCCGAAAGCAACCTGCATAATCGGCGTCGGCGCATGAGTGACCTGTCGACCCATCCCGCCCGATTGAAGATAGCAAATCTCGTGCGGACCGGTTTGACGGTCCTGGTTCTTTTGCTTGTTGTGACGGGTCTGTCGATGGTGCTTGGTCGCATGGGCGAACGGATTGCCTTGCAAATGGCCGTCAATGTGGTCGCCGTGGTGGCGTTGGCCATCTATTGCGGCAATACCGGCATCGTATCATTTGGCCACGGAGCATTTCTAGCGCTGGGGGCCTATTTTTCCGGAATTCTGACGATGCCAGCCGCGCTCCAGCGCAGCGCGCTGCCAGATCTTCCCGGGTTCCTGGCTGGACATGAATTGAGCCTTTGGGTCTCGCTCCCAGTGGTCGCGATTGCGGGACTGGCCTTTGCGGTCCTGACCGGCAGTGTCATTGCGCGGCTGGTTGGAGCATCGGCCACAATCGCCACGCTGGGGCTTTTGATCATTGTTCACAGCGTTGCAATTGGGGCGCGCGAGATCACCCGGGGCAGCCAGACATTCTACGGCGTGCCTCGCGTGACCGATCTGGCGGTGATGGTCGGCGCAGCCATAGTCGCGGTGATCATAGCCCGGACCTATCGGGAAAGCCGTTGGGGCCTTTTCGCGCGCGCGGCCAGAGACGACAGCGACGCGGCAACGGCGTTGGGTATCGACACCCGGCGAACGCGCTTTTTGTCTTGGTGTCTTTCGGGCACGTTGGCGACGCTTGCCGGGGCGCTTTACGGCCATATGCTTGGTGCTTTCTCTCCCGCCTCGTTCTATCTGCCACTGGTCTTTGCCCATGTCGTGATGATGATTGTCGGTGGCACAGCCGCAGTCAGCGGTGCGGTCGTTGGCGTAATTGCCGTCACGCTCTTGCAAGACACTGTCCGGCAGTTCGAAGGTGGCGCGACGGTGTTCGGCATCGCCTTGCCCGAAGTCTTTGGCCTCACAACAATCGTTCTGGGCCTAGCCATCCTCCTGGTGATCTGGGCCAGGCCGCAAGGATTGGTGGGCGGCTTTGAGTGGGGGCCGACCGCCGAAGCGCGCCTGTTAAAAGGGATCAGAAAGGCGACAGAACCCGCGCCTCCTTCTGCCAGTGTCGCACCCGCTCAGCTTGAAGCCGACGGACTGTCCAAAAGCTTTGCAGGCGTGAAGGCCGTGGCAAATGTCAGTTTTCAGGCGCCGACTGGGCGTGTCACCGGTTTGATTGGCCCAAACGGGGCTGGGAAATCGACGTTGGTGAATTTGCTGACCCGCGCCTACCAGCCGGACGATGGCGCAGCCCGGATCGGCGATGTGGATCTGACCCGCGTTCCCCATCACAAGGTGGCCGGGTTCGGCATTGCCCGAAGTTTTCAGAACCTGCGCCTGTTTCGAGGTTTGACCGCCTACGAAAATGTGCTGGTCGCAGCCCTGGCATCCGGGCGGGATCGAGGTGCGGCAGCCTCTGTCACCCTGCGAGAACTGGCCGCGCTCGATTTGGCAGACGTGGCGGGAGAGCGTGCCGACAACTTGCCCTACGGTGCCCGCAAGCGGCTGGAGATTGCGCGTGCCCTGGCGCAAGAACCGCAGATCCTGCTGCTGGACGAACCGGCCGCCGGGATGAACCCGACCGAGACAGAAGATCTGGGCGATCGTCTGTCCGAAATCGCTGCCGCGCGCGGGATCGGCATTTTGCTCATCGACCATGATCTGCGCTTTGTGAACCGCCTCTGTGACTGGATCGTGGTGATGAACCGGGGGCAGTTGATCGCCCAGGGCACGCCGGACGACATTCGAAACGATCCATCGGTCATCGAGGCTTATATCGGTCGCGGACGCGCCGCCCAGACGACCACAAAACCTGACGAACCAACGACAGAACCAAAATACACAATGGGGGTTGTACCATCATGAAACTCAGAACTTTGCTTTTGGCCTCAGCTGCGGCAATCGGTGTCGCGGGCGCAGGGGCAGCAGAAGACTACGTCATCGGCGTCATGTCCGCGCAGTCAGGGTATCTCGCGCCCTACGATGGCCCAGCCTATGCGGGCTTTCAGTACTGTATTGACCAGATGAATGCGGCGGGCGGCCTGAATGGCACGACACCGGTGAAACTGATCGTGCGCGACACCCGGTCCGACATTGCCGAAGGGGTGAAGGTCGTTCAGGAAATGATCGACGAAGGCGCGAAGTTTGTCGTCTCGTCCGCCGATGCCGATCCGACAATTGCCGCGGCACAAATCACGGCAGCTGACGGCATTCCGACCATGACATTCGCTGGAACCGCGCCGGTACTGACTCTGGTCGGTGAACATGTATTTGGAAGCTATCCCGCCGATAACCAGCAGGCAGCCGTTCTGGCCGGGTATGCCCGCGATCAGGGCTTTGAAAAGGTCTGGCTCGTCAAATCGCCAGACAGCGCCTACACGCTTGGCGGGCCGGAATATTTTGGCGAAGCCTTTACGTCGCTCGGGGGGGCCGTCGTCGGGGAAAGCAGCTACTCGCTCAACCAGCCCGACTTCTCAGCCATCGTGACGACCATTCAAAATGCCGGTGATGCGCCCGACCTGATTGTCACTTGGGCTTGGGAGCCGGATTTCCCCGCCCTGATCCGAGCCTTGCGCGGCGCAGGCGTTGAGACCCAGGTCATGGGTGGCGACGTCTTGGACACGCCCACGGTTCGCGGACTTGGTGACGTGGTGGCCGGCACGGTCCATTCCTCGGGCGGCTTCCCGGATGAGGGATCGGCCTATGCTGACTTCATTGAAGCATTCAAGGCCGAAACAGGCACGACGCCCGACAATAATTACTACGTCAACGGCTGCGATATCGCCCATATGATCGAACAGGCCGTCGCGGCGGCAGGCTCGACGGATCCCGCGGCGGTCAGTGCCGCTATGGCCGGGATTGAGGGCGGCAAAGGCATCATGTCCGACTTTACCTTTGCTGGCACAGATCGCATGCCGCTGCGCGAAGTGGTCATCGCGCGGATCACGGCGGATGGGGAAAAGGAGTTCGTCCTGCGCGAAGCCGCTGATCCGGCCATCCTGCCGCAGCCATAAGCCGTTGGACACTGCCCTGGATATCGTCGGACTTGCAGTTCGGTATGGCCCTATACGGGCCGTGCGCGGGATCGATCTGCATGTGACCAAAGGCTGTGTTACGGCTCTTTTGGGCGCCAATGGGGCTGGCAAGACGACCACCATGATGGCGATTGCCGGTGCCGTGCCCGTGTCAGGCGGGTCCGTTACGATTTTTGGGGCTGATTTAACGAATGCCACATCCGACCGGATCGTCCGGGCGGGTGTGGGGATTTCACCGGAAGGCCGCAGGGTCTTTGCGCAGCTCACGGTCGAGGAAAACCTCAGGCTCGCCGGTTCTGTCCTGGGGGATCCGAACCGCGCAGCCGAGTTGACCGACCGAATGAAGACCCGGTTCCCGATCCTTGCCGAGCGCCGCAACCAGATGGCTGGCCTGCTTTCGGGTGGCGAGCAACAAATGCTCGCTGTCGCCCGGGCGCTGATGAGCGCTCCGCAGCTTTTGTTGTTGGATGAACCGTCACTGGGCCTTGCCCCGCAGATGGTCGACCAAATCTTCGACATCATCGAAGAACTGAAGTCCGAAGGAATCTCAATCCTTCTGGTGGAACAGAATGCCGCTTTGGCGCTGGACGTCTGTGACCATGCGGTTGTTTTGGCCAACGGCGAGGTCGTCGCGGCCGGACCGCCTTCAGAGTTGGCAAATGACGGTGTGCTGAAGGCCGCCTATCTGGCGGCGTAGGCTATGGATCTGCTGATACAACAATTCGTCAACGCGCTGAGCCTCGGAGGCATTTATGCCATGTTGGCGCTAGGACTCGCGATTGTCTTTTCCATCGTGCGGCTGATCAACTTCGCCCATGGCGAGATCATGACCTTCGGAGGCTACGGGATTTTTCTGGCGATGGCTTTCGGTTTCCCGCCTGTCGCCGCTTTGGTCGTTGGTCTGGGCGCTGCCGTTTTTATGGCCATAGCGATGGAGCGCACGGCGTTCCGGGCCATGCGCGGTGCGGATGTTGTGTCGCTGCTGATCACATCATTCGCAGTCTCTGAAATCCTGAAGGTTCTGTTCCAGAATGGTATTTCCGCTCGCCCTGTGCCAATCTCCTTCCCAGCATCATGGTCGGGCACCTATCAGGTGGGCTCGACCACCATTGGCATCGCACCGACAGTTTCGATCCTTGTCACAATCTTCGCCCTGATTGGCCTGACCATCGTTTTGCGGCGCACAACGACAGGCATCGCCATGCGGGCGGCAGCCGAAGATATTGCGATGCTTAAGCTTTTGGGCGTGAAGGCCAATCGGGTGATCGCCGTGGCTTTCGCCATTTCGGGGCTGTTAGCTGGCATTGCCGCGGTCATCTGGACAGCGCAGCGCGGATCCGTCGATCCGCTGATGGGTTTCTTTCCGGTCCTCAAGGCCTTTATTGCCACGGTCCTTGGCGGCCTCGGCAGTCTCGGCGGGGCCGTTTTGGGCGGCTTCGTCATCGGAGCCCTGGAGGTTCTGACCCAGGCCTTCTTGCCGACCGGCTTGGCCCCCTATCGCGATGCGATTGTGCTTGCTCTGGTCATTGCGGCGCTGTTGGCAAGACCTGACGGTCTGCTGCCCGCAAAAACGGCGAACCGCTCGTGATGCGGTTGCCGCGTCCTGAAAGTGCAGTGACGTATCGCGTCTCTAACTCAGCGATCCATGCGCCGCGCGTTCGCGGCGCAACATCTCCGATGAGTAGCTGACCAATGCCTCAGCCAGACGAACCATTTTGGGTCGCCGAAGCGCTTTGCGCCGTCTGGTCCGCGACTGATATGTCAACATTGTCGAGCGTCAGACCCTGATGAAAAACAGGCGTGGTATGTTCGAACGCGATGGTGACGGATGTGCCGGTTGCGACAAAGGGCACGACGGCTTGCTGGTAATTTGGCGGTTCCATTGAATCGTCTGCCACGAACGATCCGACCAACTGACCATCGATATACACATTGGCAGATACTTCTTCCGCCTGGGTGCGGGTATGTTTGCCAAAGTCGAAGGTCAGGTTGTAAGTGATCCCAGGCACCAGGCCCGGAACCTCTTGTTCGATGATCGTTGCATCTGGCCCCGCGCCGGCCGCAGCCCCCAGATCGAGCGATTGCTCCCCGACAGATGCAGGCCAGGCGCCACCATCCGACGGTGGCCCCATCACCTCGATCTCGCCCTGAACAGTCGTCCAGCCCGGGATGCTCGGCACATAGTCCCAACGGTTGATCAGGTTGGGATCCTCCGACAGGTCCGGCAACTCGAACGAACCGTTGACCACGTCAGGGTCGGTTGGGATCGGGGTAGAGCCGCCATCGGAGGCCTCAAGAACAACATTATCGATCACCACGCCGCGCCCACCAGCATTTGAGCCAACAAAACCGATGGTGACTTCGCCAGACGACGGTGCGGTGATGATCACCTCTTCGGTCTGATAAGCGGGCGGGACATCATTGACCCCTGCAGTCAGAACGGCGGCGATGTTACCGTCCACGATGACATTCGCATGGACCAATTGACCCGCGACCTTCGCAACCTGGAAATGCGCACCATATTGAAAGGTCAGCACGTAGTCTTCGCCAGGTATCAGCCCGGTGACCGTTTGCGCGATTTCTGAACCAGAAGAGGCATTGAGATCCATCGATTGGTCGCCTTCAGCGGCTGGCCATGGCGTACGGTCAATTTCCACCGGACCGGTCACGATGTCCCAGCCAGGCAGCGAGGACACGACCGACCACTTGCTGACCACAGGTTCCTCGAACGAACCATTCACAAGACCTGCAAACGGTTCGGGCGGTGGGGCCGTCAGGACGACTGCAACATTATCCAGGATAACTCCCGTCGATCCGGCGTTTGTGGACGCAAAGGCGATTGTGACGTCGCCTGATGCAGGAGCCACGAAATCCACCGAAGCCGAGGCATAGTTCGGCGGTGCCGTCGCGGCAGTTGCCACGATCGATGACACCACAACGCCATTCACCAACACATCAGCTGTGACCTGGCCTTTCGTATTACTTCGCGCGCCGTACTCATAGCTCAACTGATAGGTTGCCCCCGGGGTCAAAGATACCGTCTGCTCGATTGTGGTGGGCGCATGACCGTTCAGGTCGCTCGACTGGTCACCATCGGATGCAGGCCATGGTGTCCGGTCAACTTCGACCACACCTTGAGTCGCGGTCCATCCCGGGATGCTGGCAAAGGTGCTCCACTTCGTGACGACCGGTTCCTCAAAGGATCCATTCACCAACTCGTTCGTCCCAGGAGTTGGGTCATCGACCGTTTCGTCAATGTCCGCCCCAAAGGTTACGGCGAACTTGTAGCTTCGCGCGAGGTTGAAGCTGTTCAGGGCCTTGCCAGCATTTGTGGTCGCGATGGGTTGACCGACAACAACGGTTGCCGCGTCGCGGCCGGCAACGAAGCCGTTCGCTTGCCCAATCAGTGGTGCGGGCAGAAGACCATATATTTCGTCCGCTCCTGCGCCAGTATCCGCAGGAATAACGGTTCCCGCGCCCCATCCCGTTCCATTGGGATACATATCCATGAAACCGGTGACGATGGTGTCGCCATTCGCGAGCGAAATCTCCAGATCCTCGCCTTCGGCAAAGTCAAAGATGTTTTCGCCAACGCTATAGTCAGCACTGGTGCGGGTGGTGCCGATGGCCAGAACGGTGAACTGATTGTCCCCGTCGACTTTCAGGATCAGCGGCGTGATCGGGTTGCCCAGACGCCGCGCAAAGAACTTGAACTTCTGCGCAACGACCGTGCCCGCACCGCCCGTTTGCGTGTGCGTGTCGCTTTCGTTCACGTAAAGGCTGGGATGGTGACCGTCGATAAAGTTGCCATCCGTCGTGGTGTCGTTGCCGATCTCAAATGGCGCCAGCGCATTCAGCCATTCGGTGATCACCGCCATTCCGGCCTCGTCGACCAGATCCTTGGCCAACGGCGGCATGGAGGTGTCCAGCCCGGCGGAGTTTGCCCGAACGTGCAGGATCGACCGCGATAAATCTCCGGGCGCGATGACGAAGGGATTGGTGATGCCGATATTTTCGTTCACCTCGCCCAGGACCATACCCTGTTCATGGAAGGGCGTGACCAGCCGGGCGTCGAAATTGCCACGTACACCGCCTGGCAAATGGCAGTAACCGCAGTTCGAATCCAGGTACGACCGCGCGCGATCGCTAAGGCTCAGCGACAGATCATCCGTTGGCGACGACGTCAGCGCGTTGTTCACCAGCGATGTAATCTGGGCGTTCGAGAAGCTTTGATCAAACATCCCGAGCGCGTTGAATGTTACAAGCTGGTTGGCCGTAATCCCGGTTGCGGGATATTCCAGCGTTTTGTTCAATTGGCGCGTGCTGGGCCCCAGAACGAAATTCGCGACCGAAGAGTGACAGACCAGGCATTCGCCCCGGCTTGGATATGTCCACGTTTGTTGGCGCGGCCCGCTGGCTGTCTGAATGGTAAATTCTTCGGTCTCGCCGGTCGCCAAAAGCTCAGCATCGGTGCCAGCCTCGTTCCAGCGATAGGTCACACCATACCAGCCCTCGGTGCCGTGGACGAAGAACCGGGTCTCCAACCGAGTGGCCGAGTTCGGGTCGGTTTCATCCAACTGCAGCTCGAAATGCTTGATGGTGACCGTGCCGACCGGATAGGACCAGTCGCCATCTTCCGAGAAGCTGATCTTTTCAGCGGCTGTATTGTGGCTTCCATCATTTGGCAGGCATAGCCAACGCGACTTTAGCGCAGCATCCGACCAGAACGGCACATTCATGTCATAGGGCACACAACCGGGATGGACCTCTAGCGTGGCCAGGTTGGCAAATGCGCCGGTATCAGACAGCAAGGCGGGCGGTTCGGTCGTTTCGCCGAGCCGGCGCAGGACCTGAACTTCGCCATTGGCATTCAGACCCCCGGCGGTTTTCGCCAACAGGATGTTGCCTTTGCTGTCCATGAGGTAGGAGTTTATCCCGTTCGGGAAGCCCGCCGTTACGGTTCCGACCTCTTGCACGTTGTAGCTGTCGGTGATCCCGATCTGTTCAGCAGACCAGAATAGACCGGTTACAAAGTCGGAAAATAGATACTTACCGTAGAATTCAGGGAATTGGCCACCTCGATATACCCCCGCGCCAATAACCGCCTGACCGGTCGCGCGCGGATACGCAAAAACAGGTGGAGCTTCATTGCCGATGATCGTCGCAGGGGTCGGGATGACGCCGTCCTCGAACCCTTCCTTATATCCCCACTGGTTGTTGTCGCCGATATCGATCCGGTTAACTTCCTCAAAGGACGACTGGCCGACATCTGCCGCCCAGACATGGCCGGTCAGCTCGTCGTATGAAATCGTCCAAGGGTGGCGCAATCCGATGCTGTAGAATTCTTCAAGGATGCTGCCATCCGGGTCGAGAAACGGGTTGTCGTTCGGGATGAAGTAATTCTGGCTCACCGAGGCAGGCCAGTTCGGGCCATTGACCGATGGGTCTTCATCCAGGTTTGTCGGCTGCCGACGGATCGGATGGCTGCGAGACGGGTCCATGTCGACGTCGATCCGCATGATGCCACTGAAAAGACCGCCATCCAGCCGCTGGGTCGAGGTCAGTTTGCTACAGCAGTTCCCTTCATCGCCGGAGGAGATGTAAAGGAAACCATCATTGCCAAAGAACATGTCGCCGCCAATATGCCACTGCTGGCGGTCATATTGGCTGATCATCAAAAGCTCGGTCGACAGATCAACCTGCCCGTTGACGACCGAAAACCGGGACAAGCGGTTATAGCCGTCTACTGTCGCGCCGCTGGAGAATGTTCCGGACTGGGTCGGTGACCAGCGATATGTAATGTAGACGTAATTTGCGTTTGGTGATCCGGCTTGGCCAAATTCCGGATGAAAGGCGATGTCGCTTATACCGCCTTCTCCATTTCCGCTTTTGCCATGCATGATCGAGCTAATGTCGAAAAACAGCGTTTTGTCCGTAGCCCCTTCCGTGTGTGAAACAGTCCAACCAAGACCATCTTTGCCGACAATGACCAGCCTGTCTTCGATGGGATGTTCGACAATCCGGATTGGTTCCACGAAAGAAAGGCCGGGATAGAAATTGACCTGTTGATAGCCGCCGGAACCGGAAAATACCGCGTCCGGAAAGGCACCATCCAAATATGGCGCGACTGGTACCGGAGCACTTAATCCTGATTGCGCTTTGGCCTCGGTCGGAAACAAATTCACAACAGCCACTAAACAAACAGACGAAACCAAAAAACGGCATGCCGGCGCACGCCACCCAAAAATCGGCATTAAATTGCTCCCCCCAAGGGTCTACTTGACACTCACACCACTAATTTACGCGCGCAAATTTTTGATAAATCAACCCTATTTTAATGGTTTTTTGGGTTGGCTCAGGGCCACCTGGCGAGCACCGAATACTTGTAAATCGATATTCCTGAAAGAAATCAGCATAAAAACCCCACTTTTCGCACTAAAAATTGCCGCAGTCGGAAATACTGATTCTGCAAACAAACTGTTAATTCAAGGGGCGCCGCACACCGATCAAGAGAATTGAGTCACGGTCCATCACGCCGGGATAGAAACTTGCGATCTAGGCCCCTACTGGGATGTCAGATCAGCATCCAATCCAGTGCCGCCTTCGCGCCCGTCGCGGCCCAGTGACCGGATTTCGTACGTTCCATCTCCGGTCACAGCGTAGATGTAATCGCGGCCCCATGGATCAATGAGCGACGATTCCGAACCCAGATAAGGCCCGGCCCAATTTCCCGGACTTGCAGGCGCGGTAAAGAGGGCGGCCAGCCCCTCGGCATCGGTCGGAACCCGCCCGACATCGATAGCGAAAAAGCCGATTGCCGCATCCAGATTGTTGATCTGGGTCTGCGCCGTCGTCGCCTTCGCCCGGCCCAGATAGCCGATCACCCGGGGGGCCACGACACTTGCCAAAAGCGCAATGATGGCCAATACGATCAAAACTTCCAGAATGGTCACGGCTTTCAGCCGGCGGCGAGCAAGGCGCGCGAATTTTCCGGCCATCACAATGTCCTTTCCGATGCACTCACAAATGAACAAACTGCGCATGTATTTAAGAAACCAGTTGATGGCACGCAACACGCCAAACGCTCGTCCGGTTAAGTCATATGCAGGTCAGGCCATGGCGCTGGGGTCGCTCTACCTCGCGACTTACTGGATCTTTGATGGGGCGATGTTGCGAGCACCGGATTTACTGGTTCTCAGCCTCGCGCTCTCCCTCATCTGGCTCAGCATCGAGGATATCGGACATTTGTCGTTTTCCGTTGGCGGCCTGTGCCTGTTCTCGGCGATTTGTCTGGTGCTGCTCTTCAGCCTCGACGGCGACGTGCGGATGCACCTGCTCGCAGCTATGTTCTACGGTTTGTTCTTTGTGGCACTCGACTGGCTCTTTCAGCGACGGATGGGCAGAACCGCGCTTGGCCTTGGTGACAGTGTTCTTATCGCTGGCGCCGGACTGCTCCTGGGCTTGTCCGGCCCGATACAGGTGATCTTGGTGGCCAGCGTCGGCGCGCTGGTCTGGATCGGTGGGCGGGAACTGCTGATAAAAGGGTCGCTGCGCACAGCCCTGCCCTTTGGGCCATTCCTTGCTTTCGGCATCTGGCTGACACTGCTTGAACCGTCGCTGATTTAACCGGCCCCTGGCCCAGTCAGCAAGACCGCTTCCAGGTCGGCCCGCGTGATCACACCTTCTGCCACCAACCGCTCGCCATCATCCGAGATGCTGCTGTGGCCGTCCCGCTCTGCATATTGGGCGATCTGATACCCCGGCACTCCGTCCGCAATCTGCTGAGCCATATCCGGCGTGACTTCGAAAAGCTCCGACACGACCACGCGGCCTTCTCCATCCGCCCGCCGCACCAAACGCTGCGACAAAACCCCTGCCAGTGTTGAAGCGAGCAGGTAGTTTGGCACCTCGAGGTCCCGCAACCGGTCCACGGCGGCAATGGCCGACGGAGTGTGCAGAGTCGACGCAACAAGGCGCCCTGTCATCGCGATACGGACGGCATTCTGTGCCGTATCGCTGTCCCGGATCTCGCCCACCAAGACAACGTTGATGTCCTGCCGCAGGACCGATCGCAGCGCATCACCCAAATCGTACCCGATCTCGGGATGGATCTGCGTCTGGCAGATGTTGGGCAAAGTGTATTCAATCGGATCCTCGATGGTGATGATCTTGTTGGCCTGTGCATCCAAAAGGGTGAGGCCGGTATAAAGCGTGGTTGTCTTGCCCGAACCCGTTGGCCCGGTGACCAGCAACAGCCCTTCGGTCATGTGAAATAGCCGCTCCAGCCGGGCGGCGCGGTCCGGCGTAAAGCCGAGCCCGGCAAGGTTCAGGGGTCGCGCCCTTTGGTCGAGAACCCGCAGGACCAGACTTTCGCCGAACTGCGTTGGCAAAGACGACAGGCGAAAGTCAATCCCAACGCCCCGCAAGGTCTGGCGAATGCGACCGTCCTGCGGTCGGCGCATCTCGGAAATATTCAGCCCGGCCATGATCTTGAGACGGGACTGCAGCGCCTTGATCTCGGCCTCGTTCAATTGGCGGTTTACCACGAGCCGACCATCCACACGAAACCGTACATGGCCGCCAACAGCTTCGGCTTCGATATGAATGTCGGAGGCCCGCTGATCCAACGCGGCCAGCATCATCTGCTGCGCCAAACGCACAATCGGACCTTCCGACGCCGACTGCGCCAGTTGGTCGATGTCCCGCGCATTCGCGTCCGTCAGCTCACTGTCGCTGGACGAGAGGTCGTCTGCGCTGGCCAGATCGATAGCCTTGTTCACCTCGCCCACAGTCGCAACGCATTTGGCGAAGTTTAGTCCGGTGGCATAGGCGACCATTTCCGCCAAATCGGAATTCCGAGGATCAGCCATCAACAGGAAATTCTCGCCGCCTGTGCTGGTCGCGGGGCATACCTGATTGATCCGCAGGAAGCTGATATCCATGCCCCAATTCGGGTCAAGCGTCGGGGCCAGATCCGCTTCAGGTTTGAATCGCGGACATCTCAGCCATTCTGCCAGCGTGTCAGCCAGAACATCGTCGGGCATAATGCCCAGTTCGAGCAATGTATCCTCTAAGGTCCGGCCTGCAGCTTCGCTTGCTGCAAGCGCACGGCTGATCTGATCAGCGCTTGGCTGGCCAAGCCGTTCCAGTTCTTCTGCAAACGAAGCATTGCGGTCCAGAAAAGACATCGGCGTCCCAATAATCCAATATTTGTGTCGACGTTTGACAGGAATTTGTCAATTATGGTGCCGGGTGGTTCGTTTTGTGTCGTAAATGGGGTGAAAGGTGAGCGCTGTTTCGCTACTGCGCCTGTTTTGGTCGGGCCGACCTTTGGGTAAACAAATAGATTTAGATCAATGCCTTGCCGGGAATGCCAAGCGCGAGGTCGTGGATGTTTTGGTCGAAGACAAACATCTTTTGATCCGGGATGTCACGTTGCCCAAACTGGGCAAACGGGCGTTGAGTCGGGCGGTGGCTTTAAACGTACAAAGCAGTACCCCTTTCGATCCGACAACGGTTGCTGTTGGGTACAAGGTTTTGAAGCGAGACCGGAAACAGACAGACATTCGGCAATATATCCTGCGCCTCAAGGATATGGCGCACTGGTCAGATGAGATTGCGAAATCGGGTACGGTTGTGCGAAGTTTTGCGGCCAAATCCGCGCCAAATGCCGTCTTTCAGGACAATCACCTGCAGATCATGGCGCCTTACAAGAAATGGCATATTGCCAATGGGGGTCTTGCGGCGGCTCTGGCTATTTTGCTGGGCTTTGGGGGGGTGCAACATGTGTGGGAACTTGATGCGGAACTGCAAGCAGCCGAGGCCGCGCTGCAAGGCGTTCGCGCCGAGGTCGCGCAACTGTCGTCAGAGCTGAACTCGGCCGGGGAATGGACTGCCGGTTTTGAGGCCATCATCGCCCGTCAGGGGCGAGCGCGGGACATGGTTGTTCAAATGGATGCGCTTAGTGAAGCGCTGCCAGACACAACCTGGGTCAGCGAACTGTCGTTTGAGCCGGAGCGGCTGCTGGTCACGGGCAATACGACCGATGCACCAAACGATTTTCTGTCGCAACTGGCTGCGGAGACAGCGTTCGAGACAGCGCAGCTTCTGGAGTCATTCCCACTGTCCGACGGCACCGGTCAGCAGCGGTTTGAGCTTGAAATTCGGTTGGTGGGACAATGAGACAGGGGCTGAAAACCGCAGCTTTGCTTGTGCTGGCATTGATCCTCGGAGGTGAGGCCTGGTCTCGCTACCAGTCGGCGGTCGAGGACCGTCAGTCCGCGATTGATCTGGCGCGTCAGCAAGCTGCGACGTTGGAGGCAAGGCGGGTGACGCTTCAAGCTGAACAAGCCAGCCTGCATGCACTTAATGCCGACGCTCCCGCCCTTTGGCTATCGGAGCAGGATGGCGCGCCGCCCTATACGGCCAATCAAGACGCGCTGGTGAATCTGACCGCCGAGACAGGCGTTCACTTGATGAGTTTTCAGCCGCTCGACGATCAAAAAATCGGGCCAATCAATGCTTTGCGGTACATGCTCGAAGTTGAGGCCGATCTGGCAGACTGGCAGATCGTGATGGATCGAATTCATGCGCACGAACCACTGATCCTTCTGGTTTCATCCGAATTGCGACGCCTCAATCGGACAGACGAAGAGACCGGGCAGCCTCTGGCGCTTTTGCGTATCGTGGTCGACTTGCCCTATCAGCCGGAGAAGGCCCTATGACCCAGCGCCCAAGCCACATTCCTGCACGTGGAGCGGGCTGGCCGGCAAGCCTTCCGCTGCCCAGCACAATTGTCCTTTCCGTCTTGGTGGCGGTCGTTGCGGCAAAGACATTCCTGCAGGAAGCCGAGATCGTTACACGGGCAGAGGCTTCGAGCCCCGAGATTTCCGCGCGGCAGGCAGAAAGCGGCCCCCCTCGCGAACCGATAGATCTGAACGCGTACTCCGCTACGCTGGCGCGCCCTTTGCTGGAACCAAGCCGCCGCCCCGTCAAAATTGCCGTAGCAGTTCCGGAACCGGAGCCAGTTCCCGAACCCGAACCGGTTGTGGATCTGCCACCTGATGCAACGCTCCTGTCGCTGCGGGGCACCATGGATAACGGTGAGGCTCCCCGTGCTTTCCTGGCTGGGCCAGGAGGATCTGCCTGGGTAGGTGTGGGCCAGAACTTCGATGGGTGGACCGTCGTCGAAATCTCGAACGGGAAGGTTCAATTGGAACAGGATGGCCATACGGCCCATAAGTCCCTGTATAATTCTCCCTAAGAACATGCGTCTGAACGGCTATGTCCTGCTATCAGTCCTTATGGCCCTGGTTGTCATTACCGGGCTGGTGGCGGCAACCGCACGTCATTCGGTTAGCAGCGCGACCCTGACTGCGCTGTCGGAACATCGCGTCGAAAATGCCGCGATGATCGCAGATCTGGTAACTGTCGGCATCGCCATGGCCGAAGATGAACGCGATGATTTCCTGCTGCCCCGTCATGATCTTTGGGTCAAAATCCAGCCGGCTGCGGGGCTCGTCGATTTGAACGCGGCGCCGATAGCCCTGATTGCGGCGATCTTTGAGGCGGCGGGCGTTCGATCAAACGAGGCCCTGACTCAGTTGGAAACGGACCGCAGAGGCAACCCTGCTGCCTACCGATCCGTCCGGTCCGCGCTGGGTCGGTTGGGCATTGCCGAACCGGATCGCAACCTGCTTGCACCCTATTTCACGGTCGAGACCGCGCTTTCCAGCATCAACCCGGATCTCGCCGCGACTGAATTGCGCACATCACTGACCAATGCCCTGTCGGGTGCCGCGATCGCGCCACTGACCGACAACACCGGAGATATCATATTGCTCATCACTGCACCCGAAGAAGGCGAAACGGGCACGCCAGCGCTGTACTTGGAGCGCTCCCTCTTGGGGCCCTATCGCCTGAGAACCTTTCGGGACGGGTTCTGAGCGTCATGTAAAAGATCTCAATCGCCCAACTTCCTGTGAGTCAGGCTTCGCATCGTCAACAACCATCCTGCACCATGGGCGGTCGCGCGATGACGAAGTCAGGCCAAAAGGCCCCTTCATTAACTACGATCCGCATTGCCACGGCCGGTTGCGCATCAAGCTTCCAGTCTGGTTGCCATTCCCCGGCGAAAAGACAGGGGGGCAGATACTCGATCTGAACTGTACCGCCATCAAGCGGAGCCACCTGTCGCGAGGTGCCGAGCAGAGCCTGGTTCGCATCCAGTATCTTGCGGGTCAATACGAGCTGTCCATTGCCCGTTGCGATATCCACTTCCACTGCGTAAGCATCGGGAAACGCGTCGATACGTTGCTTGGCAAAGAAGACGGCGCGTTGGCTGTCACCATCCAACGTGTAGCCCACAGCTGGATCGATCAGCAGCTTGGCGAAGGCCCCTCGGATCTCCCGGCGGATCGCCAAACGCTCTGCATCGCCTCGCACTCCAGCCGCCGAAGCTGCGGCGCGTCCCGAAAGCTGCATGATCTGCACCAACAGAACAAGCACCAAACCCGTCAGCGCCAGCGCAACGAGCATTTCCAGGAGCGTAATCCCTGGAAGACGCCGCATTCTCAACGTTGCCCCGTGACATGCGCCAGTCTGGATCGACCCGCGGCATCAAACACCTCAATGACAATCTCGAAGCCCGGCCCGGCTGGCAGTGCGCGCACGCTATCTCGCCAACGCCAGCGGTCGGTTTCACCTTCATGCAACCCGGCGGCAAGGGACCGGGATGTGCCGTAGGCGGCCAATCTAGAATAGGCATAATCCTCGGCCAGCGCCGCCTCCACACGCACCGCGCCTTGCCCCGCTGGACCTGACAATGCCGGTACGATCACAACCAGAACGCCCGTCAAAACAGCGAAGGCCACGAGCACTTCAACCAGACTAAACCCAGCCAGTCGCCTCATCCCTTTGGCTCCAGCCGCCCGTTCAACGGATCGATCGTGAACCAGGCTTCCTCCCCATCAATCATCAGGCAAAGGCCCTCTTCAGCCAGAACAGACCCGTCGGGAAAAAACGTGGCGCTGCCAGACCCACAGGCCTCGGGGCCGCCCAGAACCCGCGTTTCGATCACACGCGGCTCGGATGCTTCTCTGGCCTGAAGCCTTTGTTGGGAAACACGCACAGCAGCTTGCTCTATGGGCGAGGGCGCAACCGCAGGGGCCCGGCGCATCAGGCCGAATGCCGCCGTGGTTGCCAAAGACAAAATTCCCAGCACGACCAGCATTTCAAGCAATGTGACACCGGCCAATCGCATCATTGCGCCAGATCGTTGATCGACAAGACAGCACCGATGGTCATCATCACCAGCGCGCCGACCAACAGCCCGATGGCCACCGTAAGGGTTGGCACAAGGATATCGACAACCCGTTGAAATCGCTCCCGCATGACCTCTTCCAACATGTCCGCGGCGACCCGCATCAGGTGCGGCAACTGCTCCCCTTTCTCGCCCAGAACCGCCATTTGACGCAATGTCGGATCGAAGGCTGGTGCTTTGATCAGTCCATCGGAAAAGGCCGCGCCGTCGCGCACCAGATCCCGTGCGAGCTCCAGCTGCCCACGTGCCGTGCCGGGAGCCAGCGCTTTCACCGCAACGCCTAGCGCGGCGTCAATGTCGCCGCCACTGAGCATGATGTTCGCAACCGTGCCCGCGACCTGTTGCGTGCGTCCCAGACGTCGTAAACCACCGATGAAGGGCAAACGGTCGAGCCCGCGGGCCAGCAAGCCCTGGCGTGCCAGGATCGGGTAGGCCAACAGGCCTGCGGCCAACAGGACCAAAATGCCTTGGCCGCCGATCACCAGTACCTCCCGCACCAGCAACAATGGTGCGAGCGGGTTCCTCCCATTTTCGGACAGGCCCTCAAACAGCGGCTCCAGGATCGGCAGGAGGTAAAACAGCACGACCCACAAGACGACGCTGGCCATCGTCAATAGCAGCGCTGGATAGATGGAGGCGGAAATCACTGCCGCGCGCAGTTTGATCCGTGCCGCAAGAGCCTCTGCCGATTGCGTGGCCGCATCTGCAAGCGTGTTGGATTTTTCTCCGATCTGCAACGCAGTCAGAACTTGCGGTTGCAGCGTCGGCTCGGCGCGGCGCAGTGCCTCGGACAGGGGCTGTCCGTTCTGCAGGTCGCTCGCCGCACTTTGCAAGATCCGCCGAAACCGCTTGTTCGTGGTACGCTCGGTCACCATTTCAATCGATGGCAAAAGCGCCAGGTTCGCGCGGAGCATGTAGGCCAGGTTGAACAGAAAGCTCTGCATGTCTTTGTCGCTGACCTTGTTGCGCGACAGCGAAATGTCGCGCTGCCACCATGGCACATCCGCACCGCCCTCATCCAAGGAAATGGGCGTCAGGCCGCGCCGGGCCAACTGCTTCAGGGCTTCGCGCTGGTCGGCGGCCTCCAGCTCTCCGGTTTGGGTCTTGCCGTCTGCACCGACAGCCTTATAGCGGACCAACATGACCTAGCTCTCCGTCAGGACCAGCATGCCAGACCGCAAAGCTTACTCAAATTGCAGTGTGACGCGGTCAATCATTGGTGTCACCGGCGCGGCGCCGTTGTCCAGACGGATCTGGAAAGCAAATCCCCGGCCAGCAGGCAGCTCTGACAGATCCAGCGCAGCCGGCGTTGCTTCGACGACGCGGGCATAGCCCTCTTTCAGCGCATAGCTTTCGGCGACGGACTGCCAATCTGCCCACTGATCAACCACCCCGTCACCGTCGACATCAACGCCCGCACGCGCCTCAACGCCGTCAACCCACGGACCGGGGCTGACATAGTCGGTGCTTTGCTGGGTCACCAGGTAGAACTGACCTTCGGCAAATCCGACCGTTGGGTCCGGATGTCCGGCCCCGAGTTCGCCCACGAACTCGAATTGCCGAAAGATGGAACTGCTGGTGAAACGCCCCACCCGAATGCCGCCATCGTGGGAATCGAAATCGCCGAACATGTAATATTGCTCGCCCACTTTGATCGTTGTCCAATCGCCGAACGCATCCTGTGCCGGTTCATGAACTTCGTAGCTGCATGTGCCGATCTGCGGATGGCTATAGGTTTGCGTTACACCTGTTGGCGTCGTACGCACATCGACGGCGGGGCGATGTTCGTGATGGACGAAACCATTGACGCCGTCCGCACTGCTGGCATGGCCCGCCAACGGCGAGTCCCACGAATTCTGGCGCGCATTGATCGGGCTCCATTCCTCATAGATCACATGCATCAAGCCGTCGCTGTCATTGCGAAAAAAGCTCGAATCCGAACCACATGGATCTTTGACAAGAACAGCACCGCCCGCGATGCCGGGAATGCCATCATCGAGGTTATCATCAATGAAAACGTGCGGGTTCTGGTCGTTGGGAACATCGGAATAGATGTAGGTGACACCATCGATAATGTCCGCCGAGGTGACCCAGCGGCCGTCCCCATCGGGCACGACCTGCCCCCGGTAGAACCAGTTCTCCATGTCGCTGCTGAACCAGGCATGGTACGACTGCGCGGACAAATACCGGCCCAGCAGATAATACTGATCGTCCGCCATGGGCAATAGAACGACGGCATCCCGCGCAGCGGACGGTCCAACGTTGGAAATAGGGCTCCAATTATCCCAGACCGGGACCTGCTCAAGCGTCAGATGCGTGGCCTTGCGCAAACTGTCAAAGCCCTGCACCTGCGAGCCATAGACCCCAGTGGCAGCGGTGGGTGTCAGTGCGCCGTCGCTGATATCGACGTTCGTCGATGTCTCGGCTGCAGCGGTCCAACTCGACTGATCATCTATGATCCATTGCGGCCCGGTCGGAGCAAGGTTTTCGGTGATCAGAGTATTGGAGGCCAGGCTCAGATCGCCGGTCGTCGCGTCGACCGCGGAACCGGAGGGCACAGTGACCTGAACGCTTTGTGCTGCGGCATCCACAGCGACTGTTGCAGTGTAATACCTGCCCTCACCTTCGAAATCGACGACGGATCCGCCGCTGACCACCAGATCGCTGGCGTCGAAGCCTGTGACCGCCATATCGAATGTGGGGAACACATCATAGGTCTTGCGCCGGGTGAACAGATCGCCATGAACAACTGCGGCGGGCCCGGTGACGGCCTCGGTCACCAACATCGCCGTCAGGTGGATATTTTTGAACCCGCTGGTGGCGTGGGTGATGGTTTGCTCGGTATCAGTTGCAACGAACCGGCCAACAACATTCTGGCCCAAGCCAGCCGCCTTCAGACCGACCCCGTCGAACGTCATGGTCCGGGTGTTAAGATTGGGGCGGTTGTCGCGGTAGAAAACTTGAACTGTGTATTCTCGGCCTGGTGTCAGACCAGAGATCGTTTGTTCAGCCGATGGAAGACCGGACGTTGCATAGGAAAAGCCGCTCAACAGGGTATCGAAGCCAGCATCGCCAGTATCCGGCGCGGGCCCGGGCAAAATGTAATGCTGGGCAGAGGTGGCAGGTTCAAAATCCAAGCTGGCATGTGTGGCGCTGGCAAAGTCTACTGTCTGCGTGCCATTGGCGCCGCCATTCAGAACCGTCACCGCTGGGCCGCCATTCACGGCGAGCACAACCTCACCAGATATCAACTGCTCTGGTCCGACCGTATCAGTCGGTGCGTCCCAAGTAATGTCCGCATTGCCTGGCGCTGCAATTTCGGTCACCAACATCGCTGTCAGATGCACATTGTTGAACCCGTTGGTGGTGTGCGAAATCTCTTGCGTCGGGCCGCTTGCGATGAAGGTCCCCACGACATGTTGGCCCCAACCTGCCCCTTGCGCTGAGATGCTGACGATCTGGCCAGACCCATCGGAAAACGACATCGCCCGGTCTGTCGAGAGGTCTCGCTGATCATTGAAAAACAGTTGAACCTGATAGGTGGCTCCCGGCGTGAGGCCTTCAATGGTCTGAATCCCAGTCGCGAGACCCGACGTAGCGAACGTGAACCCGCCCAAGAGCGCATCAAAACCGGCATTCCCTGAAGAAGTAGCACCAGCCTTGTTGAACGCTTTCGACGTTGTTGCCGGAACAAAATCAAAGCTGTTGTAAGAACCGGCCTCAAAGACATAGGTCGC
>JBCBGY010000023.1:30292-32061 GCA_038526275.1 Pseudomonadota bacterium | reverse complement strand
AACTCGGCCTCTGCCGTGCCCTTGTAGGTGGTGTACATCAGGCTGCCCTGAAACTGATCGCCCGCATCCAGGACGATCACGTTTTCCCCGTCTGCCACTAGCTGATCGCGCAGTTCGCTAATCTTCGTGGCGACACGTGCGACACCGCCAAAGCACTCACCAGCCGCGTCATCTTCGGCGTTGCAGGTGCTGTCAAAGCGGTTGATCGGTTCAATCCGGCTGTGCAGGTCATTGATGTGCAGCACATGCAGAACGTAGTCGGCCTGTGCTGTTCCGGCGACCAGGGCACAAATGGCCGCCGCCGTCAGAGATTTGTAAACCATGTATGCGCTCCCTGTAAGATGGCGCCACAATGTCTCGCGCCGCAGGCAAGGTCAATTCGACCAGGCCGCACACCCTTCGAGACTTGACCGGTGCCCAACCATTCGGCAGGAGGATGGCGATGCTCATTTTCAAGATCTTCCGCCGCTCCGAATGGGAAGCGCTGCAAGCCAACGGCAAGACCAACGGTGCGCCGGTGGATCGGGCCGACGGGTTCATTCATTTTTCCACCTCTGAACAGGTGACGGAAACCGCTGCCAAGCATTTCGCTGAAGAAAGCGACCTGATCCTGGCCGCCGTTGACAGCACCCGCCTGGGCGACACGCTCAAATGGGAACCGTCGCGTGGTGGCGCGCTTTTTCCGCATCTCTACCGCCCGCTCAGCCGTGCGGATATTGTCTGGGTCAAATCCCTGCCTCTGGGCGCATCCGGACACATCTTCCCGGAAGGTGTTGTATGAGCCTTCTCGAACGCGCGGGCTTGTCCGTGCTGCGCCGGCTCGATCCGGAAACGGCGCATGGTCTGGCCTTGAAAGCGCTGACAAGCGGCATGGTCCCATTGCCCGAACCGGTTCAGTCCGAACGCCTAAAAACCTCTTTTTCGGGCCTGACCCTACCCAATCCGGTCGGGCTCGCGGCGGGGTTCGACAAAGACGGTCTGGCCATCGCGCCGCTTTGCCGTGCGGGTTTCGGCTTTATCGAACTGGGCGGCGTGACGCCGCGCCCTCAGCCCGGCAACGCGCGCCCGCGGCTTTTTCGGCTCTCAGACGATGGCGCCGTGATCAACCGGTTTGGGTTCAACAATTCCGGTGCCGCCGCCATGGCGGCCCGCCTGAAGCATCGGCCAAAAGATGCCGTCATCGGGCTCAATCTGGGTGCCAACAAAGACAGCACCGACCGCGCCGCTGACTATTGTCAGGTCTTGGAAACTTGCGGACCCTATCTGGATTTCGCGACGGTCAATGTGTCGTCCCCCAATACCGAGGCCTTGCGCGATTTGCAGGGTCGGGCCGCGCTCGACGCTGTGCTCGAACAGGTGGTCTCTACGCGGAATGCGCTGTCAAACCGACCGACGCTTTTTCTGAAGATTGCGCCCGATCTGACCGATGCCGAGATCGCCGACATCGCCGAAGTTGCGATGGCTCACAAGATTGACGCGATCATCGCCACCAATACGACGCTCGACAGATCAGGGTTGCGCAGTGCGCACCGCGATGAAAAAGGCGGGCTGTCGGGCGCCCCTCTGTTTGAACGCTCCACCGAAGTTCTTCGCAAACTCTATCGTTTGACGGAAGGTGCCATGCCCTTGATTGGGGTCGGCGGGATCTCCACCGCTGCGCAGGCCTATGCCAAGATACAAGCTGGCGCTGTCGCGGTGCAGCTTTACACCGCCCTAGCCTATCACGGCCTTGGATTGGCGACACAAATTGCTCGCGATTTGGATGCGCT
>JBCBGY010000023.1:0-30192 GCA_038526275.1 Pseudomonadota bacterium | reverse complement strand
TAGCCTATCACGGCCTTGGATTGGCGACACAAATTGCTCGCGATTTGGATGCGCTGCTGGCGCGAGACGGCCATGCGACCGTCTCGGACGCGATTGGCACCGTGGCGTCTTAGACAAGGCCACCCACCTCTCATAGCTGACTGACCCTTCCCTGACGGGAATTTCGCCATGTATGGCAGTGGGCTTGCGATCTACAGGTCGCTTAGTCAACCCCAGTCCGGTCCACGCCGTTCTTGCGGTTTAGGCGGACGGACGATAGAGCCGAGGGTCGATAGGGAGGGTCCGCCATGGCAGCAAAGCCTTGCATTATTTGCGTCGCGATCACCGGTTCGGTGCCGCAGAAATCCGATAATCCAGCGGTACCGGTGACTGTGACCGAACAGGTGGAAAGCACCCACGAGGCGTTTGAGGCGGGCGCGACCATTGCTCACTGCCATGTGCGCCAGGATGATGGCACGCCCAGTTCTGACCCCGACCGGTTTGCTGCCCTTCAGGACGCGTTGCGTAAACATTGCCCTGGGATGATCGTGCAATTTTCTACTGGTGGTCGGTCGGGCACCGGACGCGAGCGCGGCGGGATGCTGTCTTTGAAACCGGATATGGCATCCCTGTCGGTGGGGTCGACCAACTTCCCGAGCCGCGTATACGAAAATCACCCCGAACTGGTCAGCTGGCTTTCCGCCGAGATGGCGGAACATGGTGTGACGCCTGAAATAGAAGCCTTCGATGTTTCTCATGTGCTTCAGGCCATTCAGATGCACGCGGCAGGCGCCTTGCCGGGCAAGCTTTACATCCAGTTCGTTTTGGGCGTGAAAAACGCGATGCCTGCTGATCGGCAGGTCTTTGATTTCATGGCGGATCTGGTTGAGACACGCGCGCCCCATGCGGAATGGTGCGCAGCCGGGATCGGGCGCAACCAGATCGTGGTGAATGAGTGGGCCGCCGAACGTGGCGGGCACCTGCGCACAGGGCTGGAAGACAATGTCCGGCTGAATAAGGCCAACCTTGCCCCATCGAACGCTGCGTTGGTCCGTCGAGCGGTTGAGGTGGCGCAAAGGCATGGCCGCCCGATTGCGACCGTGGCGCAGGCGCGGGAGCATCTTGGCCTCGCGCCGTCATAAACAGGCCCCTTTCCAGTGCCGCTTTGCTTGGCTAGCTTGCAGCGAACCTCATGAATGCGAGCCCCCATGCATATTGGCATACTGGTCGCCGGGCATGTCCCTGCGGAACTGCAAAATGACACCGGCGATTATGATAAGGTTTTCGAACGGTTCCTGGGTGGCCAGGGCTTCACCTTTTCCCATTGGAATGTGGTGGATATGGACTTTCCCAATTCCGTCGATGCGGCAGATGGGTGGCTGATCACCGGCTCGCGCCATGGCGTCTACGAAGATCACCCGTTCATTCCGCCGCTGATCCAGTTCGTGCAGGCCGTGTTTCTGGCCAATGTGCCGCTTGTGGGGATCTGTTTCGGACACCAACTCATCGCTCAGGCCATGGGCGGGCAGGTCGTCAAAAGCGGCAAAGGCTGGGGGGTGGGTCAGCAAACCTATCACTATGGCAACGAAGCAATCGTGCTGAATGCATGGCACCAGGATCAGGTTGTCGAAAAACCGCCTCTGGCCACCACCATCGCCAGCAATGCCTTTTGTGACCATGCCGGATTTCTTTATGGCAAACAGGCTTTCACGCTGCAGCCTCACCCCGAGATGAATGAAGCGTTCGTGGAAGGATTGATCGAACATCGTGCGCCGGGCGTGGTGCCGGAGGATCGGCTGGCCTATGCCCGCGCCCATTTGGGGGGCGATACGAACGCAGCCCAGATCGCCGATGACATCGCGGCCTTTTTCCGACTGGACCGGACATGAGAGACTGGATTGAACAGCTTCCCGACGCCGCGCGATCCTACATCGAAGGCCGACGGTTGGACGAAGTGGAATGCGTTGTCGCCGACCTCGCAGGCATCCCAAGGGGCAAGGCTATGCCTGCGGCGAAATTTGCCAAGCAAAACCATTTCTATCTGCCGGATTCCATCTTTTTGCAGACAATCACCGGGGATTGGGCCGATGTGGAAGGTCGCGCCTTCACAGAACCTGATATGGTTCTGGTGCCGGATTTCACCACCGCCACTGCCGCGCCTTGGACAGCGGACTACACGCTGCAGGTGATCCATGACATCCTGGACCGCTCGGGCAATCCGGTTCCCTTTGCGCCACGCAACGTTTTGAAACGGATGGTGGATCTTTATGCGGATATGGGGTTGCAGCCGGTCGTCGCCCCGGAGATGGAATTCTACCTGGTCGCACCGAACACCGATCCGGCTCAGGCGGTACAGCCCCCGATTGGACGAAGCGGACGGCCCGCCGCCGCGCGACAGGCTTATTCCATGTCGGCGATTGACGAATATGGGCCTGTGATCGACGACATCTATGACTTCGCCGAAGCGCAAGGGTTGGAGATCGACGGGATCTTGCATGAAGGCGGCGCGGGCCAGATCGAAATGAACCTCCGCCACGGAGATCCGGTCAAGCTGGCCGACGAAATCTTCTACTTCAAAAGGCTGATCCGCGAGGCGGCGCTGCGGCATAACTGTTACGCTACGTTCATGGCCAAGCCGATCCAGGACGAGCCCGGCAGCGCCATGCATATCCATCATTCGATCGTGGATTTGGCCACCGGCCAGAACATCTTCGCCCATGACGAAGATGGTGAAACGCCGGAATTTCTGCACTTCATTTCCGGGCTGCAAAGGCATTTGCCAGCTGCCATTGCGCTGCTGTCGCCTTATGTGAACAGCTATCGCCGCTATGTTCGCGACTTCGCGGCGCCGATCAATCTGGCGTGGGGTCGTGACAACCGAACGACGGGACTGCGGGTCCCAGTTTCTGGGTCTGCGGCTCGTCGGGTGGAAAACCGCATTCCCGGTATGGACTGCAACCCGTATCTGGCCATCGCGGCGTCACTGGCCTGCGGCTATCTTGGCCTGAAGGAACAGCAGCCCCCGACCGAGGAGTTTGTGGGAGATGCCTATGACAGCGAAGGCGACATCCCCCGGACCTTCGGTGAGGCGTTGGAAGCCTTTGCTGGGTCAGACGCTATGCAAACCGTGCTCGGGCAAGATTTCTGCAACGTCTACCGCGCCGTTAAAGCGTTGGAATATGAAGGCTTCTTGCAAGTGATCTCGCCGTGGGAACGGGAACATCTGCTGACCAACGTCTGACGTCAGGACCTCTTAAACTGTAGTCATTACAACGCCAGGCGTGCATTCTGAACTGTTGCGCATTTCGCTATTTCATCATTGATGAATGTAGTTTACAGAAAAGTTGAATTTATAGGAGTGGCAGCATGATCGAAGCGCCTAACGTCTATGACGCCGAACCGATCCCGGAAGAAGCGCGTGCCGAAATTGACCGGCTGCTCATGTCGGGCGATCTGTTCCGCTACACGGCGCCGCAAGATGCGCCCGTAACATTGCTGGAACGCGAATTCGCGGATTTTCTGGGCAGCAGATATGCACTGGCTGTCTCATCCTGCTCGGCTGCGCTGTTTCTGTCGCTCAAGGCTCTGGATCTGCCCGCAAAGTCGCGCGTCCTGATCCCGGCCTTTACCTTCGCAGCCGTGCCGTCGGCTGTCGTCCATGCGGACTGCCAGCCCGTTCTGGTCGAGGTGGCCGATAATTACCGCATCGATATCGAGGATTTTGCCGCCAAGCTGGATGACAGCATCGCTGCCGTGATTATCAGCCACATGCGCGGCCATACCTCCGACATGGATGCCATCATGGCCCTTTGTGAGGCGCGAAACATTCCGGTGATCGAGGATGCGGCCCATTCGCTCGGGACCAAGTGGCATGGTCAGAACATCGGAACGCTTGGCCGGATCGGCTGCTTTTCGTTCCAGTCCTACAAGCTGGTCAATGCGGGCGAAGGCGGGATTATGGTGTCGGACGATGCCGAACTGGTGGCCCGTGCCGTTATCATGTCGGGCGCGTATGAGCATACCTGGAAGAAGCACGACATGCTGCAGGACCATTTCGCGACCTGGCAGAACAAACTGCCGCTTTATAACTTGCGGATGCAAAACCTGTCGGCCGCGGTGATCCGCCCGCAAATCGACCATATCCATCGGCGGGTGCGGGATGGCCGTGCTGGGCACGATTATGTCGCTGAAGCCTTGAACACATCGCCCTGGATCAACGTGCCTGATCCGTTGGGGCCAGAGCTCCGGGCGCCTGATTCCATCCAGTTCAACCTGATTGGCATGGACGACATGGAGACAGAAGCTTTTGCCAAGGCCGCTGCCACGCGGGGCGTCAAGGTGCAGGTTTTTGGGATGAGCCAGGACAATGCCCGCGCCTTCTGGAATTGGCAGTTCATCCCCGGTGACGTACCCGAATTGCCCCAGACCCGGGCTATGCTAATGCGGGCCTGCGACGTTCGCCTGCCTGCCCGGCTGACGGAAAAGGAACTGGACGCGGTCACCGACATCTTGCTGGCCGCAATGGATGACGTGATGGGCGCAGAACGGGCCTACGGAACCTGACCGCCAGTGGGGGGCTGCTCCGGCAAATCAAACACTTTCAATAGCTCCCGCAGCCATGGTGCCCGTTCTACCGCGGGCGCCACAATCATTTCGCGCAGCAATGGGCCCAACCGGGCGGCGATGTCCCGTGGCATGTCTTGCAGAACGCCCGCCCGTGCCGTCAGATGTATTTGCCGTCCCAGAGGTGCCATGGGGAGTGGCAAAATCTCCGCATCATCTCGGAACCTGTGGGCGCGCAGCAGACCCAAAGGTGTCAGGATGGTCCAGCCTGCGCCTTGCGCGACCATCGACATAATCGCGTGATAGCTGTCGAGTTCGAACCGGTGCGCCATCCGCAACTTTTGCCGCGCCAAGTGGTTCGCAATCATGCGCCCCATGAGATGGCGTTGCGTGTACTGAATGAGCGGGATCGCCTCTAGCTGGGCCAAAACGTCACCGCCCGGATCAATGCGCCCCGGTGGTGCCGCCACGATGAAAGGTTCTTCCATCAGCGGGTAAACCTCCATCCAGTCCTGCGGCGGGCCGATCTCACTGGCAACAATCACATCCAGCGCCCGACTTTCCAGAAGATCAAACAGCCGGTGGCTCGCCCCGGTTTCCAGCAGAAACTGGCAGCTTTGCAGGTCTTCGGCCATGTCCGACAGCAAGCGCGGCGTGACGTCGGCATCGAAATCTTCGATCATGCCCAAGCGCAAGTTGGTGAGGTTCGCGAGGTCGTGACCGGCAAGTTCCGCTCGTGCCTGTGCGGCCTGATTCAAGATGATCTGTGCGCGTTTGCGAAAGGTCTCACCCTGCGGCGTCAGAACAATGGGCCGGGTTGAGCGATCCATCAGGGTTACGCCCAACGCAGCCTCCAGCGCCGTAAGCTGCTGGCTCACACCGGACGGGCTGGCCCCGAGCCGCTTGGCCGCCGCCGAGATCGCGCCCTCCTCGGCCGTGGCCACAAAAACCTCGACACCCCAAAGGGTTATACGTCCTGAACTATCCGGCATCGGGGCCCGCCCGGACGGAGCCGATCACTTGTCAAGCTTGGCGAGCTTCTCCTGCAGATCTGCCAGTTGCCGCTTGATCTCGCCCAGATCTTCCGAATTGTCCTTGATTTCGCTCGTGTCTTGATCTCGGCCTGGCCAATTACCTGCCATTCCGCCGGTCATTGCTTTCATGAACAGTTCTTGCTGCGTGCGCATGGCATCGAAGCCGGGCATGCTGGTCAGCGGGTTCATCTTGCCCATATTCTCGATGACCTTGGACTGGCCATCCCGCAGCATCTCAAAGCTCATCGCCAGGAACTGCGGCACAACGCTTTGGGCCTGCGTCGTATAACTGCGCACCAGATCGGTGAGCACATTCGTCGGCAGAACGTTGTCGCCCTTGCTTTCATGCTCCGCAATGATCTGCAGCAGATACTGCCGGGTCAGATCATCACCTGATTTCAGATCAACAATCTGCACCTCGCGCCCCGCGCGAATGAACTTGGCGATATCGTCGAGCGTAACGTAATCGCTTGTCTCAGTATTATAGAGACGGCGGCTGGCATAACGCTTGATAAGCAGTGGCTTTTCTTCAGACACGTCGTGCCTCCCTAACCCCTCATATCAAGCCTATGGCAGCAAACGAGAAAAAGTAAAGGGCGAGCCAACAGGCTCGCCCTCAAATCTCAATATCCGCTTGAGGACCGATCCATCCGGATCTTACTTCGCGGTGGCTTTCTTGGCAGCCGAAGTTACTTCGCTGGTGGCTTTCTTGACAGCAGCAGTCGCGTCTTCAGAGAAATCCTTGCCGGCGGCGAGCATCAGCTCAACGGTTTCCATCTGAACTTTCTTTGCGACTTCAGCGAAGGACGCCATGTGCTCGGCAACCAGCTCAGCCTGGGCAGAAGCGAAATCAGTCACGGCCTTGGAGTAATCAGCAGGCTCGTCCTTGACTTTGGTCACTTCAGCCATCTTGGCCAGAGTCTCAGTTGTCAGCTTGGCGGAGATTTCAGTCGACTTGCTGGCAGCTTCCAAAGCAACCTTGGACATTTTCTCGCCCAGAGCGGCGGACGTTTTGAACGCGTCCGTCATTGCCGTCGCATCCATTGGGAAGGAGGCCATCATTTCTTGCATCATCTTGGTCATATCGTTGGTCATGGTCTAATCCTTTGCATTCTGCTGCGCGTTGGCCCCCTACGGCAGTCCGGTTTCGGGTCAGCCAAGTCCTTCAGTACAACAGGATGTATATGCTGCGGCGCAGCAATGCAAGAAATTTCTGCGTCGCAGCAAGTTTATTCAGCAGCAATAACATATGTGCCCGGCGCGTCGGCCAGGGACGGATAGGCGTTACTGCCGACCGTCCGCGCCGGTATCCGGGCCCCGGAACGGCTTTTGAGCCATGCTCCCCAACGGGGCCACCAGGACCCTTCATTGTAGGTTCCAGCCTCTTGCCAGGCGTCCGGTTCCGCCGTCATGTCAGCATTCGTGTAATGGCCGTATTTCTTTTTGCTGGGCGGATTAACGATCCCCGCAATATGGCCGGACTCTGAAAGGATGAAGGTCTTTTGCCGGGATCGCATTTTCTGGATCCCGCGATAGCTTGATCGCCATGCTGCGATATGGTCGGTCTCGCAGGCAATCGCACAGACGGGCAAATCAACATCGTTGAGGCTCAATGTCTCACCGAACATTTCTAATTCGCCGCGCGCGAACTGATCCAGTTGGCAGAGCCTTCGCAGATATTCGACAGACATTTTGGCCGGCAGGTTCGTCCCGTCACTGTTCCAATAAAGTAAATCGAAGGCGGGTGGCGCTTCACCCATCATGTAGCTTTTGACGGCTGGAGTGTAGATCAGGTCGTTCGAGCGCAGGAAAGAAAAGGTCCGGGCCATGAAGAAGCTGTCGAGCACACCATGCCGGGTTACCTCGTCCTCAATCGCATCCACAAAGTCGTTGTCCAGGAAAACGCCAACTTCCCCCTGATCGGAAAAGTCGGTCAACGTGGTGAAGAAGGTGGCGGATCGTAGGGACTTGTTGCCGCGCTTTTTCATCAGGCTGAGGGTCAGGCTCAGCGTTGTGCCCGCGATGCAATAGCCCACTGCATTGACTTTTTCTTCGCCTGTAATCTCTTTGACGGTTTCGATCGCAGTCAAATAACCGTCTTCGATATAGTCCTCCATGCCAACCTCGGCATAGCTCTGATCGGGATTGACCCAACTGACGACGAACAATGTATAGCCTTGCTCGACAATCCAATTGATCAGGCTGTTCTTCTGCTTCAGATCCAAGATGTAAAACTTGTTGATCCAGGGCGGGAATATGATCAAAGGCGTGCGATAAACGGTGTCTGTCTTCGGCGTGTATTGGATCAACTCGAACATGCGATTGCGATAAACAACCGATCCTTCTGTTGTGCCAATATTGACGCCGACCTTGAACGCATCCTGATCCGCCAACGAAACAATGAGATTGCCGTCATTGCTTTCCAGGTCGCGCACCATGTTCTCCAAACCATCGACCAGGCTTTGGCCATCGGTTTCGACCGCACGCGCCAAGGCGTCAGGATTGGTGCCCAAAAAGTTTGATGGGCTGAACATATCCACGATCTGGCGTGAGAAATATTCTAGGCGCTTTTTGTCCTTTGGCTCCAACCCTTCAATGTCAGAAACAGCTGTGGCGATTGCTTCCGACGACAGCATGTATTGTTGCTTGATGTAGTTGAAGTATGGGTGGCTCTGCCAAAGATCCCCTTTGAAGCGAGCGTCCGTTCCGGTTGAATCCGGCGGCGCAGCCAGGTGACCTTTTGCCAAGGCCTGATTGGCCTCGATGTGATGCTTCAGGGTTTTCCCCCAGAACGTGATCTGATGTTCCAGGATTTTACCGGGATTGGACATCATTTCCGTCATGTACGCTGTCGCGGCCTTGAGGAACAAATCGTTGGAGGGCGCCTGCAAACCGGGCGGAATCGATCGCTGATGCGACAGCGCTTTCACAACCCGTCGGGAAAGTTGCTCAATCTTTGCGAGATTCGTCGCCAAAGGTTCTGGTTCGCCGGCCGCGGTCTTTTGCTCGGTTGTCATTGCCACCTTTGCCCCTTAACTTTCCGCCATCTTAACTATCGTCGCAGTAGGTAGCTGGGCAAGCGGCGTTTTTTACCGGGATGGCCCGGCAGAGGTGCGACGATGAAATATATGATGACATACGACATGATGGAAACAGCGCGAATCACGAACCAGTGGTTGGGCGCGAGTGCCAAGGCCATGTTTTCCTATCCGGTTTTTGGTCTAACGGCCAATCCGATGATCCAGATGACGGCGGCATGGGGCGAAGTGACCGAGCGAAGTTTTGCGCGCATGGTCGTTAAGCCCGACTGGGATATCTTATCTGTCGTCGGCCATACAGGCGAAGAATATTTCGTCAAACTCAGCACCGAGATCCGCAGACCCTTCGGGGACCTGATTCATTTCGACGTGGTTGGGCGGCCCGAATTGCCGCGCAAGGTTCTGCTTGTCGCGCCCATGTCGGGCCATTACGCGACCTTGCTGCGCTCCACGGTTCGCAGCTTGCTCCCGGACTGCGACGTTTTTGTCACCGACTGGCACAATGCGCGCGACATTCCCGTGAGCCAGGGCAAGTTCGATGTGGAGGACTACACGCTCTACCTTGTGGACTTCATGCGGTATCTGGGGCCCGACACACATGTGATCGCCGTTTGCCAACCCGCTCCGCTTGCGCTGGCGGCAACGGCCTATCTGGCGGAAGAGGATCCGGGAGCACAGCCGAACACGTTGACTTTGATCGGTGGTCCCATCGATCCGGGCGCCGCGCCAACTGAGGTAACGGACTTTGGTCGCACGGTCACCATGGGCCAGTTAGAGCGCCATGTGCTGCAGCGCGTGGGCTTCAAGTATCTGGGCGCCGGACGGATGGTATATCCGGGCCTGCAGCAGCTTGCTTCGTTCATCGCAATGAACAGCGAAACCCACACCACGGCCTTTTTCGATCAAATCGTTGCCACGGCAAAAGGTGAGGCCAGCGACGGTGACCGACATAACCGGTTCTACGACGAATATCTGGCCGTGATGGACATGACCGCAGAGTTCTACCTTTCCACGGTTGAGCGCATCTTCAAGAAGCGAGAGATCGCGGAGAACGCATTCACCATTAATGGACGCAGGGCCGACATCTCCAAGATCACCGATGTGGCTGTAAAAACGGTCGAAGGTGCGAACGACGATATCTCTGCGCCCGGCCAATGTGTTGCGGCACTGGATCTGCTCACGGGCCTGCCCGATGAGAAAAAGGCAAGCCACCTCGAACCTGGCGCTGGTCACTACGGTATTTTCGCCGGGAAAAGCTGGCGCAACAACATTCGTCCGTTGGTGCTGGATTTCATCGACAGCAACATGACCCATGCGAAACGGTCGCTCAAGAAAAGCGCCTGACAGTCACAGATCGACGTCGTCAGCACATCTGAGCAACGCATCCAGATCCAGGTGGTCGGCCATATGGCCCGCCAAATCGTCCAGAGCGCGCTCAACCTGGTTGCTATATGCCACGGTCGACTGCGCGCCAAGCTGTTCCAGATAGACCTTGCGAAATGCGTCGGACGAAAAGATGCCGTGCAGGTAGCTGCCCAGGACCCGACCGTCGGCAGACGCGGCGCCTTCCGGCTTGCCGTCAATGGTCAGCCAGGCACGGGAACAGTCGGGGCCTTGCGTGCTGCCGATATGGATCTCGTAGCCAGAAATCGGCACGCCCGAGGCTGTATGATTGCCCTGGACCAGCCCGACCCGCTTGTCAGGCTCCATCTCCGTCGTCACATTCAGAAACCCAAGACCAGCACATTCTCCGCCGCTCCCCTCAATCCCGAGCGGGTCCCGGATAAACCGACCGAGCATCTGATAGCCTCCGCAAAGGCCAAGCACATGACCGCCGCGGCGCACATGGGCCGCTAGGTCGATATCCCATCCGCTGGCCCGCAAGGCCTCCAGATCGCTGATCGTCGACTTTGAGCCCGGCAACAGAACCAGCGTCGTATCCCCAGGCAACGCGGCAGACAGCGGCAAGACCTCGACGGTCACGTCGGGCTCCTGTGCCAGCGGGTCCAGGTCGTCGAAATTGGCGATACGCGGCAGCTTTGGCACCACCACCTTGACCTTTCCGCCCGGACGGGACCTGAGATCCAGGATATCCTCGGCAGGCAGTTTCCAAGCATCGTCAAACCACGGCAAGACGCCCAGATCCGTCCAACCGGTGCGGCGGGCAATCTCGGCTTGACCATCGGCGAAAAGGCTCGGATCGCCGCGAAACTTGTTGACCAGAAAGCCCTTGATCCGCCGCGCGTCGCATTCGGCCAGAACGGATTGCGTGCCCACAAGCTGCGCGATCACTCCGCCCCGATCTATATCGCCCACCAGCACGACAGGCACATCCGCAGCCTCGGCAAACCCCATATTGGCGATGTCGCCTGCACGCAGATTGATCTCGGCTGGGCTGCCGGCACCTTCGACGATCACCAAATCTGCATCTCCGGCCAAACGATGGAAGCTCTGCATCACGGCTTGCATCAGGTCCGGTTTGGCCTTGGCATAATCGCGAGCCCGTAGCGTCGCGGTGCGTTTGCCTTGGACGATCACCTGGGCGCCCACCTCGGATTCGGGCTTCAGCAAAATGGGGTTCATGTCCACATGCGGCTCCACCCCTGCCGCTTGCGCCTGCAACGCCTGAGCCCGGCCAATCTCTCCTTCTGCCGTGGCGGCGGCATTGTTCGACATGTTCTGAGGCTTGAACGGACGAACCTGCAGGCCAGCGCGCGAAAAATGACGCGCCAATCCGGCCACCAGGATGGACTTTCCAACGTTCGAACCGGCCCCCTGGATCATGATCGCCTTTGCCATCGCCTTCACCTTCCCTAGATTGCTGCAAGCAATAGCCCGCCCACAGGAAAATGGCGATGAACACTCCGGCTCATCTGATCTTTGGCGCTGCCGCGTTCGCGCGCCCCAATGCGCCAGGTGTGACCGCCGCGGCCCTCTTTGGCGCCCTGCTGCCGGACCTGTCGCTTTACCTGATGGTGGGCTGGCACATGTTCTGGCTCGACACACCGCCGCAGGTGATCTTCGACGAGCTGTATTTTTCAGAAGCCTGGATGCGGGTGTTCCGGGTGGACAATAGCTTTGTCCTTTGGGGCTTGGCCCTCGCCACAGCTCTTTGGGTTCGCAGCGACTGGGCCATCGCCTTGACCGGGGCGGCTTTCCTGCATCTGGCCTGCGACTTTCCCCTGCACCACGACGATGGTCGCCCGCAATTCTGGCCCATCACCAACTGGATTTTCGAAAGCCCGATCAGCTACTGGGACGGGCGCGCCTATGGCGACATTGTCGGACCAATTGAAGCGGCTGTGTCTTTGGCACTGTGCCTTGTGCTGTGGTTCAGGTTTCGCAGCATTCCGGCCCGGGCGGTGATCAGCCTTGCGGCCCTGAGCCAGTTGGTGCCAGGGCTTATTTGGATTTTCGTGTTCGCAAGCGGCTAGCGCAACGGACCCAAATCCGGTCTGAAAGACCGCGCCGAATGGAGCAAACCCCGCTCTAGAAAACAGAAAAGACGCGACCTGGACGGTCACGTCTTTTTCAATGGAGCGGCTTGTTGGCCTTAGGCAGCTTCTGCTTGTTCCGCAGCCTGACGCCGTTCGCTCTCTTCGCGCGACAGCGCAACCGAGGTCCGAACACCGTTGCCCACAAACTCCATAAGGCCCGCAACAACCCGTTCGTTGGGGTCTATGCCCGCACAGCTTAGCACTTCGCGACCATCGCGGGACCGAGCCCAACGGGCGATCTGCTCTGGACCATTGCCGTACTTCTTGTCATCCGCAATCGCATCATCCAAAGCAGCAAGTACTACTGCTGCGAACAGCTTACGCGAACGTGACCCCTGTTCATGGTTAAAAGCGGTACCGTCAACGAAATCGACCATCTCGTCGTCCTTTGTTCTTGCTTTTTCATTTTGGCGTAGAAGCGAATATCGCTCTTCTGGCGCGATTCGATATCCCGAAAATTAAATGGCTGCCATGCGCCCACTGCATAGGGACTCTCTTAGAGCTACAGTATGTTCGCTTGCAAGACATTTCGGCGCAAGATATAGCGAACGGCGTCAAAATCGCCAATTTTCAACAAGGTTCTGCCTCAAATGCCCAAGATTAACGGAAACGAAATCAGGCCTGGAAACGTGCTTGAACACAACGATGGGCTGTGGGCTGCTGTTAAGGTCGATCATGTGAAACCCGGAAAAGGGGGAGCATTTGCTCAGGTTGAGCTGCGCAATCTGCGGAACGGCTCTAAGTTGAACGAACGATTCCGGTCGGCAGACAAGGTCGAGCGGGTTCGATTGGAGCAAAAAGACCAACAGTTTCTTTATGAATCTGATGGAATGCTGGTGTTCATGGATGCCGAAACCTACGAACAGATCGAACTGCCCTCCGAAATTTTGGGCGAGCGGCGTCCGTTCCTGCAGGACGGCATGACGATCATCGTTGAATTCTACGAAGACGAAGCCCTGAACGCGACATTGCCCCAGAAGGTAACCTGCAAGATTGTCGAGACCGAACCGGTGGTTAAGGGCCAGACTGCGGCGAATTCCTTCAAACCCGCCTTGCTGGATAATGGCGTCCGAGTGATGGTGCCGCCATTCGTTGGCCAAGACGAAGATATCATCGTCAACACGGAAACGATGGAATATGCCGAACGCGCCTAAGGCGTCATGCGAGAAACCTGAACCCATCCAACGCCGCCTGATCTCAACGGGTTTAGATGATGCCTATGCTTCCGGTTTTTCGCCAGACGATCTAAAGGCGCGTGACCAAAGCGTCTCCGGCACTCATCTGGCCCTCTGCACGATCGAATCGTAGATAGGCCAGTGCCTCGTCGCCGGAACGGGTAAAAAGCTGCCCGGCGGGCTTGCCATCTGCCATGATTTCGGTGCCCGGCACAGCGTCACCAGATACAGCCACGCGGGCCAAACCTTTGCGCAGGCTGGTTTTGTGCTTCATCCGGGCGGTCACTTCCTGGCCGACATAACAGCCCTTCTTGAAGTCGACCCCGTTCAACTCTTCGAAGTTCATCTCAAGAATGAAGCTGTCATTCGGGATCAGTTCCTGCAGGCTTTGCGGCACAAGATGTTCGATCCGGCGGTCATCATAGCTATCGAACTGACCGCACTCGCTTCCGTAAAGCCGCCATCCCAAAGCGGGATGACGTGGGTCTATATGGGCACCGTCGGGTGCATCTCCCTCACCCACCAGAACCCTCAAGTCGGTCTTCTCAACGCTGACCTTGGCGCGCAGGCGATACATGGTCAGCCGCTTAATCAGATCATCGGCAAGGGGTTCCGCAACATCCAACAGAACGCCGTCCCCATCCGCGACCACAAAGAAGTCGGCCAGATACTTGCCCTGGGGCGTCAGCAACGCTGCGTATAGGATGCCGCCCCCCAATCGGGCCATATCATTGGTGATCAGGCCCTGCAGAAAATCAACATGATCTTCGCCCGCCAGACGCACTATTGCTCTGTCCATCAGTTTGCGCCTTCGTTGAATTGCAAAGCATATAATTTTGCATATTCACCGTTCTTTTCAAGCAGCTCTTCGTGACTGCCTTCTTCAACGACGCGCCCGGCCACCATGACCACGATCTTGTCAGCCCGCCGCACGGTCGACAGGCGGTGGGCGATCACAAGGGTGGTGCGACCTTCGCTGAGCCGCTCCAAAGCGTCCTGCACGTCTGCCTCGGACTGCGCGTCCAGCGCAGAGGTCGCCTCGTCCAGCAGCAGAATTGGCGTATCGCGCAAAAGCGCCCGCGCAATGGCCACCCTTTGGCGTTGCCCACCAGACAGCGCAGACCCACGCGGCCCGGCGGGCGTATCAATGCCTTCGGGGAGACCTTCGATGAACCCAGTGACCTTCGATGCCCGTAAAGCTGACTGCAACGCGCTGTCCGCGATGTCAGACTGGCCAAGCAGAACATTTTCACGGACGCTTTCGTCAAAAAGCAGCGCATCCTGCGTCACCATGGAAAAACGGCCACGCAAGGCCGCCAGATCCAGTTCCGCCACGGGCGTACCACCCAACAGAACCTCTCCCTGATCGGGATCGACCAAACGGGTCAAGATATTGAAAACGGTGCTTTTCCCGGCGCCTGACGGGCCAACCAGCGCGGTGGTTTTTCCGGCCTCCGCCACAAAAGACAGACCTTGCAGCACGTTGAGCGCGCCGTAATTCAGGTGAACGTCGCGCACCAACAGGTCCGTCGCGTCAGGCATGGCGCGCGGATCTGACGGCGATTGCGGACTGGGCGGCGTGTCAAAGATGACCTTCAGCCGCCCCAGACTGACCTTTGCCGCCTGCCAGTATCCGGCAACATTGCCCAGCCTGCGAAGAGGCTCAAAAGCCAGTGCCATGGCGGTGAAGAAGCTCATGAACTCTCCCACCGTCTTGGTGCCATCAATGATCTCTGCCCCGCCATAGAGAAGCACGGCGAAAAAGCCGATCCCGGTCATCACATCGATCAAAGCCGGGATGGTGGCGCGCCCCAGCTCCATCCGCACATCTGCTTTGATCCGCTTGTCGGCGAGCTTGCGAAAACGGCGTGTTTGGTAGGCTTCGAGCGCGTTCAGCTTGACCGGGGCGATGCCGTGGAAGATCTCATCCAGCCGGGTCGTCATCTGCCCCGCCAATTGCCGCGACCGTTGGGTGCTGCGTCGCACGAACGATTGAGCCGCGAGGGTGGGCAGAACCAGCAGCGGCGTACCAACCAGCGCGATCAACGTCCAGCGCCAATCGATCCATAGCACGACGGCCAACAGGGAGATCAAAGCCACCGCATCTCGACCGACGCCCGAAATGATCACCGTCGCGACGTTACGAACGGCCCCACTGTCGCCGGACAAACGGTCGATCAAGGCTCCGGGCGGATGTTCGTGGTGGAAGGCTCCGCCCAAGTCCATCACGTGCCGCAAAAGCTTGGTTTGTATGTCAAAAACCATGCGCGCACCGACGCGGCTCAGGATCACGCGTTGGCCGACCGAGGTAAATGCACGCAACAGGAAGGTGCCCATGATCACCGCGCCAACCCAATAAAGCGCGGTGGTGCTGCCGCCGATGAAGACGTCATCGAACATCGGCTTCATCATGTAGCTGAGTAGCCCCATCATGGAGCCCTCAACCGCCATCAAGGCAGAGGCAACAGCGATCAGTTTCCAATGGCGGCCCAGAAACCGCTGCCAGAGCCACGCGAATAGGCCGCTCTCTACCACTCCTCGCCCCGGCGCCGCGCGGCGAAGCTGGCCTCGACGGCCCGATGATCGTACTCCGTTTGAAACCACGTCTCCAAGTCGATCGGATCTTTGGCCAAGCGGCGTTCGTAAACATCGAAAATGTGATCGACGATGCCCGTTGCCGTCCAATCCAGGTGCAGATACCGCACACTCAGCTCTTTTCGGGCCTCAGACAGGGAGACTTTTTCAACAATTGCCCGATAAAGCACGGCAGCGAAGCCTGCACGATCTGCGCCTGACTTGCAGTGCATCACGAAGGGGCGCGGCAACGTCTTCAAAGCGTCGATCAGCGCGAGGATCTCCTGCTGACGTGCTGGTTTTCTGGCATAAATCTTCCGTACGACCAGATCCATTCCCAGACGTTCGCAGGCCTCTTCTTCCAGAAGCCACGGTGAATATCCGTCATTTCCGCGCAAGTTGAGGACAGTTTTGATCCCCATTTGCTTGTACTTTTCCAACCTTTTTGGGCCAGGATGGTTCGATCGGTACACTCCGTCCGCAACCTGCCCGAAATTTGTCCACCAGACACGCAGAAAGGCGTGATCCATCAGGTTGAAGTGCGCCCAGGCCTGCCAACGGCCCGCGGGCGTAGAGATATCGTCACCAAATGACGACCGGACCTTGCGTTCCGCGTCTTTCAGGCGTTGTCTGAGTTGGGTCAACATATGGGCCGTGGTCTTGGGGACAGGTCGCGCGATTTACAGGCAAAGGCCCCATTGTGGCAAGCGGTCCAGATTGACGTTGAAAAACCTGCGACATAGGTGTCGCGGGCGGGGAGTTTTTGCTGATGTCTCTTGGGAATGGAACCCACTATCTTGCGATACCCGGGCCTTCTGTGATGCCCGATGCTGTGCTGCGGGCGATGCACCGCGCAGCGCCCAACATTTATACCGGCGAACTGCACGATCTAGTCGATGGCTTGTTCCCGGATTTGAAAGAAATCGCTGGCACAAAGCATCAGGCGGCAATTTACATTGCCAATGGGCACGGCGCCTGGGAAGCGGCTTTGTCCAACACGCTGTGCCGGGGCGACAAGGTTTTGTCGCTGGCCACGGGCATTTTCGCCCATGGCTGGGCCAATATGGCAGAGATGATGGGCGTTGACCCTGAGCGTTTGGATTTTGGCAGGCGCAATCCGGTGGATCTGGCGAAGGTTGAAGAACGTCTGGCTGCAGATACGGGGCACGAAATTCGCGCCGTCTTGGCCGTACAAGTCGACACGTCAACCAGTGTGCGCAACGATATTAAGGGATTGCGGGCGATACTGGACAAGCTCGGGCATCCAGCCCTGTTGATGGTCGACTGTATTGCTTGCCTGGCCTGCGACCGGTTCGACATGGATGCCTGGGGCGTTGATGTGATGGTCACGGGCAGCCAGAAAGGGCTGATGACGCCGCCCGGCATCTCGTTTGTCTTCTTCAACGACAAGGCCGAGGCCGCACGGGACCGCGCAAATTGCGTGACCGCCTACTGGGACTGGCGCCCAAGGTGCAACGCCGAAGAGTTTTACCGCTACTTCTGCGGCACCGCCCCGACACATCATCTGTATGGTCTTCGGGCCGCGCTCGACATGATCAAAACCGAAGGGCTTTCGCAGGTTTGGCAACGCCACGAAACGCTGGCCCGCGCCATTTGGGCCGCGTTTGATCAATGGGGCTCGACCGGGTCCATTGAGTTGAACGTGACCAACCCAGCGGTGCGCAGTCATGCCGTGACAAGTGTTCGGATGCAGGCACCCTTTGCGACGGAACTGCGAACATGGGTTTCGGAACGCGCGGGCGTTACGCTGGGCATCGGGCTTGGCATGGCGACTGAGGAAGACCCTGAAAGCACAGGCTTTTTCCGGATCGGCCATATGGGCCACGTGAATGCGCAAATGGTCATGGGGGCGCTTGGCGCGATCAATGCGGGCCTTGTGGCGCTACAGGTCCCCCACGGCCACGGTGCCTTGGATGCCGCCGCCGGCATATTGGCTGAAGCCTAACGGGGAGCCCGCCATGGACAGCCCAAGCTTCTTTGACACCCCGGATGGTCGGCAGATCGCCTATCACCAGACTGAGGGCTCCAGTCCTGGCGTCGTGTTCCTCGGTGGGTTCGCATCCGACATGACCGGAACGAAGGCGATCCACTTGGAAGAGTGGGCCAAGGCCCGGGGATGCGGTTATCTGCGGTTTGACTATTCGGGGCATGGGCAGTCTTCTGGGGCATTTGAGGACGGCGCCATTGGCGATTGGGCCGCAGATGCGCGGGCCGTCATTGCGGCCAAGACGAATGGCCCGCAGATCTTGGTTGGCTCCTCCATGGGCGGCTGGATCTCTCTTTTGATGACAAAGGCGATGCCGGACCGTATCGCAGGCCTTGTCACCATCGCTGGCGCCCCTGACTTCACCGAAGACAGCATGTGGGCAGGCTTCAATGAGGCCCAACGGGCGGAACTTGAACAAAACGGCCAAGTCAAACTGCCGTCCGACTATGGGGACCCCTACACAATCACGCGGCGTTTGATCGACGACGGGCGCAACAATCTGGTTTTGCGGGACCCGTTGCACCTGCCCTTTCCGGTTCGATTTCTGCAGGGCACTGCTGATGCAGATGTGTCCATGGATGTGGCGCTGCGCCTGCTGGACCATGCAACCGGACCAGATATGCGGTTGGTGCTGCTGAAAGGCGGCGATCACCGCATGTCGGACCCTAAAGCCTTGACCTTGATCGAGAATGCCATCGAGAATGTGTTCAATACGCTGAAAGGATAGTCTTGAGGAGAACACGCAAGTGGCCGCGCCGAATGCTTCTGATGGTGATCCTCGCCATCGCTGCTCTTTGGATTTTCGGAGCGCGAGAACCGGTGGACCGTGACATTTCCTTCGACCCTGCCAGCCTGCCAGCGAACCTTGATGAATATTTGGCACAAAGTGAGGCGCAGGTTGAAAACCTGAACCCCGACGTGGCCCGCCGGATCATCTGGGCTGGCGGTGTCGGGGAAACCACGCCGCTGTCTATCGTCTACCTTCACGGTTTTTCTGCAACGTCCGAGGAAATTCGCCCCGTCCCTGATCGGGTTGCCGAGGCGGTGGGGGCGAACCTGTACTTCGCCCGGCTTGCAGGCCACGGCCGCAATGGCGCGGCCATGGCCGAAGGGTCCGCCGGTGATTGGTTGGAAGACACAGCAGAAGCCCTGGCGATTGGGCGCCGGATCGGTGACGAGGTCATTTTGATCGGCGCCTCGACCGGGGGAACCCTGGCCGCCATTGCCGCGACAGATCCCGAACTATCCGAAAGCGTTAAGGGGGTGATATTCGTCTCTCCCAATTTCGAGATCGCCAATCGATTGGCGGCCCTGCTGACCTGGCCCTATGCCCGGTCCTGGTTGCCCCCGATCCTTGGACGGGAACGCAGTTTTGCACCGCAAAATGACCGGCATGCGCGCTATTGGACCACGCGCTATCCATCTGTGGCCGTCTTTCCCATGGCCGCCCTCGTGCGCCATGCCCGCAAGCTTGACTATGACGCCGCCACCCTGCCTGCTCTGTTTGTGTTTTCGGACGATGATCAGGTTGTGAAGGCCGCCACCACGCGATCGATCATCGAAAAGTGGGCTGGGCCGGTCGAGATTGAAAACCCGGCTTTGACAGAGGCGGACGATCCCGATGCGCATGTGATCACGGGCGATATCCTCAGCCCCAACCAGACGGAACCCGCCATTGGCAGAATGACGCGCTGGATTGAAGGGCTCTAGGAACACGTTGCTCCACCCGGCGCGAGCCCCTACATTTAGTCCTGAGACAGGGTCAATTGGTCCGGCCCTGTCCGAAACGAAAATCATTTCGATGACTAAGGGGTTGATCCAATGAATCACGAAGCCAAGGTGATTGCCATTCGGCAAATGATCCAAGCCGTTCGCGCTGAAACGCTAAAGATCATGTCGGCACCATCACAAGACGCCCATTCCTCTGGCTATGCCGACACGATGGCAAAGGTCGAAAGGTGGAAAGCCAACCTGGAACGTTTCCAGCGCTCTATCCGATCCGATCAAGGGCTGTTGCATATGCGGTTTGGCCACCGGCGACTCAGCTATCCTGAACGCCAGAGCCAACGCAGCCACCAAGCCAATATCGACGGACTGCGCGCTTTAACCATCCAACTGGCCCAAGCCATTATGGAATTGATCGATGCCATGATGGGCCCGGACGTGGCCTGGAAAAATCTGATCAAGTCGCTGGAAAAAATGCTGAAGGGCGGTGGCGATGATGTGTCGCTCAGCGGCACCGACCAGCAGAGCCTGCAAAGTATTGTTCAACAGGCACCGGGTGGTTCGGGCGGTGGGTACAATTTCAGCCCGACGGCGGCGACGGATTTGTTGACCTTTTGCATCGCGCTTTATGCAATGATCATACGAAACAGGAAGAAGTAGGCGACCCGATATCGGGTGGCCCATCACCGCCGCCGGGGGGAAGTACCATGGCCGAAAAACCTGATATCGTACCTTATCTGAGTTACCGCGATGGCCACGCTGCCATCGCGTTCCTGACTGAAGCTTTCGGACTGGGCCTTGTGCAAATGGCGAAAGCCGAAGATGGCTCTGTCCTTCATGCTGAACTCGCGCACGGCAACGGCGTGATTATGATGGGCACGGCGGAACTGCCAAAAGGTTCGCCCGGGATTTACCTTGTCGTGCCGGATGTGGCCGCTCACTATGAGACGGCGGCCCAGGCAGGTGCCGAAATTGTCTATCCACCCGAGAAAACCGAATGGGGCACCGAGAGGTACCGCGCAAAGGACGTTGAAGGTCACGAATGGACCTTCGGTACCTATCAGCCCCAAACTGAGCCACCCAACTGGGCCTGAATCGGGTGCGTGTGCCGAAATCCATGTGGAGCCTGGAAACGCTGGGGCGCGTGCGGCTCAGCAAGCATTTCTACATGCGCGAGTTTCTTTATTCCGAGATCGGCAACTTCCACGCGCTTCAAAACATACCCGTTGACCCGGATCGCGCCATTGCCCACGGTCGGGCGCTGTGTGAGCAACTGCTCGATCCTTTGGAAGAAACCTTCGGGCGCGTTGCCGTTCGATCCGGATACAGGTCCCCTTCGCTGAATAAGTTTGGCAATGACAACAAGCTGAACTGCGCCCGCAATGACAATCCGCTGGAATGCCATATCTGGGATCGTCCAGGGTCTCCTGTGGCAGGGGCCAGCATCGTGATCCCGTGGTTTGCGGATCAGTATGACCAAGGGCGGGACTGGCGCGACTTGGCCTGGTGGATCCACGACCACCTGCCCTACTCCGAGCAGTGGTATTTCCCGAAACTGGCCGCCTTCAACCTGACCTGGGAGCCGACGCCGCGCCGAACCATCAGCAGCTACATCGCCCCCCGGGGCAAGTTGCTGGCCGCAGGAGCCGACCCCGAGGAGCCATTAGAGATGCGCCAAAAGCGCTATGAGGATTTTCCGGACTACTGTGGGTTGCATAGCCCCTCGACAGCGCCCCGCTGGCAAGGGTAGCACTGGTGCCAAGCAACAAAGAGCAGCCCATGACGCAATTCGCCAGAACCCGGGGGCCGCGGTTGGCCTCGCAGCGAACATGACGGATCCTGTTCTCTTCCTGCCCGGCATGATGTGCGATGCGCGGCTCTTTTGGCCACAGATCACGGCCTTGTCCCCAACCCGTTCCGTCCAGGTCGCGCCACTGACCGGTGCCGCCAGTATGGGAGCTTTGGCGGCGCGGGTGCTGGATCATGCCCCGCGGCGGTTCGTTTTGGTGGGTCTGTCGATGGGCGGGATCGTAGCGATGGAAATCCTGCGGCGCGCTCCGGACCGGGTCACCCGGGTCGTCCTGATGGACACCAACCCGTTGGCCGAAACGCCACAACGGGCTGCCGAGCGCGAACCACAAATCATCGGCGCGCGAACAGGGCGGCTGGAAGAAATCATGCGCGACGAGATGAAACCGAACTACCTGGCCCCTGGACCGGCGCGGTCAGACGTTCTGCACTTGGTTGTGGATATGGCATTACATTTGGGTGCCGATGTTTTCGTCGATCAAAGCCGAGCCCTGCAACGACGGGTCGACCAACAGGATGTTCTGCGCGGCCTGAAGATCCCGGCATTGGTCATGTGCGGCGTCCACGACAAGCTTTGCCCGGTTGAGCGACATGAGGTGATGGCGGGGCTTATCCCAGACGCGACACTAGAGGTCGTGCCGGACGCGGGCCACCTTCCGGTGCTCGAACAGCCCGAACGCGTCAATCGAATCCTGATGAAGTGGCTCGACGCTCCACTGATCCTGTAACGGTCAAGATCGGGCTTGGCCGCCAACCGGCGACCAACGACCCAAAGCGTTCAACCCAAGACATCGTCGAAGAAGCTGTCGCCCCCTACGAAGTCGAGACTGTCCAATTGCTCAATCGATAGGTTTTCGATGGTCAACGACCCCCCGGTCGCGAGTGCGATGACGACGGCGTCATCGACTTGGGAGACGGACTGGATCGAACTGTTCAGGAGCTGAATCTGATCCACGCCATCCTCGAAATCAATAATGATGTCGTCGCCTGCATTCTCACCCCAGGTGCCATCAAAGACAAAAATGTCTTCTCCGGAACCGCCTGCCATTACATCAGAATCACGTCCGCCATTGACGGTATCGTTGCCTTCTCCGCCTTTTACGTCATCGTCGCCAAAGCCGCCGCGAACGTCGTCATCACCGGAACCACCATTTACATCATCATCACCGTTACCACCTCGAACGGTATCGTCGCCAGCGCCACCTCGCACTGTGTCATTTCCGTTACCACCATTCAGATTGTCACTTCCAACAGAGCCGACCATTTCGTCGTCACCCGTTGTACCTTTAATCACATCACTCATAGATCCCCCTAAGTTTCTGATTTGAATTACAGATTTTCTTGACTTTGTGCATTTGAAGAGACCTCCACTGATTCATTCGAACCGGCCGATCCAAATTCAATGCACATATCTTATTTGCAAATTGCACCTAGCTTGTTGGTTTTCCTTTTCCCCAAGATATCAAAGCACGTTACCTTTTTCGAACCAAATAATAATATTTCGGCCTGATAGGCATTTAATAATCATTACCCAAGGACCGGATGAAAAATCAAGCCTTCCAGCATTCTGCGTTTTCCTTGGTTAAAAGGGGGGCGAATTGATTGTCCAGTACGGCTCTGGAAAGAACCTCGACTATCCTTCGGCTCATACCAGACGGAACTAAGTCGAAATGCCACAATCGCCTGCTAAGCACACACAATCCTGGCTAGCGAACAACTGGGCGGCTCACACAGCCGCTCAAGACTGGTATGCTGTGTGATGGTGCTGCTGGAGAGAATTGAACTCTCGACCTCTCCCTTACCAAGGGAGTGCTCTACCTCTGAGCTACAGCAGCCAAGTGCACGGCTTTCTACCGATTGAAGGCACGAGTGCAAGTGGTTTCTGGCAAAAATCCGAGCGGTCCGGTCCTTCAACCTGGCAGGGTGGTTGACGTCAGAGACGCACATTCACGACAAAACAGCAAGCCAGGCCCACAAGGTCAGGATCGACATCGCGGTCGCGACCAGCACAGCGGAGGCCGCCACCCGGCGCGCCACACCATACATGTTGGCAAAGACATAGATGTTGACGCCTGGGGCCATCGCCCCCGTCAAGATGGCAGATCGCAGGACCATTGGGTCCAGGCTCGCCACAGTGCCCGCCATCAAAATCAGCAAAGGACGCAAAAGCAGAACCAAGGCGATCACGAACAATATGGTCAACATGTCGCCTTCGGGTCTGTACTGGTACAAAACTCCGCCCAAACCGAACAAAGCTGCGGGCAAGGCGGCGCTGACCATCAGATCAACACCATCAATGAAGAACGTGGGCAGGGCTACGCCGGACAGGTTCACCGCCATGCCTGCGGCAATGCCCAGGATCAGCGCATTGCGGAACATCGCTTTCAGAACAGAACCCGCTACGGCCACCGCAGAGCCACTCTCCGCCCGGACGATTTCCATCAATGTAATGCCAAGCCCGTAGCAGATTGGCGTATGAATAGAGAGAAGCGCGTAGTTGGTACTGAGCGAGTCCGGCCCGAACGCCTTTTCGCTGATCGGCAGCCCCAACAGGGCCATATTGGCAAAGAGACAGCAAAAGCCTATCGCCACGCTATCCGTCCAGGGCCGGTTGAACAGGATCCGCGCACCGACGATGCCCAGGGCAAAGACCGACAACGCAGGAACGTAGTAAACCAACATCAGTTTCAGGCTGAAATTTGCCCCCAGATCCAGCGTCGACATGGCGCGAAAGAGCAGGCAGGGAATTGCGAACTGCTGGGTAAACACCATCAGCCCGTCTACACCAGACTCTGAGAAAAGCCCTTTCCAGACAGCGACATAGCCGAAGCCAATTACCAGAAAAACCGGCAGGATTACTTCCAGCAGAGTGGCCAAGCGGTCAAACCTTGTAGGTGATGGTCAGTCCATCATAGGCGGGGGTCACATGGTCGGGGGTCTCGGCCAGAACCGTTTCATAGTCCAAATCGACATGCATATTCGTCAGGATCGCCCGCTTTGGCGCCGCCTTTTCGATCCATTCCAGCGTACGATCTAAATGGGCGTGGGAGGGATGCGGGATCCGCCGCAATGCGTCGACGATCCAACAGTCCAAACCTTCCAGCGTTTGCCAGGCGGCATCGTAAATCTCCGCCACATCGGGCAGATAGGCCAAATCGCCCACACGGAAGCCCAGACTGTCGATAGAGCCATGGCCGACCTTGAATGGGGTTAGAGCAATGGGGCCTCCGTCGCCGTCGATCTCAACATCGCCTTGGATTGTGTGCAGATCCAGTATGGGCGGATAGGGCGAGCCTTCCGGCTGCACGAAGGCATAGCCAAAGCGGGTCATGAGGCTGTTCTGCGTATCGCCGTCTGCCCAAACCGGTAACTTTTCGCGCCGGTTGAACACGATCATCCGCAAGTCGTCGAGCCCATGTACATGGTCGGCATGGGCATGGGTAAAGACCACCGCATCCAGCAGGCCAATACCGGCATCCAGCAACTGTTGCCGCAGATCAGGCGAGGCATCGATCAGCACACGGGTCACGCCATCATCGGTTTCGCGTTCGATCAAAAGCGAACAGCGTTTGCGGGCATTTCGGGGATTGTTCGGGTCACAATCGCCCCAGATGCCGCCTATCCGAGGCACGCCTCCGGAAGACCCGCATCCCAGGATCCGAAACCGGAGTTCGCCCATCAGGCCGCCTCGGCCCAGGCCGCGGCCTTGGTAAACAGGCGGTCGAAATTCGCGGTCGTCTGGGTTGCGAAGTCCACAAGTTCCATGCCGAACAGCTGGGCGCCGACGGCGGCGGTCAGGGCTGTGTAGGCCGGTTCATTGCGTTTGCCACGGTGCGGCGGTGGCGCAAGGTAAGGCGCATCTGTCTCGACCAAGATCCGGTCAACCGGGGCAGACGAAAAGATATCCCGCAGCTCCTGGCTTTTCGGAAAGGCGGCGATCCCGGACATTGAGAGGTAAAACCCCAGGTCGAGCGCGGCTTGAGCCAACGCCGCACCGCTGGAAAAACAGTGCATGACACAGGTGAAGGGACCGGCACCATGCTCCTCGGTCAAAATCTGTGCCATATCTTCGTCGGCCGCACGGGCGTGGATGATCAGCGGCAATCCTGTTTGGCGCGCGGCTTCGATATGAATGCGCAGGCTTTCGATCTGAATGTCACGGCTTTCGGCGGTATAGTGGTAATCCAATCCGCTTTCGCCGATCCCAACGAATTTCGGATGGTTGGCAAGCGACACCAGTTGGTCGACAGTGGCCAGCGGTTCTTCTGCGGCGCTCATCGGGTGCGTTCCGGCAGCGTAAAAGACGGGCGGGTAGGTTTCGGCAATCGCACGAACCTGGGGTTCCTGCCGCAGTTTGGTGCAAATGGTCACCATACGGGTCACGCCCGCTCGCGCGGCGCGGTCGATCAGTTCGGGCAACTCACCATCGAAATTCGGAAAATCAAGATGACAATGGCTGTCGACCAGTTGCGGGGCTAGGGTCATGGGGGCGATGCCTTTCAGGGGCGGCGAGGTCTTGAGCCGCCCCATTAATCCTGAGCACCATATCAAGGATGACCGCGGAAGGGTCAAGGTTGACCGCCATGGCATGTCGCCCCTCGGCCCCTAATGTTTGCTGCAGGGCAGCCCAACCCCGCGCGGCGCGCAAATCCGGGCTAAGCCGTTGCAACGTCGCATCTTCGCCCGCCACGGCAGGCGGCATCGGCGGCCCAGACACCCCAGCACGAGCCAAACGACAGAGGAAAAGATCGATAAGATCAAGTGCCAGGCTAAAACGACCATCCGCGCTACGACTCCCCGCCCAGTCCGCCAGTGCGATCGCATCCGGGCGATTTAGCTTGGGCATCGTCGCCATCAGCGCAGCCAGCCGCTGATATAGCGCGACACCATCTTGCGAGATCAGCGCCATTGCTGCCCCGACAGATCCACCGGCAAGCGCCGAAACCGTACTGGTATCGCTCCTCGCGTCGACATCTTGCTGCGCCAAAGCAGCCGTCAGATCATCAGGCGAAAGCGATGTACATTGTAAAATACGGCACCGACTGCGGATGGTTGGCAGAAGGCGGCTGGGCTGGTTACTGATCAACAGCAACACCGTTTGGGCAGGTGGTTCTTCCAGCAGTTTCAGGATCGCATTGGCAGCGGCGCCGTTCAATTCGTCAGCGCTGTCCACGATCACGACCCGGCGACCGCCTTCCGCTGCCGAAAGTGCAAAGAACCCTTTCAGTTTGCGGGCCTCGTCGATGGTGATCTCTTGCTTCAGACGCTTGGCCTTGTCGTCCCACGGTCGCCGCAAGAGAAAGAGCCGAGGTTCACTGAGCGCAACCATTCTGCGAGCGACGGGATGATCGGGCGCGATATCCAGGCTCGTCACCGGATCAGGCGCACCGAACAATCCATCGGCCTGATGATCGGTGGGCGTGGCTAAAAGAAACCGTGCAATCCGCCAAGCGAGCGTAGCCTTGCCCACGCCCTGCGGCCCCGCGATCAGCCACGCATGATGGACCCGGCCCGCATCGAAGGCTGTCAGAAAGGTTTGTTCAGCTGTATCCTGACCGTAAAGCTTGGGCGTAACACGGGGATGCAGCGCTCCTTCCAGGCAATCGGGCTCCGGCGGCGGATCGTCTGTCATACGTTCACACCCACGGCTGCAAGCACTTCTGCCGCAATCTCATCGGCGCTGCGGTTGCCGTCGATGATCCGGCAACGGTCTGGGGCGGCCTGCGCCAAACCCTGAAAGCCTGCCCGCAAATTGCGCTGGAATTCCAGCCCGAACGCTTCGAATCTGCCTTCGTCCCCTGCCCGTTCGCTCAGTCGCGCAAATGCGGCCTGTGGGTCCAGATCGATAATAAAGGTCAGATCAGGTTCCAGCCCGATCATCTGCGTGTGCAGACTGTCAACCAACCCCCGCAGATCGCCGCGGGTCGCTCCTTGGTAGATGCGCGTACTGTCGGCAAACCGGTCGCAGACCACCATTTCGCCTGCATCCAAAGCCGGGCGGATCAGACGTTCCACATGGTCCCGGCGCGCAGCGGTGAAAAGCAGGATTTCTGTTTCTGCCGACCAGCGGTTCGGCTCGCCCTCCACCAGCAGCCGCCGGATCTCTTCCGCACCTGCGGAACCGCCTGGCTCGCGAGTTAGACGAACATGACGCCCTGCCGCGCGCAAATGATCGGCCAAGCGTCGCGCCTGAGTCGACTTGCCCGAACCATCAATGCCTTCAAATGTGATGAACATGCGTAGATGCCGGTCAAAAACCGCCGATCTCTCGCGCTGCGTAGCCAATCAGCACTGAAGCCGCCGTTCGAATGCGAGGTAAGAACCCACCGCGTGGAATATCCCGCTCTGCAACCAAAGGTATCTCGTAGGGTTGCATATCCGTCGGAGTAATCGTGAGCGTGCCGAGCACATCACCTGTAGCGATAGGAGCCCGGGCTGGCGTCTCGTAGCTTAGCTCCGCATTCAGCTTGTCCGAATTTTGCGCAGGCAGGAGCATATCCAGATCTTCGGGCAAGACGAGGCCGATCCGCTGCTCCGTTCCCAGCCACACTGGAACCTCGGCCATGCGGGTGCCTTCCTCGGACACTGTACGTTGCACGAACTGGCGGAAGGCCCAGGCGACGATGCGTTCGGCTTCTTCCTCACGTTCCTGCTCCGACTGAAGCCCGGTGATGACGAACACAATCCGGCGATTGCCCTGCACTGCCGAACCGACGAGCCCGTAACCTGCTTCTTGCGTATGCCCGGTTTTTAGACCATCTGCGCCGATGCCAAGTTTCAGCAGCGGGTTTCTGTTGCGGTGATTGGTCGGCACCCGCCCGTCAAAACCGTATTCAGTTAACGCGAAGTATCCGTAATATTCGGGAAATTCCTCAATCAGACGACGTGCCACGGTCCCCAGATCACGCATGGACATGCGCTGGTTAGGGTCGGGCCAGCCACTGGAATTGGCGAAGGTGGAATTGGTCAGACCAATATCCCGCGCCCTGTCATTGGTCAGGCGGGCGAAAGCTTCTTCGGTGCCTGCCAAACCTTCCGCGACCACGACACAAGCGTCATTGCCGGATTGAACGACGATGCCTTTGATCAACTCTTCGACAGTCGGGCGATCATTTTCGTTGAGAAACATCGAAGATCCGCCCATGGCCCTGGCCCGGGACGACACGCTGAACCGGGTCTCCAGGGTCACACGGCCATCGCGCAAAGCCTCAAACAGCATGTTCAAAGTCATCAATTTCGACATTGATGCTGGCGGCAGTGGGGTGTCGGCATTCTTGGCCAACAGTACCGTGTTGGTGGTCTGATCGATAACGTAGGCGGCTTGGGCGCGCGTCTCGAACGCCGCCTTTACCGGTAGCGCAACAACAAAGAATGCGACAAAGGCCGTAACAACATATCTGAGCATGGCAGCCCCTCCGTAAGAGTCGGATCAGTTTGCCACAAATGTCATGCCCTTATAACCGAGATGACGCAGTTTCCGCTTGGCACTGGCCCGATCAGCACGGGACTCATGCGGCCCGATAATGACCCGCCAGGTGGTGACACCATCTTCGCTCTTCAGACCAAGGATCGGCACGATACCTTGCTTGCGCAACTCTCCGGTGGCCTTTGTGGCCTCGTCTTCGCTGGCAAAGGTCGGCAACTGGACATAGGGCTTGGCCAGGCGCGACGCGGTTTGCGTCGCGGCCGCAGGTTCGGGCTCTGTCGCCAAGGGCTCAAGCTCAGCGATCGCCGCGGCCTCGACCGAAGCTGGCGTAATGACAGCTTCAGGATCTGGGCTGGCAATCCCTTCTGCTTCGTCGATGGCGGCTGCCGCTGCTGCCAAAGCCTCTGTCTGTACTGGTTCCGGGGCCGCAATGGCCCGGGCATCTGGCGCGATCGTCGGCCCTTCCGCAGTTGTCTCCACTTCGGGTTCCGGCACGATTTCTTCGCGCCGCAGGGCCGTCACCGTCAAATTGGTCGGCTGGCCAGCCAAAATCGTCAGCGCATTGGCCGCATCCGCCGAAACCTGAAAACGCGGACCGGGATTTTCCCGTTCCCGCTTGAACAACGATCCGATCACCGTCTGGCCGTTATCCTCATTGCGGATCCTGACACGTTCCGGCGCAGAGACGTCCGGATGAGCGACCCACACGCCACCAAATGTCGGTGTGCCGCCCCAGAGACCTGTTTCACTTTTCTGAAAAACGTCCGGCGCTTCGACTTCCTCGCCAGCTATTCTGGTGGCACTCGGACGTTCCGCAGCAGCCGTGGCTTGCCCGTCTTCGGGCGGCTGTTGTTCTCCGAGTTTGAGCGCACCATCCTCGCAGCCTGCGACCGCGATCAGGATGCCAGCCACACCGAGAGTCCGCCAATAAGCGATGTTGCCCATGCTTAGCCCCTTTTTTCGCCGCTGTTCTCCGCGGCTTCCGACCTAAACGGCCAGTTTGCTCGATCTATTATGAAGACTTTTTGCCTTCGTTTGTTAAGATATACGACGATATAGGCCATCTTGGAACCCCATAGATACCAAATAGCAACTATTCCGCACAAAACTGCGCGGGCGGAATGGGTCCTTTCAGAATCGCTGCGGGCGGTCTAGGTACCAGCGCCACCGGAGGAGTGGCAGAGTGGTCGAATGCACCGGTCTTGAAAACCGGCGTGCGTGAAAGCGTACCGTGGGTTCGAATCCCACCTCCTCCGCCATAGTTTTCCACGAGAGACGACCGCCGCTTGGTTTCGGACGGATCCGAGATAGTACTGACTGCGGCGCGCCGCCTTTTGAATTTCGGGCATCGACCGAATCGATGG
>JBCBGY010000022.1:0-32409 GCA_038526275.1 Pseudomonadota bacterium | reverse complement strand
TTGTGAAGACGAAGCTTACTTGGCTGCCATTTGATCGACCGCCCAATTGTGCTTACTTCCTGCCATTAGGGTAGGCATCGCGTCATCGAAACCGATTCTTTGAGCAACGCCTTGTTGCAGTTCATGGTTCCGAATTTGACCAGCGCCCAATCAAGCGTCGCTTCTGTTTAAGGTTATCGCACGAGGCAAAGCTCAAAATCTCGGCACAATGCGTTTTTTGCCCATTTTGACGATAGGTCAGGCACCCCGGCTTGACCTCTGGCCAGAAAGTAGGTCGCTTTTGAATAATACACAATGCAAGCAAATTTGCATGTTTCTGTATACCGACTTGGAGGTCCGAAAATGCTGAATATGTCTCGTCGCGGTTTCCTGAAATCCGCAACTGCCACTGGCATTGCCGCAGGCACGCTCCCACTGCCTTATGCAGCCTATGCCGATGAGGACACGATCCTGGTTGGTGGGTTGCACGATCTTTCAGGACCGATTGACTTCGCCGGCATCCCGATGAACCAGGTGATGCAACTGGCTGTTGACGAGATAAACGCCAGTGGCGGTGTACTGGGAAAGCAAGTCAAGTCAGTCGTCTATGACCCGCAATCAAACATGTCGCTCTATTCTCAGTACGCGACCCAACTGGCCTTGAAAGACAAGGTCGCTGTCGTCCAAGGCGGGATCACATCGGCGTCACGCGAAACCATTCGGCCGATCTTCCATCGGTTCCAGACGCTATATTTCTACAACACGCTCTATGAAGGCGGCGTGTGCGACAGGAATGAAATCAGCCTCGGCACAACGCCAGCGCAGACCGTAGAAAAGCTGGTGCCGCATGTAATGAACCTGTGGGGCAAGAAGGTCTACACGATTGCCGCCGACTACAATTACGGCCAAATCACCGCTGCTTGGGTCAAACGCTATGTCGAAGAAAATGGCGGCGAGGTTATCGAGACGGAGTTCTTCCCACTGGACGTAACCCAGTTCGGGCCGACGATCTCCAAGATTCAATCCTCGGCTCCCGACATTCTGATGAGCGTGCTGGTGGGTACCGGCCACCTGGGCTTCTATCGCCAATGGGCTGCGGCGGGCATGAAGGACAAGATCCCTATGGCCTCGACAACCTTTGGAGCCGCCGGTGCCGAGCCCATTATCATGACGCCGGAAGAGGCCAACGGGATCATTACTTGCTACGGTTATTATCCCACCATCGACAGTCCGGCCAACAAGGCGTGGCTGGAAAAGGTCAATGCCGCCTATCCCGACGATACGCCAATCCTATCGGAACTTTCCGAATGTACTTGGGAAGGCATGATGATTTGGGCAGATGCCGTTAATGAGGCCGGGACGCTCGACCGAGAGCCCGTTCTAGAAGTCCTGGAAAGCGGCAAGACCTATGACATGCCAGCAGGCAAGGTATCGATCGATCCGCTGACCCACCATGCCATCCGCGATGTTTACATTGCTGATCTTCAGGATCGCGTCTTCGAGATCAAAGAGAAGTTCGAGCAGGTGCAGCCCCTTGATACGCAGGGTGTCTGCAACCTCGAAGAAACGCCCGATGCGAACGTGCACCACGAAATCTCGCTCTAGCCAGAAACCAACCCTATTGGGGCAATTCTCCGGGCCGCGTCACGGCCCGGCATAGACAGAGGCTCGCGACATTATGGATTTCACCATCATCATCGTCCTCGAGGTTCTGCGTGCCATCGCATGGCTCGTACTGCTCTCGGCGGGCTTGGCGATTATCTTTGGCATGATGCGGGTGATCAACATTGCGCATGGCGAGTTCCTGATGTTGGGGGGCTACACCGTCATCATGGCCTCGAAAGCGGGAGTGAACATCTGGCTGGCCATGCTGGTTCTGGCACCGCTGGTTGTGGGAATCTTCGGGATTATCGTAGAACGGCTGATCATCCGATGGCTTTACGGACGTTTGCTTGACTCGCTGCTGGCGACCTGGGGCTTGTCACTGCTGATGATCGGTGGGGTCACCATGCTGTTCGGGAACACCGTCGAAGGCGTATCAACCCCTTTGGGCGGGTTCAGCGTCGGCATCTATCAGGTTTCGGTCTACAACCTTGTTTTGATCTTCGCGGCGATCTCCATTCTTGTCGCGGTCTGGGCAACGCTCAGATTCACATCCGCTGGCCTGATCGCCCGGGCTGTCATGCAAAATCCCGATATGGCCCAAGCTTTGGGTGTGAACTCAACGTTCGTCTACATGGCGACCTTTGGGATTGGGTCGGCGATTACGGGTCTGGCTGGCGGGTTGATCGCGCCTGTCACAGGCGTGGTGCCCTCGATGGGGGTCAATCTTATCGGTCCGGCCTTCATCACGGTGATCACCGGTGGCGCCTCTGTCGTGACGGGCACGCTCAGCGCATCTGGCCTGCTGGGGGGGATCAGCCAGTTGATCACCTTCTCGTCTGGTCCCGTCTACGGCGATGCCGCCTTGCTCATCGCAGCCCTGATCCTGCTGCGCATCCTGCCGCAAGGCATCACCGGCCGCTTCTTCACCCGCAACATCTAACTGCAGAGACCTGTCACCATGGAAAAGTCATTGCTGAGAGATGCCGGGTTTTACACCATGATTGGCATCGGTCTGATGGTAATGTTCGTGCTGCCCCGGCAGATGGACATGTTCGCCATCATGCAAATCACCCAGTATGTGGTCCTCTCAGTCTATGCCCTGTCCCTGGCCTATATCTGGGGTTTCGGCGGGATCCTGTCTTTCGGCCAATCCTGCTTCTTCGGGCTGGGCGCATACACATTCGCCGTAGCCTCGATCAATATGGGCGAAACGACCATCCCCTTTCTTCTCGCCATCCTGGTGCCAGCGGCGTTTGGCGTGGCCTTGGGATATTTCATGTTCTACGGGCGCCTGTCCGATGTGTATCTGGGCGTTGTCACCCTGGTGGTGACGCTGATCTTCTGGAAGCTCATCAACCACACGGCGGGCCCGGAATATGCCATCGGCGAAGCCCGGCTGGGCGGGTTCAATGGCATCCCCTCTATTCCGATCCTGAACATTCCGGGCCAACCCGGTGCCTGGCTTGACCCGGTTCAGATGTTCATGGTGTTCATGGGGCTGCTCATCCTCGTTTATATCGGCCTGCGGATCCTGATTTCGTCGGAGTTTGGGCGCATCTCGATCTCCATCCGCGAGAACGAAACCCGGTCCAGCCTCTTGGGCTACGACGTTCGCCGCCACAAGGTCATCGTTTTCTCCATCGGTTGCGGCATCGCCGGCATGTCGGGCGCCATGTGGGCCACATACCAAACCTTTATCGACCCCAACGCGTTCAGCCTGGAAATGTCGGCCAAAGCGCTGGTTTGGGTAATGGCAGGCGGGGTCGGCACGCTGGCAGGCCCTATCCTGGCCGTTGTGGTTCTGCAGTGGATCTCTCTGAAGCTCGGTGAATGGAACCTGATGAACAATTTCGTTCTGCTCGGCATGATCCTGATCCCGTTGGTCCTGCTGCTGCCCAAAGGCATTCTCCCCTCGGTCCGGCAATGGATCCTGCAAGGCTGGGCTCTGTGGAAACAGCGGCGTGACATGACAGGGAAGTCGGCTGTCGCTCCGACACCGGGGGAATGACAGTGACGGAACATAAGATCCTGCGCACGTCAGGCCTGACCATGCGGTTTGGCGGTGTGACAGCGGTAGACAACGTGGATTTTTCGCTCCGGGAAGGTGAGTTGCGCTGCCTGCTTGGCCCAAACGGCGCTGGCAAAAGCACGTTCTTCAAATGTCTGACCGGGCAACTTGTCCCGACCGAAGGCACCATCACCTTCCGCGACCGCGAGATTGGCGGCATGGTGACCCATGACATCGTCAATCTCGGGATCGGCATCAAAACCCAGGTGCCAAACCTCTTCAATGGTCTGACCGCCTATGAAAATGTGCGGCTCGCCGCCCGCCGCAAGCACCTCAAGCAAATGGCGGAAGAGCGCACCATGGAGATGCTGGAACGCTGCGGTGTTGCGGATCTCGCCCGGTCTGAAGTCGGGCTTTTGTCGCACGGACAGCGGCAACTCATCGAACTGGCCACGGTTCTGGCTGCCGAACCTGCGCTTGTCTTGCTCGACGAACCCGCTGCCGGAATGACAGGCGAAGAACGGGATCGCCTAGCGGGGCTCGTCAAGGAAATCGCTCGCAGCGCCTCGGTCATCGTCGTTGAACATGACATGGCCTTCATTCGCCAAATCGCCAAGCAGGTCACGGTATTCCATCGCGGTGCAATCTTCGCCGAAGCCCCGGTTGCCGAGATCATGGCCAACCCGGCTGTTCAGCAAATCTATCTGGGAAAGAGTGCCGATGCTGCTTGACGTCTCCGATCTCAAGGCGGCCTACGGCGTTGTCCCTGCGCTCCACAAGGTCGATTTCCACGCTGCGGAAGGCGAGGTCGTGGGCATTCTGGGCCACAATGGCATGGGTAAGACGACCCTGCTGCGCGCAATCATGGGTTTCGTGAAAGTCACACAAGGCACGATCCAGTTTGACGGTCAGCCGATCAACGCCCTTTCAGTGCACCAGCGGGCCGAATTGGGGCTGGGGTTGGTGCCGCAGGGTCGCGAGATTTTCCCCAACCTGACTGTGGCGCAGAACATGATGGTCGGCGTTGCCGCACAACGGGGAGATATGGAGGCCCGGGTCAGCGAAGCGCTGCAGATGTTCCCGCGGCTCGAACGGTTGCTCGACCGTCGCGGAGGAGCCTTGTCCGGTGGGGAGCAACAACTTCTGGCGCTGGCCCGCTGCCTCTGCCGCAAACCGAAGATGATGCTGCTGGATGAGCCGACCGAAGGGATCCAACCATCGATCATCGATGAAATCGGTGAGACCCTTCTGGAACTATCGAAGCGTGGTGAGATCTCGATCGTCCTTGTGGAACAAAACCTCGACTTCATCACCGGTCTGTCGGGTCGGGTCTACGCCATCGCCAACGGCATTCTGGAAAGCGAGATCCCACCGGACAGCCTGACCGACGCCGCATCTGTCAGCGAATATATGGGTTTTGCCGCCTGACCGGCCGCCCGCCAAGAAACTGAAAGAGGGAGAGAAAACATGGCCGTCCAAACGCCAACCGAAGCGCAGGTCGCGACCATCGCGGAAGAACTTGGATTCACGCTAACATCTGACGATGTGAAATCGTTCCAGGGTCTGATGGCAGGCTATGTCGATGCCTACAACGTGGTCGACAAGATGCCCGATGCGCTCCCGACGGTGACCTACCCGCGCACGCCTGGCTATCGCCCGGGCCCGGAAGAAAATCCACTCAATGCCTGGTCTGTGAAGTCAGAGATCAAAGGGGCCACGGACGGGCCGCTTGCCGGCAAGACGGTCGCACTGAAAGACAATGTGATGGTCGCAGGGATGGCGATGATGAACGGCTCATCCACGCTCGACGGCTACATCCCAGACATAGACGCGACCATCGTGACCCGCCTGCTGGAGGCCGGAGCAACGGTGAAAGGGAAAGTCCATTGCGAGTGCTTCTGCCTTTCGGGCGGCTCGCATACGTCTGCTTTTGGCCATGTCCATAACCCGATGAAACCGGGCTACAGCGCCGGTGGCTCCTCTTCCGGTTCGGCGGCCGTGGTGGGCGCGGGCGAGGTCGACATGGCCATCGGGGGCGATCAGGGCGGTTCGATCCGGATCCCCGCAGCCTATTCCGGTATCGTCGGCATGAAAGGCACCTGGGGGTTGGTGCCCTATACCGGCGTCATGCCGATTGAGATTTATTTCGACCATACCGGCCCGATGACCCGAACCGTGGCCGAGAATGCGCTCTTCATGGAGGTGCTGGCAGGGCCCGACGGCCATGATACCCGCCAGATGGGATGCACCACCGCCAAATACACGGATGCATTGGGCAAAGGCGTCGAAGGCCTGAAGATCGGGATCTTGAAAGAGGGCTTCGGCCATCCACAATCGGAAAGCGACGTGGATGCCAGCGTCCTTGCGGCGGCGGAGAAATTCAAGGAATTGGGCGCCACGGTCGAAGAGGTTTCGATCCCGATGCACCTGCTCGGCCCTGCGATCTGGACGCCCATTGGTCTTGAAGGTTTGACCCAGACCATGATGATCGGTGACGGCTATGGGCTAAGCCGACAGGATCTCTACGTCACCTCGCTGATGGATTATCACCGCGGTTGGCGTGGTCGGGCCGACGAACTGTCGGAAACGCTCAAGCTGACGATGCTCTTCGGCGCCTATGCCGACAAGATGTACGGCAAGCGGTTCTATGGCAAAGCTGTCAACCTGACCTCAAAACTGCGGGCGGCCTATGATGCAGCACTGGCAACATACGACATGCTGCTGATGCCAACGCTTCCGCTCAAGGCCACCAAGCTGCCGGAACCCGATGCCAGCCGCGAAGAAATCTGCGCCCGCGCCTTTGAGATGCTGCCAAACACCGCGCCTTTCAACATCACCCACCATCCCGCCATCTCGCTACCCTGCGGATTGTCCGACGGTCTGCCCATCGGGCTACAGTTGGTCGGCAAGATGTGGGACGAGTTCACGCTTTATCAGGCGGCCAGTGCGTTCGAGGACGCGGGCGACTGGAAAACCTTCTGAGGGGCGGGACCATGATGCATACCTTCCCGACCATCAAAGAAATGATCGACATTGGCGCTGAACTTGGCGCCGAATATACCGAGGAAGACGCAGCTTTCCTCAATGAGGTCATTGCGCCGTTCGTGGCCAATGCCAACGAAATGATGAAGCTGCCCGATCATCTGCCCGAGGTGAAATACCCCCGCACCACCGGCTACCAGCCGGAGGGCGACGAAAACCCGTTCAATGCCTGGTACTACAAGTCAGAGATCAAGGGCGCGGATGAAGGGCCGCTTTCGGGCAAAACGGTCGCGCTGAAAGACAATGTGCTGGTCGCCGGTGTACCTTGCATGAACGGCGCGTCGATGTTGCAGCAATATGTGCCCGAGGTCGATGCGACCGTGGTGACCAGACTTCTGGATGCCGGTGCCACGATCCTGGGCAAGACCCATTGCGAATATTTCTGCCTCAGCGGCTCGTCCCAAACGACCGATCTGGCCCCGGTGCAGAACCCGCATAAGGAAGGCTTTTCCGCCGGCGGATCTTCGTGCGGGTCCGGCGCGTTGGTTGGCGGCGGCGTCGTCGATCTGTCCATCGGTGGAGATCAGGGGGGTTCGATCCGGATGCCCGCCTCGTTCTGCGGGATCGTGGGCCTTAAGCCGACCCACGGGCTGGTGCCCTATACGGGCATCATGTCGATGGAAACGTCCATCGACCATACCGGCCCGATGACCGCGACCGTGGCCGACAATGCGCTGATGCTGGAAGCCATTGCCGGGCCGGACGGGTGGGATGCGCGCCAGATCAACGTCGTCACCCATCCCTACGCCAAGTCGGTTGGGGAAGGCGTTGCGGGCATGAAGATCGGCGTCATGAAAGAAGGCTTCGGACGCCCGGAAAGCGACCCGGAAGTCGACGCCAAAGTCAAAGCCGCCGCCGAAACTCTGGCGAAGCTCGGCGCAGAGGTGGAAGAGATATCCGTGCCCATGCACGACGAAATCGGCGTGGTCTTCATGCCCATGATCGCCGAAGGGATGGTCCGGCAGTTCACCTTCGGGGCTGGGTTGGGCTCGGGACGGTTTGGGTTCTATCCCCGTTCGCTGATCGACAAATACGAGTCGATCAGCCTGCGGGCGAATGAGTTCCCCGACACTGTCCATGCGCTGTCTGCCTTCGGCACCTTTGTCAAAAACAAATGGGGCGGGCGGATCTATGCGCGCGGCCAAAACATGCGACCGTGGTTCGTCAAGCGCTATGCGGACGTGTTCGCAACCTATGACCTTCTGCTCATGCCGACAACGCCGATGCCCGCCCCGGCGCTGCCAGATGAGACCACATCCCGGATGGAGCGGATCGAACGCGCCTGGTGCATGCTCGGTAATACGGCGACCTATGACTATACCGGGCATCCCGCAATTTCCTTGCCCTGCGGCATGACCTCGGGCGGCCTTCCGGTTGGCCTGCAACTGGTCGCCAACCACTTCTGCGAGCCCGCAATCTACCGGGCTGCAGGCGCATTTGAGGCGGCTGGCGATTGGAAAACGCTCTGACGGGACAGCCGGCATGAGCCTCAGCATGCTCCGTGCCCTGCATTTGGGCGACTCAAGCTTCCCTTCTGGGGCCTTTGCTTTCTCCTGGGGGCTGGAACGTGCGGCGGCGACCGGCATGGTCACCCGGGATACCTTTCCGACCTGGTTGGCGTCCGAACTGCTCGACCGCTGGGCCAAGTTCGACCGGATCATTCTGGCCGGGGCCTGGCGCTGCCCTGCGGAGGATTACGCGACCTGGGAAGCAGACATTGATGTCTACTATTGGTCCGAACCCTTGAGGCAGTATTCCATGCAGGCGGGCGCCGCATTTCTGGCTGGGGGCGCACGATTTGGCGATCCCGCAGCAGAGCGGATCCTGACAGCCTGCCAAAACGGCAAAGCCCTTGGCCACCTGCCAGCCGTGCAAGGCGCTTTCCTGGCGAGCCAGGGCCTACCGCTCGCGGAAGCATTGGCAATCGCGGCGCATGGCGCGACCCAGACACTGGTTTCCGCTGCTGTTCGCCTCAGCCTGATCTCGGCAAGCGAAGGCCAGCGGGCTCATGCTCAGGTTTTGCCCCTGCTGGCCAAGGCAACAACCGTTCCTGACCCGGGCGCAGAGCCCCAGAGTTTCGCGCCATTGTCAGAGATCGCCATGCTGCAACCTTCCGACGTGTCGCTTTTTGTCAATTGAGGTAGATCGATGAACCTGACGCCGACCGAACTGGAACGTCTGACCATCTTCACCGCCGCGGAACTGGCACGCCGCTACCTGTCCGAAGGCATCAAGCTCAGCTTGCCGGAAGCGACCGCGCTGATTGCAGACGAGTTGCTGCTGGCCGCGCGCAAGGGGCTAAGCCACCCGGAACTGGTGACCTTTGGCACGAACATTCTGGAAGCACACCAGGTTGAGGCCGGGGTGCCACAGATGCTGCGCTTCCTGTCCATCGAAGTGTCGATGGCCGAAGGCACAAAACTTGTCACCATCTTCGATCCGATCCCGTCTGATCCGAACGATGGCCCCGTGCCGGGCGAGTTGATCTTGGCTGAAGGTGACATCGAAATTAACCCAGGCCGAGACCGGGTAGAGATTGAGGTTCTGAACACAGGTGATCGTTCGATCCAGGTCCGGGCCCATGCGCATTTCTTTGAGGTCAATCCGGCGCTCAAGTTCGACCGGCGCACAGCCTACGGGATGCGGCTGGACCGCCCCTCAGGCGGGGGCGAACGGTTTGACCCAGGGATTGCCCGTACGGTGACACTGGTACCCTTTGCCGGGGCCCGCCGGGCCGCTGGCTTTGCCGGACTCACGGATGGCGCGCTGGACGATCCATTCGTGCGCGAAACTGCTTTGGCCCTCGCCGCCAAGCGCGGGCTGATTGACGAGACCGCGCCATGAAACTCAGCCGCGACTGCTATGCCGCATTCTACGGCCCAACCACAGGCGACATGTTCCGGCTGGGTGACACGTCTCTTCTTGCCGAAATCGAATATGACCATGCCCATCCCGGCGATGAACTGACCACCGGCGCGGGCAAAACCATGCGCGACGGCGAAGGGTTTTGCACCACCGGCACCGATGCGTCCGGCGCTTTGGATCTGGTCGTGCAGAATGCTGTGATCCTCGACCCCGTGCTGGGTGTGGTGAAAGGCGACATCGGCGTGCGGCGCGGCAAGATCGTCGCCGTTGGTAAGGCCGGAAATCCCGACATCATGGCGGGCGTTGCCGCGAACATGGTCTGCGGCCCGAACACCACGGTGATCCATGGCGACAACATGGTGGTCACGCCCGGTATCGTGGAAGCTCACGCGCATTTTCTGTCTCCACAGCAATCCTGGCATGCCCTGGCGGGCGGCTGCACCACCATGATCGGGATGAGCCCAGGCCCGCATTTCGATGTCAGTTGCTCGGGTCCGCACACGCTGGGGCGCCTGATCCAGGCCGCAGATGAATATCCGATCAATTTCGGCTTCCTGGGTCGAGGCTGTTCCAATCCGGCTGCCGTAACCGAAAGCGTGACGGGTGGCGCGCTTGGCGTGAAGATCCATGAAGATTTCGGGGCCTCGCCCGCCGTCATCGACGGTTCGCTTCAGGCGGCGGACGCCGCTGATTTCTCCGTCCATATCCACACAGACACGATCAACGAATTCGGATTTTACGAAAATACCATGGCCGCCGTGGCCGGGCGCACCATCCATATGTACCATACCGAGGGTGCAGGCGGTGGGCATGCGCCTGACATTCTGGCCGTCAATGGCTGGCCAAATGTCATTCCGTCCTCGACCAACCCGACCAATCCGTTCACCCCGGCAGCGCTGGAAGAGGGCGTGCCGATGACGATGCTCGCCCATATGATGAGCTATGAACTGCCCGAGGACGTCGCCTTTGCCGAATGCCGGATCCGTCCGCAATCCATGGCCGCAGAAGATATGCTGCACGATATGGGCGCCATCTCGATCTTTGCGACCGACACGCAAGGCATGGGACGGCTGGCGGAAAATGGTACCAAGGCCTTCCAACTCGCCTCTGTGATGAAAGATCGTGTCGGTCGCTTGCCGGAAGAGCAGACCGCCAAGGCCGACAATGCGCGGATCCTGCGATACATGGCCAAGCTTACCATCAACCCGGCCATCGGTGCTGGGATCGACGCCTATGTTGGTTCGCTGGAACCTGGGAAGCTGGCCGATCTGGTGATCTGGCGACGGGACCATTTCATGGCCAAGCCGGAACTGGTGGTGAAGGCCGGCGAAATCGTCTGGTCCAAGATGGGCGACGGCAATGGCAGCTTCATCGGAGCCGAGCCCTTGATCCAGCGGCCCATGTGGGGGGCTTTAGGAACTGCAAAACACAAGGTCGGGTTCACGTTCGCAAGCCAACTTGCGGTAGATGATGGCGTGGCTGAGAAACTGGGCGTGGCGAAAGAGATCCTGCCGATCCGGTCCGTGCGCAAGCTGACGAAAGCCGACATGGTGCGGAACGATGCAACGCCAGAGATCACAGTCGACCCGCAAACATTTCTCGTGCGGGCGGACGGCGAATTATTGGACTGCCCGCCCGTCACCAAGGTGCCCTTGGCACGCAGTCATTTCCTCCGATGATGGTGGACCACCTGTGGTGGGCGGGCATGTGCAACCGATGAATGTTGTCGCCCGCATAGGCCCGGTTCTGGACATCGAAGTCACCGGCACGCGGTTTCACCGCCACCATGTGAGGTTCCCGTGGTCGCTTGGCCGGGCCTATCTGTCAAACGGTGGGTATAGGGTCATTCCGCAGGTTGCGGGCGCGGGGCTGTTGTCTGGTGACCGCCTGTCTCAACGGGTTCGACTGGGCGAGGGGGCCCGCCTTAGGTTAGAAAGCGCTGGTGCCATGCTGGTTTTGAGTGGCTCCGGTCCGGCGCGCAGCGACTGGTTCTTTGATCTCGGGCCGGCGTCGCGCCTGATCCTGGACGCCGAGCCCTATGCGTTGGCGCCCCAAGCCGCACTACAAACCAAAACCAGGATAAGGCTGGCCCCGGGGGCGCAAATGATCGCCATAGAAGCAGTCTGCCACAGCCACGATTGTACCCGGAGTTTCGGAGCTTGGCAGACGCAAACCCGTGTGGAAACCGCAGATGGCGCACAAGTCCTGATGGACCGGCAGGAAGCTACATCAGAGGCAACCCAACGCCTGACGCAACTGCCCCTGGCGCCATCCGCGTTTGCCACCATATGGGTTTTGGGACCCTCCATTTGGTCAAAAAGCTTGGTACAGGATCTACCATCGGTGGAACATCCCATCGCCGTTACGCCCTTGCGGGCCAATAGCGGCCATGCCATCCGAATGGTTGCACCGGATGGCGGCTCCTTACGAGCTGCGATCCGACAGTTACTCAGCGTGCTCGAAGCGCGCTTAGATCACTCCGCCGGTTCCATCAGGGCAGGGACTTGCACCATCTGACAAACCTCTGCGGTCGTGCGTAAGTCAGCGAAGATTGTGCCCATATTGCAAAGCGTGGCGTTATGTTCGGCATCTGTATGGGTAGCGTTTCCATCCGTTACGAAGATCACCTGATAGTTGCGCTGATTGGCGTCCCGCGCCGTGGATTCGCAGCACACATTGGTCAAGGTTCCGGTGATAATGACCGTCTCGATACCTTTCGCTTGCAGCAGGTCGGGCAGGTTGCAGGTACCGGGCACGAAGGCACTGAACCTCGTTTTGTCAACGATCTGATCGACCGGCTGAACGTCAAGCTCAGGGTAAAGGTCGTGGTCATGCGCTCCGACTTCAAATGCGGTTCTCTGCTCTTCAGCGCGCTCTGGTGAAAGGATTTTGTCGTACCAGGTAGACCAGCTCTGGGGCTCATCCGGATCGGTCGTATACCGCAGATACACAACAAGCCCGCCAGCCTTGCGCAACGCCGCGCTGATCCGGTTCACATTCCCGACGATGGCGCGTGCGGATGGCACCTCAACCGGTGCACCTTCCCGCATGAACCCATTCTGCAAATCGACAACAATATGTGCCGTTCGCGCCGGATCGATTGGCCCGAACAAATCGGGACGGGCTCCTCTCAAAATCCTGGACCGCTCTTCGATATGCGCTGGAACTTCAATTTTGTGCACGAAACTTCTCCATTTGATGAGACGTTTGCAGTCAAACGAAGCAGGTCCACCCTGATTGTGGTGGGATCGTCAGCTTCCGTGTGAATAGTTTGCAGCGCAAAGGTTTGGTCGGCAACTATCCTCCCGGGGGATTTTGTCACTTGTATGCCGTTGCCAAAGCGCTGGTCGAATGAAGCTCGGTTTGATGCTTCCTTATGCGGGTCCGGCTTCCATCTGGCGTGCCGGATCCGAGACCTGCGCGATGCTCGCGCTGGAAGAGTGTGCCCAAATCGGGCGTAAGACGCAGCTTTTCCTTGCCGATTGCGGATCTACCCCAGCCGAAGCCGATGCAGCGGCCCGTTATCTGGCCTATGATTGTGGCGTCGATATCGTCGTCGGGATGCAATTGAGTCACCAGCGCATCGCCGTGGCAAAAGCCTTCCAGGGATCGGTCCCATACATTTTCACGCCGCAATATGAAGGCGTCGATTGCGGGTCCTGCGTGGTTCCCATCGGTCTGAAAGACGAGGAAGTGCTGCGGCCCGGAATCGAATATTTCACCACGCGCCTTGGGATCAAACGATGGAGTTTCGTTGGAAACGATTATCTATGGCCGCTCCAAGGGTGCAGGGTCGCGACATGGCACATCTCCCGGGTCGGAGCTAAGTTGGTTCACAAAGATTTCCGCCCGTTCGGGCAGAATTTCGAAACCCTGGTCTCGGAGATCGAGCGCTCGAAAGCCCAGGCTGTTATCGTCGGTCTGCTGGGTCAGGAGAGCGTGCGTTTTCACCGGGCTTTCGCTCAAGCGGGGCTGGCCAAACGCATCTACCGTTTTTGCTTAGCCCTAGATGAAACACTGCTTTGGGCGCTGGAAGATTGGGAGGCGGAAAACATTTATGCGTGCCAACCATTCTACCAAGGTGAAGTGGCCTCGTTCCGGGATGATCTGGTCGCCCGCCACCGCAGCACCTTCGGTGGATCTTCCCCGCCGGTCACTTCGGTGAATGTTGGGCTTTACGACGGTGTCCGACTGGCACTGCAGGTCGCCAACTACGCCAGGGCGCCGTCAAGGTCGGACATCGTTGATTTCGTTCGTGACACCTTAACCAGACCAAAGGCCTTGAGCCTTCTAGGGCTTGCCGATCCGGCCACCGGACGCCAATTTCCCAGGATCGCGGCCGCCCGAGACAACACCTTTATCGCGCACGCCTAGCCTACCGCAAAACGCGGTCTGGTTTAGAGAAAGTTACGGCCAATCTTTGCTTTCTAGATTGCACTCCCTTGCCCACCCAATTACGAGACGTTTAGTTCATTGTGCAATGATTTACTCTTGAACCGGAACGTAGAATGCCCAAGGAACCCACCGATCCAAAACTACAGGACAAATTGGTCTGGGTCGTCGCCAAGGTCAATCGACAACTTGAGGCGGGTTTGTCCAATCGACTGAAATCCCGGGGGCTGCCGATTGAGCAATATTGGATCATGGAGGCCCTCTGTGAAAACGGCCCCACCCCGATAAGTCAGTTGGCTGAAACAGCGCATTCCGGACGACCCAACGCGACCAAGATCATCGACAAAATGGTATCTGCGGGTTTGGTGTTTCGCGAACCAGACGCAAAAGACCGACGCGTCATCAATATTGTGCCGACCGATGAGGGCCGGTTGCTTTACGAAGAGACATCGGATTTCTCGATGGAAATCGAACGAGAGTTTGCCAGCAAGCTGAAAGAAGACGAACTTGCCCACCTGAAGGACCTGCTGCAGACGATTTCCTGACCTTCCTGCACCAAAGTCTGCAGGCAAATGTTCTTGTGGCGACAGCTGGCGCTTCGCCCTAGGTTTTTTAGAGAAACGCGGCGCTTTTTTCGGAGAAGTCGTATTCGCCAAGAATGTTGATGTGAGCCCATAACAAGGGCGTGCTGCGAAGGCGCAACAGGTCTCGATGGGCGGCGTAGGCGATTACCTCGCGGGGGAACCGGAAGCCCTTGAGACGGGGAAGCGTGGCGGAAACTTTCGTATCCCAGACGTAGGCCAACTCTGACGAACTTGGCATTTCCGAGCAAATTTTCCCGACACGATCGAGCAATCCACGCCTGCGGTGCGAGACTCTGTCAGCAGCACGAAAAGGCGATGCTTCGCGAGAACTGCCACTAATTTGAGCTTCTAGTCCCAGTGCCTGGTTTCGAGATGCAGAGGCCTTGCCGCGGCCAAGAACTGCCTATTGTATTGATTCGTGAGTGCAACGTCTGAATTGTATGCAATTTTCAGACGCTGAGTCCTAGTTGTAGATCGGGACTTAGACGTACGACGTGGGTAACAGTTTGCTCCAAGGCTCAGAAAGAAGCGTGGAGCGCCAACAAGGAGACACACGATGAAATTAAATCTATACAATAGTTTGTGCGCCCTCACTGTCGGAGTCAGCACGATTTTTACGGGGATGGCCGCGTCGGCGGAAAGCGTTCTGCGGGTCGCCATGACTGCGGGCGACATCCCGGTGACGATTGGCCAACCAGATCAGGGGTTTGAGGGATATCGCTTTGTTGGATACAATCTGTATGACGGCCTCGTTCTTTGGGACCTGTCGCAAGGGGACAAGGCGGCCGAAATCAAGCCAGGCTTAGCGACATCTTGGGATATCGATCCAGAGAACCCCAAGCGTTGGATCTTCGAATTGCGCGAGGGCGTTAAGTGGCACGATGGCTGCGATTTCACCGCCGAAGACGTGGCCTGGAACTGGGAACGTGTCGCCAAGGAAGACGCCCCCCAGTTTAACGTCAAGCAATTTGCCGCAATTCGGAACCGCACAGGCATCATCGAGTCCGTCGAGGTGCTCGATACCCACAAGATCGCCTTCAACACAACGCAGGTCGACGCGCTCTTTCCATACCAATTGTCCTACTGGTTCATGATCAGCCGTTGCCGGCTGACGGAATTGGACAACGACTATGAAGCCTATGCCATGGCGCCGTCCGGCACCGGCCCTTACAAGTTTGACGCGCTCGTCCCACAAGAGCGCTTGGAACTGCTGAAAAACGAGGAATACTGGGACGCTGATCGCGTTCCGGCGCACGACCGTTTGGTCTTGCTGCCCATGCCAGAGGCCACGACACGCGCCGCGGCGCTTCTGTCGGGGCAGGTCGATTTCATCGAAGCGCCATCGCCGGATACTATCCCGCGGCTGGAATCTGCGGGCATGCAAATCGTAACTGCGCCTTACCCGCATAACTGGTCCTACCAGCTGAATTTTGTGGACGGGAACTTCAAGCACAAAGAAGTGCGTCAGGCCGCGAACTTCGCCATCAACCGGGAAGACATGAAAGCTCTGCTTGGCGGCTACATGCTGGAAGGTTACACCAACATTCCGCCGTCGACGCCGTACCATGGTGAGCCGTCTGTTCAGTATCTTTTTGATCCTGAGAAGGCCACGGCCCTGCTGAAGGAAGCAGACTGTTACCCGTGCGAGATCACCTTGGCGATTTCGACCTCCGGCTCCGGCCAAATGCAGCCTTTGCCCATGAATGAACTGGTAAAAAGCCAGCTCGACGCGGTGGGCTTTGAGACCAAACTGGAGGTGATGGACTGGAACGCACTGTTGGATGTCGCCCGGCCGGGTCGTGAAAACGCGCCAGAGATTGACGGGATCAACATTAGCCGTGCGCTTCAGGATCCGTTCAGCGCCTTAATTCGGCATGTTTATACGCCACAGCATGGGCCCAAAGGGTCGAATTGGGGCCACTACACCAACCCCGAGGTGGATGCGTTGATCGATCAGATCTATTCGGAGTTCGATCCCGAAATGCAGCTCGAAATGCTGACCCAGTTGCATGAGAAAATGGTGGAAGAAGCGGTCATGCTTTGGATCGCCCATGACATCAATCCCCGCGCTTTGGCGCCGAACGTGAAGAACTTCGTTCAAGCGCAAAGCTGGTTCCAGGATCTGACACCCATCGTGGTCGAATAGACCTGTAGTCACAGCCATTACCCGTCCCAACGATCGGTTGGGGCGGGAAACTGGGTCATCCAGAGCGAGGGGCGAACGATGACGGCCTACATAATCCGCCGGATCCTGTATGCGATCCCAATCTCCTTGGGCGTCAGCATAGTATGCTTCGCGCTGGTCTATATCGCGCCGGGCGACCCCTTGCAGACCATTCTGCCGGAAGATGCCAGCGCCGAGACCATCGAGATGGTCAAAAAGGCCTACGGTTTCGATAAACCGCTGGCCGTTCAGTATTTCATCTGGCTCGGCAAGGTGATGACCGGTGATTTCGGCCTGTCCATCGCCACGGGCAGAGCCGTCACAGACGAAGTGCTCAAGGCGCTCGCCAATACAATCTTGCTGGCGGGCGGGGCGGTTCTGGTCGCCTTCACCCTGGCCTTTGCGCTTGGCGCCACTGCCGGATACCTCGCCGGCTCGGTCGTTGACCGGATCGTCACTGGTATCGCGGTGATCGGGGTCAGCGTGCCGAATTACTGGCTCGGGATTGTGATGGTGATCATCTTCTCGGTCGAACTGAACCTGCTGCCCGCGACGGGCATGGGCTCCAGCGGATCAGAGGAATTCAATCTTTTCGCTTGGGAAGATTTCAAGTTCGTCATCATGCCGATCATCACCCTTTCAATGATCCCCATCGGGATCATAGCCCGAACCACGCGATCGGCTGTTGCTGAGGTTCTGAACCTCGATTTTGTCGAGACGCTGCGGGCGAAGGGCCTGAAGGAAACCGCTGTGTTCTTTCACGTCGTGAAGAATGCAATGCCGCAGATCCTCGCTGTAATGGGTCTGCAGTTTGGCTACTTGATGGGCGGTTCAATCCTGGTCGAAACCATCTTCACCTGGCCGGGGACGGGGTTCCTGCTCAATAAGGCGATCCTGACCAGAGACCTACCCGTCCTGCAAGGGACGATCCTGGTTCTGGCCATGATCTTCGTACTGACCAACCTTATTGTCGACTTGCTGCAAACCGCCGTCGATCCACGCCTGAAGCGCGGATAGGAGAAGCCATCCATGACCGACGCAGCCCTTTCAAGCGCAAGCCCCGCCCAAGCCGCCCCCGCGCAGGATGTCCGAAGCTACTGGCAGACCGTAGGACGTCGGCTCCGGCACGACTACACCACGCTATTTTTTGGTGGAATGGTGGCACTGATCATCCTGTCCGCCGTGTTCGCACCGGTGCTGGCACCTACGGATCCCTATGAGGACAGCTTGCTCAACCGGCTAAAACCTATCGGCTTCGAAAACTACATCCTCGGGACCGATGAATTGGGCCGGGATATCCTGTCACGGTTGCTTTACGGCGGACGCATATCGCTGGCGATGGGCATTCTGCCGGTTCTGATTGCTACGATTGTTGGCGGTTTGCTGGGGATCATCGCCGGGTTCGTCGGCGGCAACACCAACATGATCATCATGCGGACCATGGATGTGTTCTATGCGTTTCCGTCCATCCTGCTCGCCGTCGCCATTTCGGGTGCCATGGGCGGCGGTATCGCCAACGGGATGATATCGCTGACCCTTATCTTTATCCCCGCTCTCTGCCGTGTGGCCGAAACCGCCACCGCCCAGGTCCGCAATCTGGATTATGTGGAGGCGGCGCGGGCAACCGGCGCCAGTTCCTTCAGCATCATCAAGGAACATATTCTCGGCAACGTGTTGGGGCCCATTCTGATCTATGCCTCAAGCCTCGTCAGCGTCAGCATTCTAATCGCGTCGGGCCTGTCCTTTCTGGGCCTTGGCGTTACCCCGCCAGAGCCTGATTGGGGACTTATGCTGAATACCCTTAGACAATCTATCTACATCAATCCCATGGTCTGCGCCCTGCCTGGCGTGGCGATCCTGATCACTTCCATCTGCTTCAACCTGGTGAGTGACGGGCTTCGCACGGCCATGGATGTGCGCATGTAAGGAGAGCCCATGCCAGAGACAGCCCCAGCCCTTGCGCCCGTAGACCCCAAGGACAAACGTGATCGTGGCGGCGACGCCCAGCCAATGCTGATTGCCAAGGACCTCAAGAAGCACTTTCCCGTGCTGGGTGGCATCCTGAACCGCCCGGTGGGTCAGGTTCGCGCGGTCGATGGTGTGAACTTTACCGTCATGAAGGGAGAGACGCTTGGGGTCGTTGGTGAATCCGGCTGTGGCAAATCCACCTTGGCCCGGGTGCTGATGCATTTGATTGAGCCAGACGCTGGCGAGTTGATCTTTGACGGCGAAGCCGTGGGCGCGGGCGACGGGATCGAAGTACGGACGATGCGGCGCCAGATGCAAATGGTGTTCCAGGACAGCTATTCATCGCTCAACCCGCGTTTGCCAGTGGAAGATTCCATCGCCTACGGCCAGCGCGTACACGGCGCGTCGGTCAGCGAGGCCAAGGAAGCCGCCCGGCAAATGCTGACAAAGGTCGGGCTGGACCCGGAAGTCTTTGGCCCGCGCTATCCGCACGAACTGTCCGGCGGACAAAAACAGCGGGTCAATATCGCAAGAGCGCTGGTACTGGAGCCAAGGGTCGTCATTCTTGATGAGGCCGTCTCGGCGCTCGACAAGTCCGTCGAGGCACAGGTGCTCAATTTGCTGCGGCATCTCAAACGCCACTTGAACCTGACCTACGTGTTTATCTCGCATGACCTGAACGTGGTGCAATATGTCAGCGACCGGATGTTGGTGATGTATCTGGGCGAGGTCGTCGAAATCGGACCGGTGGACGATATCTACAATCGGGCCAAGCATCCCTACACGAGGGCGCTTCTGGCATCCCGCCTTTCCATGGACCCCGATCTGAGGGTCGAGGAGCCGCCGATTGTGGGTGATCCGCCAAACCCAATCAATCCGCCGTCCGGGTGTCGGTTCCGGACAAGGTGCGCCTACGCGGAAGAGGTCTGCGCGAAGATTTCGCCAAAACTGCCAAAGCTCGAAGACCCAAATATGCATGCCACCGCGTGCCATATGTATCAGGACGGATCGGGGCATTCACTGGAGGGCAGGGCCCCCGAAGATCCCAGCCATCTGGAAATCCTGGCCAGTTAGAGGAGCAGACGAATGAGCGATCCCAAAATCGGGCCCCTGCTGGAAATGCGGGATGTGAGTGTGAAGTTTGTCAGCCGCGAGCACACGGTTCACGCCGTCAATGACGTGAACCTGACCCTAAACCGTGGTGAGGTTTTGTGTATCATCGGCGAGTCAGGGTCCGGCAAAAGTGTAACAATGCGGGCCATCATGCGCCTGCTGCCCGTGCGCAAGACCAAGATCAGCGGTGACATATCCGTGGCCGGACGCGATGTGCTTAGCATGAGCGGCAACGAACTGTCCGATATGCGCGGATCCCTGGTGTCGATGATCTTTCAGGAACCGATGACGGCGCTTGATCCGGTCTACACGGTGGGCCATCAGATTGCCGAAACGGTTCGACGTCACGAAGGTTGCACCAAAGAAGAAGGCCTTGCCCGAGCGCTGGAACTTTTGGAGCTTGTGAAGGTGCCTTCGGCTGAACGGCGGCTCAAGGCATTTCCCCATGAACTGTCGGGGGGCCTGAGGCAGCGCGCGATGATCGCCATGTCGCTGTCTTGCCGCCCGGAAATATTGTTGGCCGACGAACCCACCACGGCCCTGGACGCCACTGTGCAAATTCAGGTTCTGATCCTGTTGCGAAGGTTACAGGCCGAATTGGGCATGGGCGTGATCTTTGTGACCCACGATCTGGGCGTGGCCGCCGAAATCGCCGATCGGGTTGCGGTGATGTATGGCGGGCGCATCGTGGAAACCGGGACCGTGAAGGAGGTGCTGAACAATCCGCAACACCCGTACACGCAGGGCATGTTGTCTTCGACCGTCCATGGCAATATGCGCGGAAAGGATATTGAGGCGATCCCCGGCAGCCCGCCAGACATGCGCCGCCCGCCAAAGGGCTGCAGTTTTGCTGCGAGATGCGCCTCCGCAGAGACCCTGTGTTTCGAAGGTCAACCGGACAATGTGGAGCTCGGTCCGGGGCGGTACGCGCGGTGTCATTTGTTGGATCCAACGGTGTCGGAGCATGAACCGGCCCGGACCGCCATCTTGGCTGGCACCTAGCGAGGTTCGTACGATGCATGAGATTACCATTCCGCAATGGGTCTACGATACGGTCATGGAACGGCGTGGCACCCTTCATCCCCATGACGATTTGGATCCTGCCAAGACGGCTTTGATCGTCGTCGACTTGCAAAACGGTTTCATGATGGAAGGGGTAGCCCACGCTCTTTGCGAAACGGCGCGCGAGATCGTTCCGAACGTTAACCGCATCGCCACCGCACTGCGGCAAGCGGGCGGCAAGGTCTATTGGATCAAGAACACCCACGATGAAAGCTGCTTGGAAAGTTGGTCGAACCTCCATGCAATGACGCCCCCAGCGGCCGTGGCGAAGCGGGTGGAGTCGATGACGGAAAACTCGGTCGGACACCAGATTTGGGATGCCTGCGATGTGCGGCCCGAGGACGAGATTGTGTTGAAGTACCGCTATTCCGCTTTTCTGCCAGGATCGAGTGACCTTGCAGAAAAACTGAAAGCCGAAGGGATCGACACGGTGATCATCACTGGCACAGTCACCAATGTCTGCTGCGAGTCGTCGGCCCGCGACGCGATGATGATGAACTTTCGCACGATCATGGTGACGGACGGCAACGCAGCGGTCACGGACGAAGAACATAATGCCGCGCTGACCAACTTTTATCTGGTCTTCGGCGACATCATGGATACGGACTACCTTTTGGATCGTTTGTCACTGGCAGTGGCATCGGCGGCATAGCGGAACACTTAATGAGCAAACCTAAAGTAGCGGTGATCGGCACCGGCGGAACTATTGCGTCAATCGGCAAAGGTCCGTTGGACATTGTGGACTATGGTGCCAACAAGACCATGATCGAGGTCGACAAGATCCTGGACCTCTTTCCCGAAGTGCATGACGTGGCCGAGATCGTGCCGGTTCCGTACCGGGCGATCCCCAGCCCCGCAGTTGGTTTCGCCGAATGGAAAGCGTTGGTCGAAAAGATCGATGAATTGGCCAAGGATCCGGGGCTTCAGGGGATTGTTGTAACCCACGGGACCGCGTCGTTGGAAGAAACGGCCTATATGCTGCATCTGACTGTCAAGGCCGATCTGCCGGTGGTCGTGATCGGGGCGCAGCGCCCAGCCAGCGCATTATCCACTGATGCGGGCATGAACCTCGTCAATGCAGCGCGCGTCGCCGGGCATCCCGAAGCCCGAGGCATGGGCGTGATGGTCTTGCTGAACGATGAGATCCAATGCGCCCGTGAAGTAACCAAGACGTCCACTTACCGAATGCACACGTTTCGCAGCCCAGACTTTGGCTGTTTGGGTCATGCCGATGGCGACGCCGTTGCATTCTACCGCCGCCCCTTGCGACGTGCCGCCCCGGATACAGAGTTTGATCTGCGCACCCTCGATGCACTGCCCCGGGTCGATATCCACTACGCCTATGCTGGCGGAGATGACGCGGCGGTGAAAGCGTTCCTGGCAGCAGGAGCGCAGGGCATCGTGTCGGCGGGTTTCGCGCCAGGCTTTTGTGGACCGGGCGCGGAAAGCGCTTTGAAGCAAGCCGTTCTGGATGGGGTCGCTGTCGTGCAATCCACCCGGGCCGGAAGCGGTCGAACCACTTTATCCAGCCGAATGCAAGAGAACGGCTTCATCCCGGCAGACAATCTCAATCCTCAGAAAGCCCGCATCCTTCTGATGTTGGCGCTCAGCATTACGAAGGACCCAAAGGACATCGCCCGGATCTTTGCGACCTATTGATCGTTTTGCGGTTCGTCGGTCATTGGGCCGCAAGCCTTTCTGACATTTGGGGACGTCTTTCGCGCCACGCTGTCGCGGCCTCATAGGCTGCCCCAACCCTTAGCACCATCATTTCATCAAACATGCGTCCGGCGATCTGCAGAGACATCGGCAAGCCGTTACTATGGTATCCGGAACAGATCGACATGGCCGGACTGCCCGTCACGTTGAACGGCTGGGTCATCATCCCGCCGAGTTTCATAGGATTTGAAGGCATCTCGTCAAAACGTTGCGCTGTCCGGACGAATGTGGGGGTCAAGATCGCGTCGTACTTTGTCAGGACGGTATTGTTGACCTCCGTCGCCAGTTCACGCCGCAGCCGTTGAGCCGTCACATAGTCTGCCCCCCGTACAAACGAGCCTGCCATAATCCGCTCGCGCGTTGGTCGGCCGTAAAGTTCTGGTCGGGTTTGAAGATCCTGTTCGTGGATGGAGTAGCATTCCGAAAGGACGATGATCCGCCCGCAAGCATGGTAGCGTTGGAACGATTGCAGCTCGATCGGCTCAACGGTCGCGCCCAGATCGCGGAAAACATCCAGAGCGGACTCAAAAGCGGCCATAACCTCAGGGTCAGCTTCATCTTGTTCTTCGAGCCAGTTGGCCGGAAAGGCGAGTTGCAATCCGGCAATCCCGGTGTCGAGTTCCTGGGTATAGTCGACGTCTGCGAATGGGCCTGCGCTGGCCGGGTCGAGCGGGTCATGGCCCGCCAGAACATTGAGGGACAGGGCCGCGTCTTCCACCGTCCAGCTTAGAGGTCCGCAATGATCCATACTGTAGGACAGGGGGAAGACCCCGCGCCGGCTTACCAACCCATACGTCGGCTTCAGGCCAACAGTTCCGCACAGGGCGGCGGGTCCCCGGATAGAACCGCCAGTGTCGGACCCCAAAGCCATCCGCACCATTCCAGCCGCGACGGCTGCACCGGAACCGGAGGATGACCCGCCAGGAACGTGGTCAAGGTTCCAAGGATTTCGTGCAGGCGGAAAAAGCGTGTCCTCGCTTGGCCCACCTGTTGCGAATTCGATCGTGGCGCACTTACCCAGCATGACAGCCCCGCCATCCTGCATAAGCTGAACGGAATGGGCGTTCGAGCCCGGAACAACATCTGGCCGCAACTTGGACTGGCAGGATGTTAAGACGCCCGCCGTGTCGTAAATGTCTTTGATGCCGTAAGGAACGCCCTGCATCGGGCCGAGGTCGATACCTGCCGCGAAGTTGTCCGCTGCCATGTTGGCCTGTTCCATTGCAATTTCTGCGGTCACCGTATTGAACGCCCTGATGGAGGGGTTAGCATCCGCGATCCGCGACAGCGCGGTCTCTGTCACGGTGACCGGCGAAAGTGACCCGGCACGGTATGCGCGACCAAGATCAGCAATAGAAAGGGCGGTGAAATCGTCCATGTCGGTGCCTCCTAGCTTGCCACCCGGGCGATCGTGCCCGGATCATAGGCCGTGGCGGGCTCTGTTTGCGCAGGGGCCGCGGGGCGAATGTTTTCACTCCACTCGAAGATCTGCTTGGCGACGGTGAACATCATTTCTTCACGGCCTTCTTCAAAGCTCAGGCCAGATTGGGCGACGAGCGCCTCAAAGAGCTTACGCTGCTGGTCGTCCGTCATCTCTACCCTCCCCATTACATAGGAAAAGGGTAACCTTGACGCTCAATGTATACAATTAATCTCTGAACGTGAGTTTTGCATAAATTTAGCTGTGCCTGATTTAAACGTCGGATGCCTGTTCAGCATGCTCCGCGCGAATTGCGTAGATCGAAGATCCGGCAATCAGTAACGCACCGATCAGGGTGATGATGTCCGGGACTTCGGCGAATAGGAGCAAGCCCAGAATGATTGCGAAGACCAACCGCAGATACTCCATTGGTGCCACCGCGGAGGCTTCTCCACTCCGGAAACCGCGAATATTGCAATATTGACCGACGGCAGAAACAACGCCGATGACGCCCATGGCGACCCATTGTTCCAAAGTCGGTGTTACCCAAAAAATGGCGCAAGGCACACCCATCAGCAACCCGACGAACACGGCCTGGATAGACAAGATCGTGACCGGATGATCGTCCTGCGCAACCTTTCGAATGATTACCATGATCGCGCCTGCCGCCATGGCGCTGATCAAGACCAAGATGGCGTAAAGGTTGATGTCCTGCAATCCTGGTCGCAGCATGACCAAAACCCCGATAAACCCAACAATAACAACAATCCAACGCCTAGGCCCGGCCAATTCATGCAAGAAGTAAACGGCAAAAAGCGTGACAAACATGGTTTTCGAAAAACCCAGGGCAGTCGCCTCTGCCAATGGCAAATGAACCACTGCGGTGAACCCCAACACCATGGCGATCATCGCGAGTACAACCCGGGCAGCGTGTAGTTTGACATGCTTGGTGCGGAACGCAACGCGGTAGTTCGCTGCCAAAACCGGGGCCACGGTCAACATCATCACGACTTGACGGAAGAACAGGATCTGTACAACTGGAACCTCGTCTCCGATCTCTTTGATAAGTGCCACCATGACTGTAAAAAAGAAACCACCAACGGCGACCCAGAGGGCGCCCCGGGCATTTGGTGACAGACCGGAGATTGTGGCGATGGTCGTCGCAATCATATGCGCGATCTACCAAGATGTTCTATGGACACTGAAGGAAATCCTTTGGGCTAAGGCGATCTGCGGAACGCCGCAGCCAGGTGACCCAACGTCGTGATGCGATGTGCACTAGATGTTCATCATTGAATGCAATATCAGTGTCAAGATCCATATTGTATAACATAGCTACTGAAGTAGCAGAAGGCCAATGGAGGAGAACTGCAATGCCAACCCGCGGATTATCGGTCGCGCGAACATTGCGCGACAGGGTACTGGATGGGGACTATCTGCCAGGGTCCCGTCTAACCGAAATCGAACTGTCGGAACAACTGGGCGTCTCTCGCACCCCAATCCGAAATGCCCTCAGCATGTTGGCTGCAGAAGGGTTGGTGGACCACGCACCAAACAGCGGTTTCACCGTTCGCAATGTCACTGTGAAAGATGTTGAGGGGGTCTATGATTGCCGCGCGGTTTTGGAAGGACTCGCTTCCAGAAACGTTGCCGAAACCGGCCTCAGCGACGTAAACCGGGGCACGCTGCATCGGAACCTGTCAGAGGCCAAACAGATGCGAGAAGCGCGCAATTGGAACGATGCGGCAGCGACGGAATGGGCGCGACTGAACGAAGAGTTTCACGAAACCATTTTTCAGGCCGCCGATAATCCGTTCCTAACTGAATTGATCCAGAAAACGCGGGCTATCCCCCAGCTCCGCAAGGTTAAGTTTCAATGGCACGACTTCGACTTCATGGCCTCGTCTTCGATGGGTCACGAAGAGATCTTTGAGGCCATCGTTTCTGGACAGGGCGCACGGGCTGAGCATTTGGCGCGTGAACATGTCTACCGCGCCGGGCGCCGCTTGGCTGAGAACTGGCGCCGGGCGATAACGCCAGAGCTGGCCACACAATCCTGACGCCCGTACCGAAATCTTAGTGCTGGGTCAGAACCTTTCCGATCGCATCGACAAAGACTGCGGCACCATCCTTGATATCGTCGTCACTGGTGTTCTCAGTCCAGTGATGACTGATCCCGCCTATGCTTGGCACAAACATCATAGCGGAAGGCAGGTGCCGTGCCATGTTCTGCGCGTCGTGACCCGCGCCGCTGGGCATGACAAGCGCGCGGTCAGGGGTGATCTCGGCCGCTGCATCGACAAGCGCGTTCTGAATTTCTGAGTCCATCTTTGCAGGGGTGGATCGGCCCAAAGGCTCAACCCGAGCCGAACAAGGCCCCTCGGCATCGATCTGTGCCACGATCTCAAAAAGACCGTCCTGCATACGTTCCAGCACTGGCATCTCAGCGTCTCGGAACTGAAACCACATTTCGGCCTTACCTGGGATGATCGACGGCCCACCCGGTGACAAAACGACATTGCCAGCCGTCCAAACCGAATGCGTGTCAATGAGTTCCGGAAACCGCTCCTCGATCCGGTGCCAAATCTGCATCATGGCTTTTCCAGCATCTCGCCGCTCTGCCATCGTTGTGGTGCCCGCGTGATTTTGCGCGCCTTCAACGATGATGTGATACTGCCAAATTGCGACAATGCTTGTGACGACACCAATGGTAAAATCTTCCCGTTCCAAACGGCCGCCCTGCTCGATATGGGCTTCAAAAAAGGCCTTGTACCTGCCCGGGTCCATTGTGACGCGTTCTTTGCCGTCTAACCCGAAGTTTGCCAGGTTGTCGCGCAAGCTTCCGCGACCGCTCCGGTCCGTGCTTTCGTCGATGGTGGCTTCATCCAACTCGCCCAGAAAAGAGTAGCTGCCAAGGAACTGACCGAAGTGCCCTTCCTCATCGGAAAACGCGATCACATCCACGCCGGAGCCATTCACAGAAGGATCTTCTGCGACGGCCCGAGCCGCTTCCAGAGCATAAACCACCCCCAAAGCGCCATCCAACCATCCGGAGTGGTTTTGGCTTTCGATATGGCTGCCGGCCAAAACATGTGGACCATTCCCTGGGGCGCGTCCGAAAACGTTGGCAATGCCGTCGATTGTTGCACTATGTCCAATCTCTTCCAGCTTTGACGCGAGCCATCTGCGCGCCTCCATATCTTCCGGAGACAGGGTCGGGCGGTGTACCCCCGTCTTGTAAGCGCCGATTTCGCGTAGCTCGTACAAATCGCGCAATGCGCGTTCGGTATTGGCTCTAACCATCTGAAGTCTCCCTAATCCTTGCAGCCGCCCCATCCACGGGCCCGGAGCGTGTTTTGTGAGAACCGCCGAAGCGGCCGAGAAAAGCGAAGACGGGGCCAGCACACACCATCACGAGAAGCACGCGAAACAGGTGGTGCGCGGCCACGAAAGCAATGTCCGCCTGGATGGAAACTGCGACCAGCCCCATCTCGGTTAGGCCGCCAGGAGAATAGGCCAGAACCAGGGATGCGAGGCTCAATTGCGTAAAGCTCGACACAATCGACGCGCAGATGACCACAACCGAAATCAGGACCAGCGCCATGCCCGCGGCAAGGCCCAAGATCTTGAGAACTTGGCGCGGTGTCGTTGCGGTAAAGCGGCTGCCCAAAACTGCGCCCAGGGCCACCTGGGCAACGGATACAATCTCTGTAGGTGGAACAAATGTCGTCAGGCCCGACACGTGTAACGTCGCCGAGATCAACATGGGGCCAAGCAGCGTGTGGGCCGGAAGCCCGAGCCAGGCACCGGCATAGACGCCGACTACCGCGCAAAAGAACAACAGGACAAACGTGGTCAGCGGCGTTTCCGCGATGGGATGGCCGATGGGGGGTGCTGCAGCGATGGAGGTACCTTCCAGGAGTTGGACCAGGAAGGGCAGGGTCATGACAATGATCAATATCCGGGACGAATGCATCAGCGTGATTGTCAGTTCATCGCCGCCCCGCGCTCGCCCGATTGAAATCATCTCCACAAGGCCGCCTGGCATTCCGGCGAAGTAGGAGGTCACGCGGTCAAATCTGGCGACCCAATAAAGATACGCCGTACAGGCTGTGCCAGCAGCGACCGTAAAGGCGACCAAACCCACGAAAGATGGTAGCCAGCCCATAATTTGGTCCATCAGGTCTGGATGAAAGCCCGCCCCCATCATCACGCCGATGATCGCGGTCATGGGTGAACGGACCGGCCCAGGCACATAGACAGGCAGTTTGGCCAAGGCGCACAGCGTCACGGCTGTCAATGCGCCAAGCATCCATGGCAGCGGCAAATGTAGGCGCAAGAAAAGCCAGCCTCCCAGTCCGGCAATGGCAAGAGTCATGGCAAAGCGGGCCAACAGAGTGGAGTTGAACGTCACGTTGATGGCCCTGCCGCGACAGCAACCCGCGCCGCCGAAAGGTTGAGAGCCGCAGCAGCCAAAACGATGGCGGCTCCAATTAGGATCTGCGAACTGGGAGTGTCTCCGAACCACAAAAAGCCGATTAGAACAGCCCACAGGATTTTCGTATAGGTCACAGGTGCGATCAGAGCCGCTGACGCATGGTAGAAAGCTTGGGTGATCACCAACTGGCAAAGTCCTGAGGCGATCCCCATGGCGACCAGCCCTGCCAATTGCCATCCATTCGGCCAGACCCAGGCAAAGACCAGGGTTGGCAATGTCAAAACAGCGGAAAGGCTCAAGGTGAAAAAGGCAATCACCAATGCCGATTCCTTCAGGGCAAGGCTCCGCTGCACCAGCATTGAGGCGGCGCCAAACGTGCTGCCGGTTAGAGCCATTGCATAGCCCAGAAGTTCACCTGTTCCGGCTGGGGGTGCCATCAGTAAGACGCCGATCAAACCGATGCCGACCGAGCACCAACCGATCCAACTGGCGCGTTCCTGCGAGAAAACGCTGGCCAGGATGACGACGATCAGCGGCTGCGAAAAGGCGATTGCCGTGGCATCGGCCAGCGGAAGCACGGAATAGGCATAGAAGATGCAGTAGAGCGTAATTGTGAAAAGCAGGGCCAGCAGTGCATGTTGACCGAGACGGGCCTGGCCCAATCGACCCTTGGCCCCAACTCGCATCAACAGATAGCCTAGGGGGATTAAGGCAAAGGCATTTCGGAAGAAGACGATCTGGTTGAGAGGAATGTACGCCGACTGCGCCTTGACCACCGCGTTCAGGACCGAGAAGAGCGCGATGCCCACGAGCATTGTGAGCATACCAACGATTGGACGTCGGGGTCTCGCGGCAGCGTCTCCTATCATACGGCAACGCACAACTTATGGACTGGCACGCTCGTTTTGCAGGCGAATGTCAGATCATCAAGCCAACAGATCGCCAGCCAATGTATGCTGTATTGCATTTTAGCAGCTGTTTTTTCTAGTTTTCCTGGGATCATAGCGCCTTATTGCATACAATATTGGAATTGAAAACCGAAATGAATGCATCATGGCGAATAGGGGGATGAAAGCAATATGAGCGAGACTGACACGATTGAGGCAGATCTACAGGCGATCATAAGTCGGACGGGGCTGACCATCCCTGACGACCGGTTCCCAGCGATCTTGCACAGCTACGCGGAGTTGCGGCAGATGGCCGATCTGATCCGGACGATGGATCTCGGCCCCACCGATGAGCCCGCAAACATCTACGGGTTTGACCCAGCATTGCGAGGTGGCACGCTATGACCAATAGTGCAGGCGCCGACCTTTCCTACGCAGAAGCGGGAACCAAGCTGCGCAACGGATCGGTAACCTCGCGGTTGCTCACCGAAGCGGCGTTAACCAGGATCGCAGCGGTGGACGACAAGCTGCACAGCTTTATCACAGTGACATCCGATAGCGCGCTTGCCGAAGCTGACGCCGCTGACGCTGACTTTGCCGCAGGCATAGACAAAGGCCCCATGCAGGGCATCCCCTATGCCTTGAAAGACATCTACATGACCGCCGGCGTTCGCACGACCTGCCATTCCAAGTTACTGGAACAAAACGTGCCAACCGAAGATTGCGTCGTGGCAACCAAGTTCAAATCCGGCGGCGCCGTGATGGTAGGTAAAACCGCCACCCACGAATTTGCCTTCGGCGGGCCGTCGTTTGATTTGCCCTTTCCGCCTGCGCGGAACCCTTGGCACTTAGATCATATTCCAGGCGGTTCGTCCTCAGGCTCCGGCGCAGCAGTCGCCGCCGGTTTGGTGCGCATGGCGATGGGCTCTGACACAGGCGGATCGATCCGGGGACCGGCGGCCTATTGCGGGACCGTTGGGTTGAAACCGACCTACGGGCTCGTTTCTCGGCGGGGAATATTCCCGCTCTCGTTCACCTTGGACCATGCTGGGCCTTTAAGTTGGTCAGTTGAGGACACGGCCATCACGATGTCGGTAATCGCTGGGTTCGACCCTGCTGACCCGGCTTCCGCCAATGTCCCAAAACCCGATTTCCTGAGCGATCTGAAGACAGGAGTCGAAGGTTTGCGGATCGCGGTACCGCGGCATTTCTACGAAGAAGCTAAGGGGGTTAGCGACGAAACGGTTGCCGCTATCGATGCATCTATCGAGACATTACGTGGACTTGGCGCTGTTGTTGAAACCGTGACGCTGCCTGATTTTGAGCTTTATAATGCGACAGGACGCATCATCCTTTTGGCAGAGGCATTCGCCATCCATGAAAAAGATTTGCTATCCCGGCCCTTGGATTATGGACGGCTCACCTTTTCGCGCATGGTTCTTGGCGGAACCCTGACGGCCACAGATGTCACCCAGGCTTTCAGGGCTCGCAGAAAACTGGCCGATGCTGTGAACCAAGACATTCTGAGCCGCTATGACGCGATCATTACCGCGTCTTCCCTGGCCCCGGCCCCACGGTTTGATGAAATGACAAGCGATACGCTCCCGAGCTGGGGGATGCAAACGATCCCGTTTAACGTGACCGGCAACCCGGCATTGTCGATCCCCACGGGATTCTCCTCCGCGGGTCTTCCCCTGTCGATGCAGATCGTTGCAAAACCCTTTGCAGACGCTTTGACCCTGAGGATCGGACACGCGTTGGAGGCCGCTTCCGGACTGTCATCAAAGCGACCCGAATTGGAAACTGCTGTGGCCGCTGAATAACCTCGGTGTTAACCCCGGACCCTTTGCAACCGCGCGTTCTGCGGACTAGCCTCGCATGAGCGCGCCTACTTGCATTAACGGAGTTCATTTTGTCCCACCACACACTCAAAGCCTCACCGGAAACCTGTTGCTGGGGCTTTTTTGACAGCACCGTGCCACCCCGGCTCACCATCGCGAGCGGCGACAGTGTGACCGTCGAAACCGTCACAGGCGGCCCGGACATGTTGCCACCCGACGGTTTTGAGGTGCCGCCCGAATTGCTCGACATCCATGAACGGGCGGAACGGATGTTGCCGGGTCATATTCTGACCGGACCAGTCGCCATTGAGGGCGCAGAGCCCGGTGACGTGCTGGAAGTGGGCATAGAAGAGATCTCGCTGCGCACCGACTGGGGCTACAATATGATCCGCCCGCTTGCGGGAACTCTGCAGGACGATTTTCATCAACCTCGCCACCTGAACATTCCATTGGATCGCGACGCGATGGTCGGAAAGTTGCCGTGGGGGCTCGATCTGCCGCTCAAGCCGTTCTTCGGCGTGATGGGGGTTGCCCCACCTCCGGCCTGGGGGCGGATCACATCGATCGTGCCGCGCGCCCATGGTGGAAACCTTGACAACAAGGAATTGATGGCAGGTGCAACCTTGCTGTTGCCGGTCTTTGTGCCTGGCGCCATGTTTTCATGCGGCGACGGACACGGGGCCCAAGGGGATGGCGAGGTTTGTGTGACAGCCATCGAAACCGCGCTGACCGGGACATTCACGTTCAACCTGCGCAAGGGGGCCGGGCTTTGCTACCCCCGCGCTGAGACGCCCACCCACTATATCACGATGGGTATGGACCCAGATCTGGACCAATGCGTCGTCCGGGCCCTCAGAGATATGATCGCTCTTCTGGGAGAGCTTGCAAATCTGTCAGCTGAAGACGCCTACACCCTCTGCTCGCTCGCTGCCGACCTTCGGGTCACACAAACGGTTAACGGATCAAAAGGCATCCACTGCATGATCGAAAAAGCACTGGTAGACAACAAGAGCGTCTGACGAATGCCTCGCCGAACGCTGCTTGAAACAAAGATTTCAACGAATTAGGCGACAAATGGAGCTGCAGGTCACTTAAGGGCTTTGTCGGATTACCGGGCGTTCCAGATGGCGGTAGCCTTGCTGACCTCGTCTGGGCGACCATAGGTTTGCCCTGAGCCTGGCTTCGCGTGGTATCACTGTCTCCTACGAGACGATCCGTGATTGGGTATCGCGCTTCGGCACTCAGTTTGCAGCCTCAATCCGGAAAGAACGGGCCAAGCCCGCTGACAAGTGGCATCTGGACGAGGTGGTGATCCCGATCAA
>JBCBGY010000021.1:0-34632 GCA_038526275.1 Pseudomonadota bacterium | reverse complement strand
GCTGGAATGCGGCGCGTTTGGTGGCCTCTGGCAAATTGAGAATTGCGTCAGAGCCGGAGGAAGAAGAAGAAGAACAAGCCGCCAGACCGATGAATGCGACGGTCACGCTGACGGGTCGAAGAAGTTGCCTCAAGAGAGCCTCCTATTATGATACCGTCGCATATGGTCGACGAAACAGGAAGCAATTGCGGCAACGCTTTGGCAACAGTTGGTCCTGTCGCGACGGAAAGCGCGTTAGGTGAGGGCCGTCGCTGCAACCCACCAATCGCCTTGCGATAGGCGCAATCTTTGGGCGGCAGAATTGGCCTGATCGCGTTCTTCAAACAGGCCAAAACAGGTCGCGCCGGAACCGGACATGCGCGCCAGCACGCAACCGTTCTGACTGTCCAACGCGTCGATCACCTCGCCAATCACGGGTTGCAGGGCCATGGCGGGAGGTTGGAGGTCGTTGCGCTGGCGCGCCAACCATTCCGCGAACGCCTTTGCGGTTGGCCATTTGGGCAAAACGGCTGGCATCGGTTCCTGGGATTTGTCCGCCAACCGCGCAAAGACGGCCGGTGTGGGCACATCAACACCGGGATTCACCAGCACGGCCCAGATGGGCGGCAAAGGCGGTACGTCTGACAGGTCCTCGCCAATTCCAGCCATTCGGGTGGCGCGGGCCCGCAGGCACACTGGCACATCGGCACCTAAGCGAAGCACATCATCCGGTGCCGGCAAGGGCTTGTCCCAAAGCGACGACAGGGCCCGGAGGGTCGCAGCCGCATCGGACGACCCGCCACCAACTCCTGCTGCGGCGGGCAGGCGTTTGTCCAAAGTGAGCATCGCACCCGGTCCGGGGCCCATGGCGGTAGCGGCCTTAAGCACAAGGTTGCTGCCGTCTGTCGGTACCCCTTGCCGAAACGGCCCATCGACGGCCAGCGACAGGCCCGGTGCCGCGCGGACTTCGATCCGGTCGCCGATATCGGCGAAGGCCACCAGACTGTCGAGCAGATGGTAGCCATCGGGGCGCTGACCCACGACGTGGAGGGTCAGGTTAACTTTTGCGGGTGCCAGTACCCGGATGGCCGTCACGAGATGCTTTAGCCGTCGTCGGCAGCGAGCTTCAGGGGTGGCTGGCCTTCTTCGGCCAGAACTTCATCCAGCCCAACTTCCAGTTTGCGGCGGATCCGTTCGGCCTCTTTCGGCTCCGGGTCGAATGAAAGAGCCCGGTGCCACTGGAATTCCGCTTCGATCTTCCGACCGACAGCCCAGTAGGCATCACCCAGATGGTCGTTCACGATCGGATCGACCGGCATAAGCTCTGTCGCACGTTCCAGATGCCCCACGGCTTCGTTGTAGCGGCCCATCCGGTAGAGCACCCAGCCCAAACTGTCGGTGATATAGCCGCTGTCTGGCCGGGCGGCGACCGCCCGCTCGATCATGTCCAGCGCCTCTTCCAGGTTTGTCTTCATCTCAACCAGCGAATAGCCGAGATAGTTCAGAACCTGAGGCTGGTCCGGGCGAAGCTCCAGCGCCTTGCGGAAATCCGGTTCGGCCTTTTCCCACTGATCTGTGCGTTCGTGGGTGATGCCGCGCGCGTAGTAAACGATCCAATGGTTCTCTTGCGGGTCGCCGATCAAATTGATGGCAGCGTCATAGGCGGAAGCCGCTTCCTGATACATTTCCTGCTGGCGCAATACATCGCCCAAGGTGATGTGGACGGAGGCCAACGCGCCATGGGTTTCGGTCAGTTGCCGCAGAACCTCGGTCGCTGCATCTTGCTTTCCGGCAAGCCGCAGCGCTTCGGCCCGGCCCAGTTCGGCGGCCAGATAAGCTGGATGATCGCGGCCAACTGTATCGTAAGCAGCCGTCGCAAGCTCGTACTGTTCCTGCGATTCAAGAAGGCCCGCTGTCAGCAGAACGGCGTCTGTATGCTCGGGCCGCAGATATTCGGCGATCCGGGCATAGAGCAGGGTGTAATTGTCGGCAGCTTCACCGCGCAGCGCACCCGCCACGGTGTAAAACACTTCCGCCAATCCGTCGACGCCCGAGGTTGCGATGGTGATCGGTAGTGTTTCGCCAGCTTCCAGCTTTTCCGCAAGCGTGCGAAGGCCCACATCGGACTGCCAGCCGCGATTCTGTGTGACGACTTCAAGCGCATCACCATTGCGGTCGAGTTGGCTGAGCACCTCTGCATGGGCTATCCGGCCCCGCCGCGTAAGGCGCAGCGCGCCACTATCATCTCCTGCAAACACGGCATCCGCAGCGTCATAGTCGCCCATGACGGTGAGGGCGAGCGCTCGGTGGTAGCGGCCAAAGGCCTGTAAGCCGGTTGATTCAGAAGATTCGTCAAAGGCGGCCAAGGCAGCGTCGCGATCATCAAGAGCAACGTAGCCCCATGCCTTGACCAGACCGTCGACCAAGGGGCCAACCGAACGGCCCGCGTCGATATCGTCAAGCGCCTGCTGATAGTCGCCACTTTTCAGTTGGCCGGCCATCAGGATCATGTTGGCGACCTGGCTTTCGATCCCGGCGATTTGCATCTGCCTGGCGATTGGGATCGCCCGATCCACATCTCCCATGCCGGTATAGGCCAGAACGGCATTTTCCAGCAAAACCGGATTCTGCCGGTCCCGCGCCAGCGCCTTGATGTAGTACTCGGCCGCTGCCCGATGATCGTTGAAGAAGCTCGCATGGCGTGCGGCCAGGTAAGCCCCAGCCAAGCCTCGGTCCTGCGCAAAGGCCGGTCCTACGCCAGAAAAACACAGCGAGACAGCGACTGCGGTGGAAACACTACGAATGATATGGCGCAAAACGGACCTCAGCTCTTTGTGGCAATCTCTGAACTGTAGGGCTGCCAATGGGGCAAAACAATGGAACAGGTGAGGTGGAGACCTAACGAAACGTCACAAATTGCGAGGTTTCAGCAATATTGCACACGATATTGGCGTTCACATGTTCGGGTAGTTCGGCCCGTCCCCGCCTTGCGGCACTGTCCAGGTGATATTTTGGCTCGGATCCTTGATGTCGCACGTCTTGCAGTGAACGCAGTTCTGGAAGTTGATCACAAAGCGCGGCGATGCGTCGTCATCCTCCACAAACTCGTAAACACCCGCCGGACAATACCTGGCGGAGGGGCCTGCATATTCGCGCAGATTGATGTCCACCGGGATGCTGACATCGCCCAACTGCAGATGTGCAGGCTGGCTTTCTTCATGGTTGGTCATCGAGAAGCTGACATTGGTCAGACGATCGAAGCTGAGCACACCATCGGGTTTTGGGTACTCAATTGGTTCGTAGGCGAACTTCTTACGGGTGGCCTCGGCATCGGACTTGCCATGTTTCAAGGTGCCGAGGAACGAGACGCCAAACAGGCTGTTCGTCCACATATCCATGCCGCCCAGCGTGAGCGAGGCCATGAGCCCATAGTTCGACCAGAGCGGCTTAACGTTGCGCACCTTCTTGAGGTCCTTGCCGATCTGACCTTTGCGGAGCCGCGTCTCGTAATTTTCCAGTACGTCGCCCGCCCGATCTTCTTTGATGGCCAGATAGGCTTCTTCCGCCGCCAACTTGCCAGAAAGCATGGCATTATGATTGCCTTTGATCCGTGGAACGTTGACCAGACCAGCGGAACAACCAAGCAGAGCACCGCCGGGGAAGGCAACTTGCGGGATCGACTGATATCCGCCTTCGGAAATGGCCCGGGCGCCGTAGGCGATGCGTTTCCCGCCTTTCAGCAGATCAGCCACCATCGGGTGATGCTTGAAACGCTGGAATTCCATGTAGGGGAACAAATACGGGTTTTCGTAGTTCAGATGGACGACGAAACCGACATAAACTTGGTTATTGTCCAGGTGGTAGATGAAGGATCCGCCGCCTGCATTGTCTCCCAAAGGCCAACCCATCGTGTGGGTCACGGTGCCGGGCTTGTGCTTCTCTGGGTCGATCTCCCAGATTTCTTTCATGCCGAGCCCGAATTTTTGCACATCGCTCTGGCTGTCCAGTTTGAACTTTGCGATCGCTTGCTTGCTGAGCGAGCCGCGCACACCTTCGCCCAGAAAGACATACTTGCCGTTCAGGATCATGCCGGGTTCGTAGTTCGGCCCGGGCGTGCCATCAGCTGATTTGCCGAATTCGCCGGCAACAACGCCCGTTACCTGACCCTGATCTCCGTAAACCAGTTCCGAACAGGACATGCCGGGGAAGATCTCTACACCGAGCTCTTCGGCTTGTTCAGCCATCCAGCGGCACACATTGCCCATAGAGACGATGTAATTGCCATGGTTCGACATCAGGGGCGGCATAACCGCGTTGGGAATGCGGATTTTCCCGGCTGCGCCAAGCATGTAGAAGTTGTCTTCGGTGACGGGGACGGTGACCGGCGCGCCGCGTTCTTTCCAGTCGGGGATCAATGCATCCAGGCCAACAGGGTCCAAAACCGCACCAGACAGGATATGCGCTCCGACCTCGGAACCCTTTTCCAGAACCACCACGTTGAGATCAGCATCAAGTTGCTTCAGGCGGATCGCCGCAGACAGGCCCGCCGGACCCGCCCCTACGATTACCACGTCGTAATCCATGACCTCACGTTCAATCATCGCCTTGCAAACCCTTATGCCTGTACGCCCGCCATCCCGCCCGTAGATATCTGCCGGTCTCTGCCTAGGTCAATTGGAACGAGAGTGGGAAAAGCTGCGGCAAAGCAGCCATAGCAGGACTTTGCAAGCTATCGCCGCAGCAATTGGCCGGGCGGCCCGATGTCGGGCGGTATTATTTGCGCAGATGGCAGGGCATTTGGCTGCCATTAGACTTGACTTTCGTCTTTTGGCTTGGGTTAAACGGTCAGCCTTGGATGCATGAACCAGACCAAGTAAGGCCGATCATGGAAAAGATACCAATGACTCGGGCGGGTCACACCGCGCTCGATGACGAGTTGAAAAAACTAAAGACCGTAGAACGCCCTGCCATTATCAAGGCGATTTCCGAGGCGCGCGAGCATGGTGACTTGTCCGAGAATGCCGAATATCATTCGGCGCGTGAAAAGCAGAGCTTCATAGAAGGCCGGATCAAAGAGCTCGAAGGGCTGTTGAGCCTGGCTGAAGTGATCGACCCGACCACGCTTTCTGGCGCTATCAAGTTCGGCGCGACCGTCACAATCGTCGACGAGGATACGGACGAGGAAAAGACCTACCAGATCGTTGGCGAGCCGGAAGCTGACCTGGAGCGGGGGCTTTTGAACATAAAATCGCCCATCGCCCGGGCTCTGATTGGCAGGGAAGAGGGTGATAGTGTTGAAGTACGCACACCCGGCGGCGAAAAAGGGTATGAGATCCTTTCGATCCGGTATGTGTGAGCCGACGGCCAAGAAGGTGCCAATGAGATGGCCCATGATGGAACGCCTGAGTCAGAACTAGGCCCCATAGTGCTGGGCGACGGCGCTGCTGCGGACATGCCGCCTGAGCGGCGATTTGGTGCGCCGGAACTGATTGCGACCCTCCTGTCGGCTGTGTGGGCAGGTTTTGTCGGCCTGTTTTTCTTTGTGATCCCGACGGAAGAAGGGTCAGGCGGGTACGATCCCTATTCTTTCGTGATGATACTGGTTGCCGTTTTCATGCCCATCGCGCTGATCTGGGTGGCAACCTCTGCGGCGCGCACGGCTAAAACCATCCGGGCAGAGACCACCCGATTGCGGGTTTCGGTCGATGCCATGCGTTCGGCCTATGCGACAGGGCAGCAAACGACGACCAATGTCAGCAACGTGGCCGTCGAAAAGAAACTGGACGAAATCGCCAGTGCCCAGCGGCAAACCGAAACGGCATTGGATGCGCTGCGGGCATCCGCAGGAATGGCACCGGAAGTGCCAGCCAGCCGGAAATCTGCTTTGCCACGTGGCCGGGAGGCGTCAGACGCCGAAGAGCAGCCGTCGCTGGCTTTGGGCACGCCCGCAGAAGCGTTGGACAAACCCATTTCGGTGGAAGACTTCATTCGCGCCATCCACTTTCCCGAAAGCGAGGATGACAGGCTGGGTTTTCAATCCTTGCGGGCGGCTTTGCGCGACCCGGGCGTGGCGGGGCTGGTCCGATCTGCTCAGGACGTGCTGACGCTTTTGAGCGAAGAAGGCATCTACATGGATGACCTGATCCCCGATCGTGCGCGGCCAGAGATTTGGCGCAAGTTCGCGGCGGGCGAACGTGGCGGGGCTGTCGCAGCTTTAGGAGGCGTCCGGGACCGGGCCGCACTGGCCCTGGCGGCGGGCCGAATGAAGCAGGACCCGATTTTCCGCGATGCGGTGCATCATTTCCTGCGCAAGTTCGACAAGACCCTGAGCGAATTCGCGGAAGTCGCCAGCGACAGCGATATTGCCGCTTTGGCCGAAACCCGCACGGCGCGGGCCTTTATGCTTTTGGGTCGGATCTCTGGCACGTTCGATTGAAGTCTGTTCAGATCCCAAAACCTGAATAGGGCAGGTAGGAGACAGGATCGCCCCGGCGGATCTGAGCCTCTCCATCCGGCAATTCAACCAATCCTTTGGCCCAGGAGAGGCCAGAGATGCGGCCAGACCCTTCGGAGGCAAACACCTCGGCTGCCCCGCTGTCGTTCAATCGGGCCCGTAGATATTCCCGCCGACCGGGTTTTTTGCGCTTTTCGAAGGCGGCCGGCACGGAAAACCGTTGCGGCTCCAGCCAAGGGCCGCCCGCCAGCACAGAAAGGGCGGGACGGGCGAAAATTATTGTGCAGACCAGCGCCGCCACAGGATTGCCCGGCAGGCCGAAGACAGGCACGTTCTGCCATTGGGCCAATGCCAAAGGGCGGCCCGGTTTCAACGCAATCCGCCAGGCGGTAAGCTGCCCTTCCTCTGTCAAAAGGGCCGAAACATGGTCTTCATCGCCGGATGATGCGCCGCCCGAGGTCAGTATCGCATCGACCTCGGGAACAGCGCTGTCGAACCGCCCCCGCAGCTTTGCCCGATCATCCTCAACATGGCCCAGATCCACGGGATTGTGCCCAAAGGCCGTGATCAAGCTCAGCAGCATGGGCCGGTTGGCATCGTGCGTATGCTCGGGGCGGCTGGCCTGACCCGGCGGCACGATCTCATCGCCTGTCGACAGGACACCGACCCGAAGCTGTTGCCGCACGGCAACCTCGGGACAGCCCGCCGCAGCGAGCAGAGCTAGATCAGGGGGCCGGAGGCGATGCCCAGCCTCCAGCAAAGTTCGACCTGCTGCAAAGTCCTCCCCGGCTTTGCGGGTGTTTGCGCCAGCCTTTGGGGAGGCCTCAAAGGCGATGTGGCGGCCTTGGCGGGTGACATCCTCCTGCAAGATGACCGTATCGACACCGTCGGGCAGGATAGCACCGGTCAGAACCCGCACCGCGTGGCCCGTTGGAACCCGACCCTGGAACGGCTGGCCTGCCGCGGCCTGCCCCTCGACCAAGGGCAGCACCTGATGGCCCGGGCCCGTCACGGCATCATGGGCAAAGCCATACCCATCAACGGCCGTGTTCGGCGCGGGCGGATTGGCTCTTTGCGCGGCAATGGGCGCAGCGAGGGTGCGGTTCAGGCCGTCTTGCAACCCTACCGTTTCGGTGCCGACGACAGGGTTGAGCGTATCTCGCAGTCGTGCGAGCGCCGTATCCACCGGCAGCCAGTCAACGCCGGGCGGTAGGGCAAAACAGTTATCCTTCAGCCGCGGTGGCTTGAGGTCAGGCAATGCGGCGGCCCGGGCGGCGGCTTGCAGCAGGGGCACTGCGCCCGCACCCAGGATCCAACCTTCTTCGCGGGAAGCATCCTCCGGCGCCGCCGAGATCGCCTCGGCCAACGTGCCTCTGCGCTGCATTTCCGCAAAGGCCGCAGCGAGCAAACTGACCTGGGCAGCGTCCTTGATCCCATCGGCTTCGGCCACGATCTCCGCGATGAGCGAAGGGTAGATTTCTGCCAGCACGATGGGCTTGTCGCCCAGCGGCTCGAACGGCCAGACCGCCAACCGGCTTTCGAAACGTGACCGCAACCGATGGAGCATCGGAAGACCAAGCAGAACCTGCGATCCGACCGATCCATTGCCCATCAATTGCCAGACGGATTTTGCACCTTTGGCCGCGGATTCGGCTGCGCGATGGTCCGGCAGGCCAAATTCGCCCCGTCCGGCCTTGCCCCATGGCAGGTTCGGCAGATCTTGCCGGGTTTTGACGCGGCCCCAGAACGGGCCGGTTCCGGGGAACAAACCATTGATCCGCTCGGCCACCTCGAATCGGTTGTTGCTGTTGTCTGCGGCATCCTCGATGTCCCGGTCGAGCCGCTCCCAAACCGCCAGTGCGCTTTCGGAACCCGTCAGCGCATGGGCGAAGCCTTTGGGATAGCCGAACGCGAAGTCGAACCCGACAAGAACCCGTTCGCCTGTGTCACAGGCCCTGTCCAACATCTGGATCACAGCCTGTTCCGCCGCCAAACGGGTGCGGTGGTAGCGCGTCTCCGCTCCGTCCGAGATCCAGATCGCGTCAGCTTGCGGCGCTGGGGATGAGGGTTTGGAGCGCGCAGACCAGTCCACCATGACGAAACGGTCGAATGGTTTCACAGGCCGACCTCGGCCAGGATGAAATCGGCAATGGCCACGGTGTCGTTCAGGTCGAACAGGGGCACGGCAACGTCGACCTGGCTATCGCTGGCCACTGCCTTGATCAGCGGATCGTTGGGCGCAATCAGTGGGCTGCCGGTTTCGGCCCGGTGCGCCTCCACCTTTGGATGCGGTCCGGTTTTGTAGCCTTCGATCAGGACCAGATCGACCGGCGACAGGCGTGCCAGCAGATCCGCAAGGTGTGGTTCTTCGGCATCGCGCAATTCGTGCATCAACGCCCAGCGATTGCGCGAGGCCAGCAGAACCTCAGTGGCCCCTGCCATGCGATGGCGATGACTGTCTTTGCCGGGGTGATCCACATCGAACGTGTGATGCGCGTGCTTCAGGGTGGAAACCGAAATCCCGCGCCCGGTGATTTCCGCAACCAGGCGTTCCATGAGCCCGGTCTTGCCGTTGTTTTTCCAACCGGTGACACCGTAGACCTTCATACTTGTTCCAACCTGCGCTGGGCCTCGGCCAGATCTTCCGGTGTGTTGACGTTGAAGAACGCGTCTTCCGGAAACAGGACCTGCCCGGTGCCGTGCCGGTCGGTCCAAAGCACCACCTTGCGCAGCCCATCTTTCAGGGCTTGCCGCAGATCCTCGCGCAGTGCCGTGGGCCAAAGGCCGAAGGTCGGGTGGCGATAGGTCCGGTCACCCTCGCGGGTGGCAGCCAGCCGGATCGTGGCAGGATCCTCGGCCAACCGGGCGCGCAGGTCGAGTGGGAAGAACGGTGTGTCGGCGGCTACGGTCAGCACGTGATTGATGCTCCGTTCCGCCGCATGGTCCATTCCCGCCAAAACCCCCGCCAAGGGGCCCGGGAAATCAGCGATGCTGTCTGGCACAACTGGCAGACTGTACGCGGCAAACCGGGCAGGGTCGCCATTGGCATTGAGCACCATATCATCCACCTGCGGGGACAGGCGCGTTATCACCCGGGCAAGCATGGTCTGGCCGCCCAAATCCAGTAGCCCCTTGTCGCCACCGCCCATGCGAGTGGCCTGACCACCCGCCAGGATCACGCCCAGAACCCGGCTCATCCCGCGCTCTTTCGGCGATGTTTGCGGTCTTCATCGGCGACAAGGGCCGGATCCGCGTCCCGGACCAATCGTTCTTCGCCCGCCAGGCAGACGAACCGCCTGCCACGCATGCGCCCAATGAGGGTCAGCCCGATCTGCTGCGCAATCTCCACACCCCAGGCCGTGAAACCAGACCGCGAAGCCAGCGCCGGTATCCCCATCAAAGCCGTCTTGATGACCATTTCCGATGTCAGCCGCCCTGTTGTGTAAAGCAGCTTGTCCCCGGCTGGCACCTTTTCGGCATGCATCCAACCGGCGATTTTGTCGACGGCATTGTGGCGACCGACATCTTCCATATAGACCAGCGGTCTCGCATCCTGGCAAAGCACAGTACCGTGGATGGCACCCGCCTCCAGATACAGGCTCGGGGTCCTGTTGATCTGATGGGCCAAAGCATAAAGGTCAGATGTGCGGACCTGTGCGGGCGGGAGCGTTACGCCCTCCAAACCCGCCATCATATCGCCGAAGACCGTGCCAACAGCGCAACCGGAGGTCCGAGTTTTGCGCGCGAGTTTGTCTTCGAAATCCGTTTCCACGGCGGTGCGGACGACAACGGTTTCGACCTCTTCGTCAAAGTCGATCGCCGTAACCTCATCATCGTCCGACAGCATGCCCTGGTTTTTCAGAAAGCCCAGGGCCAAGTATTCGGGATAGTCGCCAATGGTCATGGCCGTGACGATTTCACGGCGATTGAGATAGATCGTCAGGGGGCGTTCCTCGACCACTTGAAGCCGTTCCGCATTGCCGTCCTGATCCGTCCCTGTCACGGACCGGGTCAGCCTTGAGCGCCCGGGATCCGGCGCAATCAGATAGTCTGCCAGGTCATCGATCCGTGCCAATTGTATCTTCCCCCACAAAGGCATAGCACATGTCTGTTGGAGCCTAGCTGGAGGCCTGCGCCGTGGCCACACCGAAAACCGCCTTCCGGAAAGGCTTCATCGACGGGGCGCCGTTCGCCTTGATCGTGATGCCGTTCGCCACGCTTTTTGGAGCTATTGGCACCGAGGCCGGATTGTCCATTGCGCAGGTCATGGGCTTCTCGGTTATGGTCATCGCCGGCGCGGCGCAGTTGACGGCGGTGCAGTTGATGGTGGATCAGGCGCCGACCTTCATTGTGCTTTTGACATCTTTGGCCGTGAACCTGCGCATGGCCATGTATTCCGCGTCACTGCAGCCCTACCTTGGTGCCGCGCCTCTGTGGCAGCGAGGCCTCTTGGCCTACATGCTCGTGGATCAGGCCTACACCATTTCGGTGGTCCACTATGAGAACAATCCCGACATGACCTCGACCGAACGCGTGGTCTATTTTGTCGGCGTCGTAATTCCGATCCTCCCGGTCTGGTATGGCTTCACTTTGCTGGGCGCCTTGGTTGGCCAGGCTATACCGGACGGCTACGGCATCGACTTTGCGGTTCCGATTGCCTTTCTTGCCCTGATTGCGCCCGCCATGCGGACCGTGGCCCATATCGCCGCCGCAGCCGTTGCTGTGGTTTTGGGTCTGGCTTTGGCGTGGATGCCCTACAGTACGGGTCTTCTGTTTGCGGCTTTGGCGGCCATGGCTACCGGGGCCGAGATTGAACGCAGGTACCTGGCATGACCCAGTCCGACCCCGTTATCTGGTTCATTATTGTTGGTTTGGCTGTCGGGTCTTTCGCGATCCGTTTCTCGTTCCTGGGGCTCTTGGGCAATCGCCAATTGCCGGACTGGTTCCTGCGCTATCTGCGCTATACGCCGGTTGCCGTGATCCCCGCGCTTATTGCGCCCATGGTCGTGTGGCCCGAGGCAAATGGCGGCAACCCGGATGCCGCCCGCCTTCTGTCCGCCATCGCCGTCGTGACTGCAGGTTATGTGACGAAGAACGTGTTTTGGGCGATTTTGGCTGGCGTGACTGTGCTGTCTCTGGGGCTGACGGTGTTCTAGTTTTCCAAGCGTTCGACTTAGCAGGGATTCTTGCCGCCAATATTAAAGGGGCGACGAGGGCTGGGACTCCTTAACGTCGGGCAAAAAAATGTTGGTTGACCCGCGTGCTCAAAAAAAGCGTTAGTTTAGTCGGGTTTGTTCCGGAAGATCTTTGTTGAAGTCGGGCGAGTCGTCGAAGAATTTATCGGTCTTCACGCCGGGGATTTGCGCAAACTGCGCCATGGCGTTGCCGGGAAACAAGGTCGATTTGGTGCCCTCAAAGCCGGGCAATTGGCGCAGGATGCCGGTTATGGCGCTTGTGCACAGCGCTTTCGGAACTGCGCCGTTTTCCTGAACCAAACGCAAGGCTCGGTTGGCCACTTCCGGCGAGACGCGAACCTCCTGCGTCACGACGTGGTAGGTCTCGCGCGCATGGTAGTCGATGTAGAATTTCAAAACGTTGGGCCGGATCCCGAAATGGACATCATTCCGTTCCGGGATCTCCGGGTGATGGAAGGTGCCAGCCGGATCAAAAATCACCCGCTGTGATCCGTTCACCATCAGCCCGGAATGCGCGCCCGAGCCGCTGCGATTGTTCACCATCGTAAACAGCGTGATGGTCGGCGGGCCGTCATGGCGATAGATCGCCCGGGCCACATGTTCCTCTGGGGCCCAGATGGACTCAGCGGTACAGCCAACCAAGAAGAACAGCGCCGCTATCGCAGCGAAACAACGAACCATGGACAGATGAGTAGCGTCAGCCGTTGATGCCGTAAAGCAGGATCAGGAACACAAAGATGCCAACGATCGAATAGGCAGTGATCCTAACGAACGATTCGAAGGTCTTTTCCTGAACTTCGATGTCCATCGAGCCATGCTCGTGCTTTTCCTCGGCCATGGTATGCTCCCGTCAAACCTGTTGCGAGCGATCTAACGCAAAGAGGTTAAGGTTCTCAAGTCACACCAACAGCGCAAAACAGCGCAGCCCTGCGAACAGTGCCTTAACGTTCAACGGCTTTGGGGGCTGTCATTTTGACTCGCAATCGCCTACATGGCCTGTCATCTCAGACATTTGGACCAATCATGCCAACGGCCCCGATCACACAGGATCTCTTGACGATACCGCGCAAATTGCCGGAAGGCGGTCGCGCAAATTTGGTGGGGCTGACGCGGGATCAGTTGCGCGACGTGCTGATTGCGGCAGGCACGCCGGAAAAGCAGGCCAAGATGCGGGTGGGCCAGGTTTGGCAGTGGATCTATCAAAAGGGCGTGCGCTCCTTTGACGAGATGACGAACCTGGCAAAGCCGTACCGGGCGCTATTGGCCGAACAGTTCGAGATCGCGGTGCCAGAGGTCGTCAGCCGCCAGGTCAGCGCAGATGGCACGCGCAAATATCTGGTGCGCATTGCTGGCGGCCATGAGGTCGAAACGGTCTACATTCCGGAAGATGATCGCGGCACCTTATGTATCTCTAGTCAGGTTGGCTGCACGCTGACCTGTTCTTTCTGTCACACGGGCACGCAGAAACTTGTGCGCAACCTGACACCAGGCGAGATCGTGGGGCAGATCATGCTCGCGCGCGACGATTTGGGCGAATGGCCGGAACCGGGGCGACATCCCAAGGATGAAACCCGGCTTCTCAGCAATATCGTTCTGATGGGCATGGGCGAGCCGCTTTATAACTTCGATGCCGTGCGGGATGCGATGCAGATCGCGATGGATGCTGAAGGCATAAGCCTCAGCCGCCGCCGGATTACGTTGTCCACGTCCGGCGTGGTGCCCGAAATCGCACGGGCCGCCACCGAAATTGGTTGCCTTCTGGCCGTCAGCTTCCATGCCACAACGGATCCGGTGCGCGACCAGTTGGTTCCGATCAACAAGAAGTGGAACATTGAGGCCTTGCTTGATGCTTTGCGGGCCTATCCCCGGCTCAGCAATTCCGAGCGGATCACGTTTGAATATGTGATGCTGAAAGGCGTAAATGACAGTGATGACGATGCCCGCCGTTTGATCAAGCTGATCGAAGGGATCCCGGCCAAGATCAATCTGATCCCGTTCAATGCCTGGCCCGGCGCGCCATATGAACGGTCGTCCAACAATCGAATCCGCGCCTTTGCCGACATCATCTATAAGGCGGGCTATGCCTCTCCGATCCGAACGCCCCGAGGTGAAGACATCATGGCGGCCTGTGGTCAGCTAAAGTCGGCCACGGAACGTGCCCGGAAAAGCCGGGCCGACGTCGCCAGAGAGGCGGGCCTTTAGGGGCTGCCCGAGGCGCGCTGAAAGATCATCTCGCGCCCGGTCTCGTCGGTCAGGATCAACGCATCACCGGATACTTCTGACAGGGTCATAGCGGAGAGCGCTTCCAGATAGCGCTGCTGTTGCGTGATCTCGGCGCAGTCGTCCGGCGGAGCGTCCAAATCCCGTATTTCGATCCAGGGATATGGCGCGGCTTGTCGGCCAGCATATGTGCCACAAGGGCCGGTGCCGGCAATCCGTCCGGTTTTTGGGAATTCCAGCGTTATCGTCCCGGAAGCCGCCTCCTCCCCGAGACTGACCAGGTCCCAACGGCTTCCGGTGCCAGCATATCCCGATATGGTCTCATCGGGCCCGCACTGGCCCAGCAAAAACAGCGAAAGAATGTAAAGAGAGAGGCGCGGCATGCTCTCCCGTACTGCTCCGACCGGACTGCGTCACTGAATAAAGAACTTTGCGATCCAAATCTCAGCAACAGTTGATGTCTGGCGCGGGTGCGGCGGCGTCCCGGTCCCGTTAGGGACCCGGCGCCGCCGCCGGGCCCAACGCTTTTGCAAGCGGCTCAGCCGCGGTCAAAAGGGGCGGGAGCCGTCCCCGCTAGCCGATCGCGACGGCTTTCACATCTTCGTCGATATGGGCAATATACTGGTCGAAGTTGTTGGCAAACATCTCCACCAACTTCTCAGCCTGGGCATCATACGCTGACGGATCAGCCCAGGTCTGGCGCGGATCAAGCAATGCAGCATCGATCCCATCAAGCGCTACCGGAACCTCAAAGCCAAAGTGCGGATCCTTGCGGAAGCTGCCCTGACCCAATGTACCATTCAGCGCAGCGGTCAACAGGGCGCGGGTCGCCTTGATCGGCATCCGGTTGCCCGTTCCATAGGCGCCGCCGGTCCAACCGGTATTGACCAGCCAGCAGGTCGCGCCGTGGGTCGAGATTTTCTCGCGCAGCAGATTGCCATATACTTCCGGCCGACGCGGCATGAATGGCGCACCGAAACAGGTCGAGAAGGTCGGTTCGGGCTCGGTAACACCCCGCTCAGTCCCAGCCACCTTCGAGGTGAAGCCCGACAGGAAGTGGTACATCGCCTGGGCCGGGGTCAGCCGCGCAATCGGGGGCAGAACTCCGAACGCGTCGCAGGTCAGCATTACGATGTTTTTGGGATGACCGCCCAAGCCGCTGTCCGATGCATTCGGAATATAGTGCAGCGGGTACGCACAGCGCATATTTGCGGTCAGCGAGCTATCCTCGAAATCCAGTTCGAACGTTTCGGGATCGTAGACCATATTTTCGATCACTGTGCCGAACATGTTGGTCGTGGCATAGATCTCGGGTTCAGCCTCTTCCGAAAGCGAGATGGTTTTGGCATAGCAACCGCCCTCAAAGTTGAAGGTGCCCCGGTCCGACCAGCCATGTTCGTCATCGCCCAGAAGCGTGCGGTTGGGATCGGCAGAAAGCGTCGTCTTGCCCGTTCCGGAAAGACCGAAGAAAACCGCCGCATCGACAGGGTTGCCGGTCACATGGTTGGCTGAACAGTGCATCGGCATGATGCCCTTCTCAGGAAGAAGATAGTTGAGAAGCGTAAAGATCGACTTCTTGTTTTCGCCCGCATATTCGGTGTTGCCGATCAAGATGAGCTTCCGGTCGAAGTTCATCGCAATAACGGTCTCGGACCGGCAACCATGCTTTTCTGGATCAGCCTTGAAGCTGGGGCAGTTGATAACGGTGAATTCCGGGATGTAGCTGTCCAACTCGTCACGTTCCGGGCGGCGGAACATGTGACGGATGAAAAGATTGTGCCAGGCGAGCTCGGTGACCAACCGCACATCCAACCGCTGGGTCGGATCGGCGCCAGCATACATGTCTTGCACGAAGTAGTCGCGGCCCTTCATATGGTCCAACATATCGGCATAAAGCTGATCAAAGTCCGCCTCGGACATGGCGGTGTTGTTGTCCCACCAGATCGTATCGGCGGTGCTGGCCGACTTTACGACATGTTTGTCCTTCGGGGAGCGGCCCGTAAACTGGCCGGTTGTGACCAAAAAAGCACCCCCCTGGCCTAACGCACCTTCATCCCGCTTCAGCGCTTCTTGAATTATGGCAGGCTCCAATAGGTTGTAGTGGACGTTGCCGAGCCCAGCGATGCCAAGTTTCTCCAGTGTCTGAGTGGGATTTACGCGTCCGATAACCATGGAACTACTCCTCTATTCCGAGCAGGCCGCTCGGTGCGATTGTCTTAAATTCCGAACTAATATCCGACAGTTGCTTCAGGACCGTCAGTAACTTCGTAACTATATCATGGCTTTGTACGGCCAGAATAGGGCGACGGAAGACGTTAGCGCAACCAAGGCGAACTGTTAGCGGAACCAGTGTCGGCAGACCGGATCGGGGCCGGATTCAACCGGTATTTTGGCGGTTCAGATGATGCAAATTCGCCATTATTTCGCCCCATCCACGGTGTCGATTGCACATTGGGCCAGCTGATTCGCACTTGTGGGTTGAGTTATTGGGCTCAAAACCGGAAACTATCGGGGCCGAGGCGTCGATAAACATGTGGGGATAACGAGGATGTCACGAATAGCGCTCGTAGATGATGACCGGAATATTCTGACGTCGGTCTCAATGACGCTCGAGGCGGAAGGGTTCGATGTAGAAACCTACAATGACGGTCAGTCAGCGTTGGATGCATTCAACAAGAGCCTGCCGGACATGGCAGTACTTGATATAAAGATGCCGCGTATGGACGGGATGGATCTGTTGCAGCGACTGCGCCAGAAGACCTCGATGCCGGTGATTTTCCTGACCTCCAAGGATGATGAGATCGACGAAGTGCTGGGCCTGCGGATGGGCGCAGACGACTACGTGAAGAAACCGTTCAGCCAGCGCCTGTTGGTCGAACGTATTCGCGCGCTGTTGCGCCGTCAGGAAGTCATGGTCAGCGACGAAGCTGGCGAGGTCGAAACGGCACAGGTCATGGTGCGCGGCGAGCTGTCGATGGACCCGCTCCGCCACGCCGTGACCTGGAAGGGCCGCGACGTTGCCTTAACCGTAACGGAATTCCTGTTGCTGCAGGCCCTGGCGCAACGTCCAGGCTTTGTCAAAAGCCGCGATCAGTTGATGGATGTCGCCTATGACGACCAAGTTTATGTGGACGATCGGACGATCGACAGCCACATCAAGCGTCTGCGCAAGAAAATGCGCACTGTGGATGACGATTTCTCCGCAATCGAGACGCTATATGGCATAGGATACCGCTACAACGAAGAGTAAGTTCGTTTCGGGGGGCTGCCCGTGCGCGACACGGAGGCGTCATATGATGGTGATGTAGTTCTCGGAGAGGACTGGGTCAGCCCGGATGGGTTTGACACCGAGATTCATGCCAATCGCGAAAGCCGAGGGTATTTTACGCTCAATCGGTCGCCGTTGGCCCGGAAGATCATCACCTTCAATCTCATTGGCTTGCTTGTCCTGGCGGCCGGTGTGTTTTACGTTAATCCGTTCCGAGACAGTCTGGCGACCCAGCGTGAAGGGGCCTTGAAGAACGAAGCGATGCTGCTCGCCAAGATCTTCGAGGTGCAGATGTCGGAGCCGGGAGGACCAACCGGTCTGACGGGCGATAACAGCCTGGATGTGGCGCAAACGCTCGAAAGGTTGGACCTGTCGGGTGGTGTAGCTGTCTATGTCTTCGATCCGGAACAGGGCCTGGTAGGCCAAATGCTCGCCCCGTTTGGCGAGCCCCTGACGGATCAGCGCAGCACGATTGTGACAGATTTTCTGAATTCAATTTGGGAAATTATGTCTGCGGTCTTCTTTATTGGCGCTGAAAATCCACCCAGTCTGGATCGCGAAGCCTTGGCAAGGGCCTTGGTTGAACCGGCGATAGAGGGCCAGACCCTTGTTCGTCTCGGCACAGATCCCGCCGGTAACACTATTTTTTCCGTCGCGGCCCCGATCATGGTTGAAGGCCAGGTGATGGGTATCGTCGGCTTGACCAGCGCGGCAGGGGAAATTGACCTGCTCGTCCGGCGAGAGCGAGAACAGGTCCTGCAAATATTCGTCATTGCCATCCTGGTTTCCATTGGCCTCAGCCTTTTGCTGGCTTCGACCATTGCCAACCCGCTTGCCGATTTGGCTGCCGCTGCCGAGATCGGGCGCGATAAGAACTCCCGTCAAGTGGCTCCAAGCCGGGTCCGGATCCCGGATCTTTCGGGGCGACCGGACGAGATTGGTCGTCTGTCTGCGGCTCTGCGGGGTATGGTTGCCGCACTTTACGATCGGATCGACGCGAACGAACAGTTCGCCGCCGACGTTGCGCACGAGATTAAGAACCCGCTTGCATCGTTGCGCTCCGCCCTGGTGACCCTGCGGATTGCACAACGCGAGGATCAGCGCGACAAACTGCTCAACGTGCTGGACCACGACGTTCGTCGACTGGACCGGTTGGTCAGTGATATTTCCAACGCCTCCCGCCTGGACAGCGAACTGGTCAAGGAGGACGAACAAAGCTTCGACCTGCTGCATATGATCGGCAATGTGACCTCTTTTCTCAGCCAGCAGGCCGAAGAAAGAGGTGTCGAGTTCATCACCGACATGCCGCAAAATCCGATCATGGTATATGGCCTTGAGGCCCGATTGGCGCAGGTCTTTGTCAATCTGGTCACGAACGCGATTTCCTTTTGTGAGCACGGTGATGCCGTACGGGTATGGGTCCGAAAACGGGAAAACCGGGTTCTTGTCGTGGTCGAAGATACCGGGCCTGGTATTCCTGACCAGGCGCTGACAAAGATCTTTAACCGGTTTTACTCCGAACGCCCGGCAGGCCAGTTCGGTGATCATTCTGGATTGGGACTGGCTATTTCAAAACAGATTGTCGAGGCGCATGGCGGTGTGATCTGGGCCGAGAACATTCGTCCCACCGATGTTGATGTAACATCCGAACCGCTTGGCGCCCGCTTTGTCGTAGGTCTGCCGGTCTGATTTGAGCGCCGACGATAGCCCAGACCTTCCTCCCGTTACGCTGCATGCGAGTTGCGTGGCTATCGCCGGGCGCGGCCTTTTGATCCTTGGACCTTCAGGTTCCGGAAAGTCAGCCCTGACAATTGAACTCTTAGCCTTGGGCGCCGGTCTCGTTTCTGATGACCGGACCATTGTCCAGCTAACCCGCGGTGCGCTCACCGCGTCTGCCCCCGACGCCATCCGTGGGCTTATCGAAATGCGAGGTCTGGGCCTTATGCAAGTGCCGCCAGCTTCCCCGACTCCGCTCTGTCAGGCTATTGATTTGGACCAATCAGAGACTGACCGACTGCCGCAATCTTACACTATTGAGATATTGAGACAAAAATTACCCTTGCTTCGGCGGCCAAGCGGCTCACATCTGGCATCAGCACTGATGCTTCACATGACGCACGGTCTCTTCAATGTCGCTGCCACACCAACAGACCAATATTCCGAGTGAACTCCAGATTGCCCCAAAGCAACTTGTGCTGGTCACAGGTCCCTCTGGTGCCGGCCGTTCAACAGCCATCCGGGCTCTGGAGGATCTGGGTTTCGAGACCATCGACAACCTGCCTCTGTCCCTGATCCCTCGGTTATTGGACAATGCTCCAGACCGCAGGCCAATGGCGCTCGGGATCGACACGCGCAACCGTGAATTCAGTGTTCAGGGCTTTCTTGACCTCTGGGATGGACCCTTGGACGACTTGCGTGGAACTGAGATCCTCTACATTGATTGCGGGTCCGAAGTTCTGCTGCGTCGCTACTCCGAAACGCGACGTCGTCACCCCTTGGCCCCCGCTGAGTCGCCTGAATATGGCATCGCCCGAGAACTGGACCTTCTGGTGCCCATCCGTGAACGTGCGGATGTGCTGATTGACACCACGGACCTGAGCCAACACGATTTACGAGGCGAGATCGACCGTTGGTACGGTGTGGCATCGCCGTCTCGCATGGCGCTTTCCGTTCATTCCTTCAGCTACAAACGGGGTCTGCCCCGAGGGCTGGACATGGTCTTTGACTGCCGGTTCTTGCGAAACCCCTACTGGCGGGATGAACTACGCCCAATGGATGGGCGGGATGCCAGAGTCGCGGAATATGTCGCCGGCGATCCGCGATACATGGAGTTTATGAGCAAGATAACCGACTTAGCGGCCCTTCTGCTACCGGCCCATGTGGAAGAGGGCAAATCGCACCTGACCATCGGCTTCGGTTGCACGGGCGGGCAACACAGATCCGTTTGCGTTGCGGAAGCGATTGTGAATCGCCTTGCAGAGACCGGATGGCAGGTGTCTATTCGCCATAGGGAGCTTGAACGGCGCCGGGGGGGCGCAAACGTGAAAGCATCAGGGTTACGGGTGTGATTGGCATCGTAATAGTGGCACATGGCGGATTGGCGCGGGAATATCTTTCGGCGGTCGAGCATGTTGTTGGCGTCCAAGAGGGCATGAAGGCCATTGCAATTGCGCCAGACCATGACCGGGATTCGAAGCAAAGCGAAATTTGCGCGGCCGCCGACGAAGTTGATACCGGCGACGGGGTCGTGGTGGTAACCGACATGTTCGGAGGATCGCCGTCAAATTTATCGTTGCGGGCCTGTAGTCCGCAAAACCGCAAGATCGTCTATGGCGCCAATCTGCCTCTCTTGATTAAGCTCGCCAAGTCGCGGCAAATGTCGGTTGCATCGGCGGTCGAGGCTGCCTTGGCCGCTGGACGAAAGTACATCAACAGTTTTGACGGGGGCTAACCCCGCGGTAGACGTGACAGTGACGAACCAGCGAACGCTCCATATTATCAATGAAAAAGGCCTGCATGCTCGGGCGTCGGCCAAGTTCGTTGAAACCGTCGAACGGTTTGATGCTACCGCAGAGGTGCGACGTGACGGCCTGGAAGCCAGCGGAGACAGTATTATGGGGCTTTTGATGTTGGCAGCATCAAAGGGAACCTCTATTGAGGTCGAAACCTGTGGATCAGAGGCAGAACGCCTTCTGGACGCGCTGGAATCCTTAGTCACCGCCAAGTTCGGCGAAGAAATCTAAGGGAAAGTTAAGAGGGCCAACCAGCTTGGTAGAAAGTTCGCACTACCGCCGTCCACCTGTTCGGATCCGCCAGCGGCTGGGGACCCAGGGCGATGGCGGCAAACTGGGCGAGGAAGCCTATGACCGCCGCAGGCTCAGCTATGCGGGGACATTCACCCACCCTGTCCAGGCCAATATCATCCGCGCCATGGAAATGGTGACGGGCAAGTTGCATCTGCTACACCTGATCCGCAGGTTCGAAGCCATGGGCGTGCCCGACGGTCAAGGTTTTTGGAAACAGGCGTTGGACGTGATGGGAATCGATCTGATCACTCCCACTGCACAATCGGATCGGATACCCAAAGAAGGGCCGCTCGTCATTGTGGCCAACCATCCGCATGGTTTGGTCGATGGGATGGTTCTGGCCGAACTCATTGGTCGTCGCCGTTTGGACTACAAGATCCTGACCCGGTCACTGCTGACGGGCGTGGGCGAGATTGATCAGTTTATGATTCCCGTACCCTTTCCGCATGAAGAAGATGCGCGCGAACAGAACCTGGAGATGCGCCGCCGGGCGATGGAGCATCTGAAAGACGGTGGTGTAACGGTGCTGTTCCCATCAGGCATCGTCGCTTCCTCTAAATCCTGGTTCGGCCCGGCGGTCGAGCATGACTGGAACCCGTTCACGGCCAAGATGATCCAGCGCTCGGGTGCCCGCGTTCTGCCGATCTTTTTCCCAGGGCAGAACTCGCGGGCCTACCAGATCGCCAATCGGGTGTCGGCGACGATCCGGCAGGGTTTGCTGCTGTATGAAGTGAAGCATGCTTTGAACAAGCCGCAAGCCCCAGTGGTCGGTCATCCAATCGAGCGGCCCTCGATTGAGGAATGGTCCGGCAACCCACGCGGGTTTGTCACCTGGCTGCGGGATCAGACGCTCGCCTTGCGATCCGAAAGCGTCCTGTAGGAGAGCGCTTCCATGGGGCACGGCTATGAAACCGGACGGCTCAACCTGCCGTTCGTCGGCATTTCCACGTTCGGCAAATATCCCTATGTCGAGGATTGGGACGCCATAGACGCGGACGTGGCTGTTCTGGGCGCGCCTTTCGATTTTGGCACCCAGTGGCGGGCGGGCGCTCGGTTTGGACCACGAGGCATCCGCGAGGCCTCAACCCTTTTTGCGTTCGGTCATGGCGGGGCGTATGACCACGAAGATGATGTGACCTATCTGGAAGCCGCCCGGATCGTTGATATCGGCGATGCAGATATCGTGCACACCGACACCGAAACCAGCCATCGCAACATTGAATTCGGCGTGCGAAAGATCCTGGCTGCGGGCGCTTTGCCCGTGGTTCTGGGTGGCGATCATTCGGTCAACATACCCTGTATCAACGCTTTTTCGGAGGCAGGGCCGATCCACGTTGTCCAGATCGACGCGCATCTGGATTTTGTCGACGAACGCCACGGTGTCAGGTTCGGCCATGGCAATCCCATGCGGCGGGCTGCCGAAAAACCATATGTGACAGGGCTCAGCCAGTTCGGCATTCGGAACGTCTCGTCCACCGCGAAGGAAGGGTACGACGATGCCCGTGCCAGAGGATCCGACATCCTCTCGGTGCGACAGATCCGTGCCATGGGGCCGGAAGCTGCAGCAGAGCGGGTGCCTGAAGGCGTAAAAATCTACCTAACCATTGACATTGATGGGTTCGATCCGTCCATCGCACCAGGCACGGGCACGCCCAGCCATGGCGGTTTTCTCTACTACGACGTGCTCGAACTGATTGCTCATCTGGCCCGCCGTAACCCGATTGTGGGTATCGATTTGGTTGAGGTTGCTCCTGACTATGATCCGACCGGCAGTACGCAGATTCTGGCGGCGCAGCTTCTACTAAACACTGTCGGCCGTATCTTGCATGCCCGGTCAGCGGACCAGCGATGAGAAAAGCTACTTAAGATAGTGCCCGAAGTTTATTCAAAATAGACAAATATTCGCTTAATTTTGCGACATAAGTAACGCGATACCCAACCGAAAACCCAATTCAGTTTCGCTTTCATGCCGGTCATCCCACCGTGCCGTCGAAAGCGAGAAGTGTGTGCCCTCAGACCTTGATCTAGAGCTTGTCAGTCTAACAAAACGCTACGGGCCTGCCCTGGCGGTTGATGGCATTGAGTATCTTGCACGCTCCGGATCCTATGTCTGTCTGCTAGGGCCGTCAGGTTGCGGGAAGACGTCGACGCTGCGGATGATCGCAGGGCACGAAAGTGTTTCTGCGGGGTCTATCCTGTTGGCTGGGCGCGATATTTCTGCTTTGCCGCCTGCGCAGCGCGGCACCGCGATGATGTTCCAAAGCTATGCGCTGTTTCCGCATTTGACCGTCTTGGACAATGTTGCTTTCAGCCTGCGGATGAAACGGGTAGAGGCCGAGACCCGAAAGGCCAAAGCGCTGGAATTGCTGGACCTTGTCGAGATGACAGAGTTCGCCGACCGTCTGCCGCAACAACTGTCTGGCGGTCAGCAGCAGCGGGTTGCACTGGCCCGTGCCTTGATCACAGAACCGCAAGTCTTGCTGCTGGACGAACCTTTGTCTGCGCTTGATCCTTTCCTGCGGGTTCGGATGCGGAGCGAGCTTCGGCGACTGCAACGAGAACTCGGCATCACCTTCCTGCATGTCACCCACGGTCAGGACGAAGCACTCGCATTGGCGGACGAGATCGTCGTGATGAATGGCGGTCGGATCGAGCAAGCAGGCCCGACCCGAGATGTTTTCGAACAGCCGGAAACAGAATTTGTGGCGCGGTTTCTCGGCTCTCACAATGTGATCGCCTTGCCAAAAGGCAAGATCGCCGTGCGGGCGGATGCCTTAAAACTGGCGCAACCGGACGAGGCGCGACTGAATGGCAATGTCACGTCCGTTGAGTACCAGGGCACTCATGTCGCGCTGACGGCACAGATGGCGGGTGACCAGGAAGTGACCGTCTTGCAGACGGATCGGGACTATTTCGGCGCGCCGAAGGAGCCTGGCGAGGCCATTGGGCTCGACTGGGATCAGCAGTCTGAACATGCGCTCCGCGCTTGAACGACCTTACCAAAAACAACATCAGGGGAGTAAGACATGACAACCATTCCAAAGATCCGCTATTCCCGGCGATCAATGTTGAAGACAGGCGCTGCTGCGATGGCAACGTCGCTCGCCGCGCCGATGGTTTGGGGCCAGGCCACCAAAGACATCACGTTGCGCCAGTTCGGCACAGGTGTGTCGAACCTCAATGAGGTGGCCGCGAAGGTGAAGGAAGACCTTGGCTTCACTCTGGAAATGACCGCGCTCGATTCCGATAGCGTAACCCAGCGCGCGGCGACCCAGCCTGACAGCTTTGATATTGCCGACATCGAATACTGGATCTGTAAGAAGGTCTGGCCGACGGGCAACCTGCAGGCCATGGATACGTCCAAAATCGCCAACTACGACAAGATCGTAGGCATCTTCAAATCCGGCAAACTGACGCCTGAAAGCGTGATTGCCCAAGGTACCGCGCCGCATTCCGTTGGTTTTGTATCTGGACCAGGTTCCAATGAGTTCGCGTCGGAAGAAACCGGCTGGATGACCCTGATCCCAACGATCTACAATGCCGACACGCTGGGCATTCGGCCTGATCTGATCGGTCGCCCGATCAGCAAGTGGTCGGAACTGCTGAACCCGGAATTCAAGGGTAAGGCGTCGATTCTGGACATTTCGTCCATCGGGATCATGGACATGGCGATGGTCGTGGAATCCATGGGGGAATACACCTATCCCGACAAAGGCAACATGACCCAGGAAGAGATTGACCTGACCTTGGGCATCTTCACCGAAGCCAAGCAGAACGGTCAGTTCCGCGCCTTCTGGAAGACCTTCGACGAGAGCGTCAATCTGATGGCCTCGGGCGAGGTTGTCATCCAGTCCATGTGGTCGCCTGCTATCACCGCCGTGAAGTCGCGCGGCATCCCATGCGTCTACCAGCCGTTGGAAGAAGGCTATCGCAGCTGGGGCGGCGGTATCGGCCTGTCAAACTCCCTGTCCGGTATGGAGCTGGACGCGGCCTATGAATACATCAACTGGTATCTCGACGGTTGGGTCGGCGGGTTCCTGATGCGCCAGGGCTACTATTCAGCCGTGCCGGAAACTTCGAAGAACCACATGTCTGAAAATGAGTGGGGCTACTGGTTCGAAGGTAAGGAAGCCACGGACGACATTTCCAACCCGTTCGGCGACGTGATGGCCAAGGCCGGTGAGGTGCGCGACGGCGGGTCGTTCTATGAACGGATGGGCGCTGTGGCCTGCTGGAACGCCGTTATGGACGAAAACCAGTACATGGTCCGCAAGTGGAATGAGTTTATCGCAGCTTGATCCAACTCACTGAAACATTGCTCGCCTTGGCATGCCAAGGCGGGCATTTTGGCGCCTGACATGACCGATCAGTCCCTACCGCACGCCGTTGCCTCAAAAAGGCCGAGTCGATCCAAGGCTTGGTCTTTGTCGTCGCACCTGTCGGGCTGGTTGCTGGCCATGCCGCTGGCTTTGGTGCTGGCTGTCTTCCTGGTGCTGCCGATCATCATGATCGTGATCGTCAGCTTTTGGGGCGCCACCGAATTTTCGATCGTTCCCGCTTTTCAATTCGACAATTACGCCTTCCTGTTTGGGTCTGATGTGACCTACCGCGTGTTTCTGAACACGTTCAAATATGCCGTGATCACATGGGCCTGCACGCTTCTGATCGGTTTTACCGTGGCCTATTTCCTGGCGTTCCATGTGCGAAGCCTGACCTGGCAGATTGCGCTATTTCTGCTGTGCACGATTCCATTCTGGACCTCGAACATCATTCGCATGATCTCCTGGATTCCGTTTCTCGGTCGGAACGGTTTGGCCAATTCCACGCTGATCTCTTGGGGCGTGATCGATGAACCGTTGGAATGGCTGCTCTTCAGCGATTTCAGCGTGATCCTGGCCTTCGTGCACCTTTACACGCTGTTCATGGTGGTACCGATTTTCAACACGATGATGCGCATCGATCGATCCCTGATCGAGGCCGCAACAGATGCGGGCGCCAGTGGCTGGCAAACCCTGTGGCACGTGATCATTCCACTGACGAAACCCGGCATCATGATCGGCACCATTTTCGTCGTCACTCTTGTGATGGGCGATTTCATCACAGTGCGGTTCATGTCTGGATCACAATCCGCGAATGTGGGGCGGCTGATTTCGAACGATATTGGGCTGCTTCAATATCCTTCTGCCTCTGCCACGGCTGTTGTCCTGCTCTGCACTGTCCTGATCGTCATTGGCATCCTGCTGCGGTTTGTCGACATCCGGAAGGAGCTGTGATGCAGTCCGATTTGATCGCGCTTCTGGATGGTATCGATCCGTGCGACCCGAAGGAGGAGACGACTCGCGCGCGCGCCCGTGAATTGGCGGTGTCCGGCGCGGATCTCTACCGAGGAGAACGGGCTGACCGGCCCGATCCTCACCTTGTGTCCTATTTCGCTGTCATTGATCGGGATCATATGTTGCTGGGGGATCATCGGAAATCAGGCCTGTTGCTGCCGAGCGGTGGCCATGTAGAGCCCGGTGAGCACCCTCGCAGAACGGTTGAACGCGAGGCCCAAGAGGAATTATCGCTCAAAGCTGATTTTCTGTTTCCAGAGCCGATCTTTGTCACGGCAACCCAGACGGTGGGGCCGAACAGCCATACCGACATCTCGCTTTGGTTCGTTCTTCGCGGCGACCGGTCCAAGCCCATCGCCTTCGACAGGGGCGAATATAGCCAAGTTCGCTGGTTTGCCTTGGATCATCTGCCAACGGAACGCACAGATCCTGAACTGCCTCGCTTTGCCCGCAAGCTCTCCAAACTGATGGAGGCTGCGTAAATGGACCCGCGCCCCCCCGCCTTTTATTGGCTCGCTGCGTTTTTTGGGCTGTTTCTGATCTTCCTTTATGGCCCGACCCTGACCATCGCGATCCTGTCGTTTCAGGGGCCGCAAGGCGGGCTAACCTTTCCGATGCGGGGTGTATCGCTGCACTGGTTCTATGATCTGTTCCAAGAACAGGCCGTGGGCGACATTTGGGGGTCATTCTGGCGGTCCTTCATCCTCGGCGTGATGGTGATGGTCACAACGGTGGTGGTCTCGGTGATGGGCGGACTGGCCTTTCGTAAACGGTTCGCGGGCTCGACGGTCCTGTTTTACCTGATCGTAACGTCGCTGGTGATTCCGTCGATTTTGGTGTCGCTGGGGGTTGGTCTGATCTTTTCCCAGTCCGGGTTGCCCGTGCATTGGTCGACCTCGGGCTTTGGCGCGCAACTCACCTGGACCCTGCCGTTCGGGCTCTTGATCATGTTTGCCGTCTTCAACCGGTTCGACCGCAGCTATGAAGAGGCGGCGCGCGACCTCGGTGCCTCTCCGTGGCAAACGATTCGACATGTCGTGCTCCCCATCATCGCGCCGTCGCTGATAGGTGTGGCTCTGTTTGGGTTCACGCTCAGCTACGACGAATTCGCCCGCACCCTTCTGACGGCGGGCAGCTACAATACATTGCCGCTGGAGATTTTCGGCATGACCACGAACGTCACGACGCCGGTGATCTTTGCCTTGGGCACTCTGACCACGGCGTTTTCGTTCCTGGTGATCGCCTTGTTCTTCGCTGTGGTCTGGCTGACCAATCGTGGTCGGGCCTGATCCAATGACGGTGATCATCATCAATCCGAACAGTACCGAAAGCATGACGGCGGCCATGGTTCCGGTAGCCGAGGCCGCAGCACCCGCGCTCGAATTTCAGGGCTGGACATCGCATGCCGGGCCCCCTGCGATCCAAGGGGCCGAAGATGGAGCCGCGGCAGCACCGCATCTCTTGGATCTGGTCAAAAAGGCTGATCAAAGCGGGGCCGAAGGGGTCATCGTAGGGTGCTTTGACGATACGGCCCTGACCGACGCAACAGCGCAATCGTCCTGCCCGGTGGTTGGAATCGGGCAAGCGGGAATGCATCTGTGCGCACTCCGCCAATGGCGGTTCAGTGTGGTGACAACCTTGGCTGTCTCGGTCCCCGTCATCGAAGAGAATGTGCACCACTATGGATTGACCGCCCATCTGGGCCGGGTGCGGGCCTCTGATATTCCAGTTCTGGCCCTCGAAGAAGATCCTGACGCGGCCATTCAGACCATCATCGACGAAGCGCGTCTGGCCGTTGCCGAAGATGGTGCCCAATCTATCATCTTGGGTTGTGCCGGTATGGCAACTTTAACGTCTCGGGTGCGATCTGCTGTCCCGGTTCCGATCATTGATCCTGTAGAAGCCGCAGCGAAGTCCATGCTTTGGCTTACATAAGTCAAAAACGGCCTCAAGTTTGACAAGATCAAATCATAGTGAAAGCCCGAGCCTTCGGAACGGGGACCACAGCCAGCTTCAGTATTGATAATGCATCAATCTCCTTAAGGTAGAATACTGACGGGACAGAGATCCTAAGATTGCGTTAATGTGTCCCGACTCCATTAGGAAGCTTGACAAGAATGCTGGTGGTAACGTCACAGTTGGCTGGTCAAGTAGCGTTGTACTAGTGTCCCAGTGTAGGTGGGTGATGCGAGGTCTTGGATTTTATGACGAAGGGCTTGGAAAAAGCCTTGGAGCCTATCGCCATAGTCAGGCAAGGCGCTTCGCTGGGTAGTCGTATAGATTGAGCTAAGTAGAGGTTTTTATGGCAATTGCGCGCCAGAGTGTCGAAAGTAACGTGCTGGAGTTCGTTCGTCGCGGCCTGCCAACTGATACAATTGAGACCGAGGTATTGGCAGTTCAGGCTGAACTCCGAGACCTGCTCACCCAACTCGAACAACTGGTCGTGCCTGAAAAGGTCGAAGTCATGTCGAAGCTGGGCGAGATGTTCGAACGCTTCGTTGTTCAGGTGTCGTTGATTGGCCAGGTGAAGGCTGGAAAAACTGCGCTTTGCAATGCACTGCTTGGAGAAAGCCAGCTTCTTCCGTCTGATATTAATCCTTGGACATCCGTCGTTACCTCGGTCCATCTCAACCAATCGGCTCCCAGAAACAAACATGCCGTTTTTCGGTTCTTCACGCAGGATGAATGGGACACCATGGTTGATACCGGAGGTCGCATTGCCTCCATGGCCAACGAGGCCGAAATGGATACCGAAGTCGAAGAATTGCGCGCGCAAATCACGGATATGCAGCGCAAAACGGAAAAGCGGCTTGGAAAGAACTTCGAGCTATTGCTCGGTAATCAACATGCATTTTCTGGCTTTACCCCCGATCTGATCCGCCGTTACGTTTGCTTGGGCGAAGACGGGGCAGAGAACGACCCCGAAGGCCGTTTCGCGGATATGACACGTTCTGCGGATTTGTATCTGGAAAGCGAGCTATTCAATTATCCAGTTACGTTCATTGACACGCCGGGCGTGAACGATCCTTTCCTCGTAAGGGAAGCAATGACCCTGGAAAGCCTGGGAAAATCAGACATCTGCGTGATTGTTTTGAGTGCGCACCAGGCACTTAGCACATCTGACTTGGCGCTGATGCGAATCTTGCTCAACCTGAAACAGCATCAGATGGTCCTTTTTATCAATCGGATCGACGAGTTGGCCAATCCGGTAGAGCAAGTTAGGGAGATCCGGGGACGTATTCAGGAAACCCTGAAAGCCCAAAAGCTCCCATTGGACGTTCCCATTGTATTTGGTTCGGCGTCATGGGGTGAGGCCCATATCACCAAATCGACGGATGTCTTGACCGAACCGTCGATCGAAACCCTGTCTTCAATCGCCGACCAGCAAATCGACAATGGTCCAGTAGATTTGTCGGGGATGACAGAACTGCAGTCTGTTCTTAATCGAAAGGCGATTGTCGAAATCTGCGCGCCCTTCTTTGAGGATATTATCAACATGGCCACGGCGTTGGCGCAGCAGTCTCGGGGATTGTTGGGCAAGGCCACGTCGACCCCCGAAGCGCTGCCTATTGCGGTCGATATCGACCAGATTAACGCCGATATTGACAGGCTTCGCCGCGACGTGGCGGAACAGATCGACGAGATCACGGCCGCAAGTGCCAAACAAAGTCGGCTAAGCTTTGGCGGGGCCTTCCATGAGTTTATTTTCAAGGAAAGCCGTCAACTGGTGCGCCACTTGGAGGAAGGCGGCGGGGTCGGATCGTGGACATTTGACACGGATAAGCTGCGCCGGAGCCTGAACGAATTCTATCAAGGCAATACAGCCGACATGGAAGCGGAATTCCAATCGCTGTCTCGCACGATCTTCAACCATATGGTCAAGCTTTACGAGATGTGCGGAGAACACGATCCAGAGGGGTTAGGGCTATCTCTGCCCATCCTTCCGGAACCTGCGACACCTGTTCCGCTGATGCGCACGATGAGTATCGATGTCAGCGGCAATTGGCTCTCCAACTGGCTCGCTCGCAAGTTGCGTCGTCAGTCCTATTTGAAAAAGTTCAGGGACGTGACCAGCGAACAGATGAAAGCGACGATCGTAGAGATCGAAGAGACCGGAATTCTGGCCTTTGCCGACGCGGCCAAAGAGCAGATCCTGAGTTTTATCGAGAGCAATCAGTTCGCTATCCAGGAAATGGTCGGATTGGATGATCAGGACAGACGTGAAGAATACCGGACGAATATTGAAAAGACAGGTACGCTTGAGGGTCGAGTGGATCAACTTACGACGCTCGTCTCGAAGTTGAATGGTTTGAATCTGCGATTGCAGCAGATCAGCTAAGATGTATGTGGCAGATTGTCCTATCCGAAAAAGTAATCGGTCAATGAATACCTCATCAATGACATCTTTGCTTCAACTTGACGCCCAACTTGTAACCTCTATTCGAGGAACTCCGGTCTGCTTTCCGTCGCGTGCGGAAAGTTGTTGCGCCGGTAAATGGTGGTAGTACCGATGCATATGTTCGTTGCCCAGTGGAAAAACACCTTCGTGGTCCAAAATCCCAAGGGTTCATCTCATGACCTAAGGCCTGGCGCAGCATCAAGTCTGGCCAGGACAAATTTCCGCATCACTGACCACAGAAGATCTGTTTAATCAGGAGACCCTTATGGCACAGACAGATATCTCGAAGCTTTCCGAAATCAATGGTTTCATCGGCGCTTGTCTCGTCGACAGTGAAACCGGACTTATGATGGCCTCCGAAGGTGGCGGCAATCTCGATCTGGAGGCAGCTTCTGCCGCGAACACCGAAGTTGTGAAGGCCAAGCTCGCCGCTATTCAGATGCTCGGCCTTGATGATGCGATCGACGACATTCTGATCACGCTGGGCAAGCAGTTCCACCTGATCCGCCCGCTGGAAAACACGCCAACCGTCTTCTTGTATGTTGCACTCGACAAGAAGATTGCGAACCTGGGCATGGCTCGCGTGCAGGTTAAGCAGGTCGAAAAGTCCGTCAGCATGTAAGCGTCGGGCAAACCACTCTTTCAGAAAAGGGCTGCCGGGGGCGGCCCTTTTTTCGTTCGACGGATCGGCTGCCCTTCCCATTCGGCTTGTAGCCCTGCAGGATGAATGTCGGGTCAGAACGGAGCCGTTGGATGAACTTGTTGAACGCAACAGCGGAATTGCGGGCGCTCGATGCGGCCCACCACCTGCATCCGTTCACTGATACGGGCGATCTGAACGCCAAAGGTGCACGGGTCATCACATCTGCCAAAGGATCCCATCTGACCGACAGCGATGGGAACCGGATCCTGGACGGTATGGCGGGCCTGTGGTGCGCCGCCGTGGGCTATGGGCGGACCGAGATCATCGACGCCGTAGCTCAGCAAATGCGGGAGCTACCCTATTATAACACCTTTTTCCAATCGGCCCATCCGCCCGTGATCGAAACGGCGCGGCTGCTTTCTGAACTGACGCCGCCCCACATCAACCGGTTCTTCTTCACCTGTTCAGGGTCAGAGGCGAACGACACGATCTTTCGCATGGTGGCGTACTACTGGGCCTTGCAAGGTAAACCTGAGCGGAATGTCATCGTCTCCCGCCGGGGCGCCTATCATGGTTCAACCGTGGCGGCTTCAGCCGTCGGCGGGTTTGGCTTTATGCATGCGCAACCCGGGCTCCCCGTAGGCAATGTATTCCATGCGCCGAGACCAGCCTGGTGGGCCGAAGGTGCGGACCAATCGCCAGAGGACTTTGGCCGAAAGGTTGCCCATGACACGCTCGCCTTAATCGATGGGGTCGGCGTGGATCGGGTTGCAGCCTTCATCGCAGAGCCGATCATGGGCGCGGGTGGCGTGGTGATCCCGCCCGATACCTATTGGCCCGTCCTGGGCGCGGGCCTGAAGGAGCGGGGCGTCCCGCTGATTTCGGACGAGGTGATCTGTGGCTTTGGCCGGACGGGCGCCTGGTTTGGCTGCCAGACCTACGGCACGGAACCCGACTTCATGACCATGGCAAAGGCGCTGACCTCTGGCTACGTTCCCATGGGTGCCGTTGGTGTATCTGACCGTGTGGCCGAGGTTCTGACAGAGCATGGCGACGAGTTTGCCCACGGCTACACCTATTCGGGTCATCCCGCCGCCTGTGCGGCTGCCATTGCGAACCTCGGCATTTTCCGTGCCGAAGGTCTGGTCGATCGCGTGGCCACGGATATTGGGCCATATCTGCAGCAAAAATGGCGGGCTTTGGCGGATCATCCGCTTGTGGGTGAAGCGGTCATGACTGGCCTAGTCGGGGCGATCCAACTGACGAACGACAAGGCGGCCCGTGGCCATTTCCCAGATGCTGCAGAGGCGGGTGTCACCTGTCGCGAGATTTCGGTCAACAACGGGTTGGTCATGCGCGCCGTGGGCGACCGAATGATCGTCTCGCCTCCCCTTGTGTTGACCCATGCCGAAGCTGACGAGTTGATCGACAAAGCCACCCGCACGCTCGACATGACCCACGATGCTATGCGTAAGCGGGGTTTTGTGTGACCACGCCAACCGGCGCAGACTGGTCTGAAGGCGAGGCTTTCCTTGCGGCCAATCCGGATGTGCAAGCCATCGACATCGTGCTGAGCGATTTGCATGGCATGGCGCGGGGCAAGATGATCCGCCGTCACGAACTGGCCGCGCTCTACCAAACAGGGCGACCGATGCCGTCGACGCTCTTCGCGCAAGACGTGGAAGGCGACGACATCGACGCGGCCTTGGCTACCATGCCGGATGGCGGAGGCGACCACCGCTGCTGGCCGTTGCCCCGAACGTTGGGAGCGCAACCGAACGGTCGCGGGCTCGTTTTGCTGCAGATGTACGACGGCGCGGCAAAGCCCGTGCCGCAGGATCCGCGCTTTGCCCTGCTGCGTCAGATAGACCGGGCCAATGCCTCCGGCTACACGCCTCTCGGAGCGCTGGAGCTGGAATTCTACTTGCTCGACGCTGAACCAGATCCAAACGGCGCGGTTCAACCCGCCAAGATGCCCTTGGGCGGGCGGCGGCTTGGCACTACGAACTGCATGAGCGTGGACGAACTGGATGAGGCCGCCCCGTTTTTTGACGCACTCTACGCCGCGGCGGACAGCTTTGACCTGCCGCTCGAAGCCTTGCTGTCGGAATATGCCGAAGGACAGTTCGAACTGACCCTTCGCTATCGGGATCTCGCGCGCGCCGTCGATGATATTGCCCTGACACGGCATCTGATCCGCACTACGGCGCGCCGGTTTGGGATGCGCGCCTGTTTCATGGCCAAGCCGTTCGGGCATCGGGCCGGCTCGGGCATGCATCTGCATCTGTCCCTCGCTGACAAAGACGGGCGGAACCTTTTTGCGGATACCGATGGCAACCTGTCCCCACTGATGCTGCAGGCCATTGGTGGCATCAGGGCGGGGATGAACGACATGCTGCTGCTGCTCGCGCCGGTTCTGAATTCCTGGCGTCGGATGGGCAGTGCGGTCTACTCCCCCGCGACGAACTGCTGGCAAATCGAAGACCGAAATGTCGCAGTACGTATCCCGGATTGTGCCCCCGAAGCGCGACATTTTGAGCTCCGGGTGGCCGGTGTCGACGCCAACCCCTACCTGGTGGCCGCTGCGGCGCTCGGCGCGGCGCTTGACGGGATCGAGGCGCAAGCCGAGGCAGGCCCGCCGGGCGCAGCAGAAGATATGCTGCCCATGCCCCGGACCTGGCTCGATGCGATTGACGCATTCGAGGCGTCCAAAGCGATGGTCCAGATCCTAGGTGAACCGCTTCACACTTGTCTTTGCGCGGTCAAGCGCCATGAATACGAAAAACGTTTGGCCGACGTGACAGAAACCGAATGGCGGATCTACGGCGGCATTTGAGGGAGGTGGTGGCAATGACAGAGCTTTGGCAACTCACGGCAACGGAGATGGTCGCGCGCCTCAAAGCGCGGGAGGTGCTGCCGACTGAGGCTGTCGAGGCGGCTTTCGCTCGCATCGAACAGGTTGAACCTCAGATTCATGCCTTGCCGACCCTGTGCCGCGAACGGGCCCTGGCCGCCGCGAACCGCATTGAGGCCGGCTTGGGAGAGGATCGCCGGGATGATCCCACTTGGCTCGCTGGGCTTCCCATTGCCGTCAAAGACCTGACCGAAGTCGCTGGCGTGCGCACGACCTTCGGTTCGCCAATTTTCGCAGACCATGTGCCCGAGCGATCTGATATTCTGGTCGAACGGTTGGAGGCTAACGGGGCCATTGTCATCGGCAAGTCGAACACGCCGGAATTTGGTGCGGGTGGCAACACCTTTAACGCCGTCTTCCCGTCCACCGTGACCCCTTGGAACACCTCGCGCTCGGCGGCTGGGTCTTCGGGCGGCTCGGC
>JBCBGY010000020.1:0-34866 GCA_038526275.1 Pseudomonadota bacterium | reverse complement strand
CAAGTCGCCCGCGGCTCCGACCAGGCAATTCTGCAATAGGTGCCGGGCTTTGTGCAATGGCGCAGGTCGCATTGGCCGACTTCACCTTTGGCACGACAAGTTTGGCATCAGGCCCTGCCAAGGCCAGGGCTGCTCCTTCGGCCACACCCCGGCACCCGACTTCGGCGAATACGACCTCGGAAGGTGTCAGAAGGCGAGGCGCCTCGGCCTCCAGCCGTGCAGCCTGGAACAACCTGAAGGGGACGCCGAGCCAGTGCGCGACGTCTCGCAAGCCCGCTTCGTCGGCTTTCAGATCCAGTGTTCCAACGGCGGCTATGGCCTCTTGCGCGATGCCGTTCGCGGCGAGTGCGTCGGTCAGCACCATCCGTGCCTCTTGCGCCGGGACGTTGCGCGCGGATCCCAGCCCGACGGTGTAGGTTTGCGCGTAGTATAGCAGGTGCGGTTGGTCCCAATCGGGTGCGCCATCCTGAAACGGTACAATTGCCGCCTGCTCCGGTGGACCTTCAAGCCGCGTCACGTTGGGTAGGTCAGCCACGGGGGCAAGCCAGTCAAACCCGCCGGTCAGGCCATAAGACGCGCCAGAGATCAGCCCCGCCATCACGTCTTTCGCATGTTCGGGTGTCGCCAGACGGTAGCCTGCGGGGGGCTCATCCAAGGCGATGCCCAAGGCAATGTCGCCAGACGTGGTGACAGCGGCCTTGGCGCCGAGCCCTTCAGCGATTTGCCGCGCCAAGCGGTTCGCGCCCCGATGGCCGCCGAGCAAAGGGATCACGACAGTGCCGTCATCGCTGATCGACAAGACGGGCGGTTCGCGGTGCTTGTCGGCCAGAAGTGGCGCAACCGCACGGATCAGGATGCCCGAAGCGCAAACGCCTATTACGGGCCGACCCGCTGCGAAAAGATCGCGGGCATGGTCCAGCGCGTTCGGAAACCAGACCTCGGCCTTGTTCACGCGGCCCTGTCGCCCGTGGACCTCTGCTCCAAGCAGTCCTGCTATGCGGTGTGCAACCGGTTCGCCGGAACGGTTCAGGGCGATGATGGCGGGCTTTGCAGCCATGGATCCGCTCCTTTGGCGATTAGGATCATGGAAAAGTAAGGTGCTGTGTCGGGGGCGTCCACCAATGGCAGGCAGCGTTCCTGCGGCAGACTGGCCCGTTCCACATAGATGGCGCGGTCGGTCAGCCCGGCATCCGCGATGACGCGGCGCAGTTTGCCCAGGTGGCGACCAATCTTCATGACCACGGCTGTATCGGCGGCGTCGAGCCGACGAGCCAGATCATCAGCAGGCAGAGGTGCCGGAATTACGCTGATCACGTCATTTCGGCCAGCCAGCGCCAACCCGGCCCGGCCCGCACAGGCCGTCATCGAGGTTACTCCCGGCACAATCTCGACCTTGAAGCGGTCCGCCAGCCGTGCCTGCAGATACATGAACGAGCCGTAGAACAGCGGATCCCCCTCGCAGAGGCAGACGACGTTTTGCCCAGCCTGAAGAATTGTCGTTAACTCCTTCGCAGCCTCGTCATAGGCCGTTTGTGCCGGTGTGCGCTCGGTGGTCATCGGCAGGTCGATGCGGAACTCGCGGGTGCCCTCCGGGATAAAATCCTGCGCGATGGATCGTGCGAAACTGTCTGCGCCCGCCAGTGTCGGGTAGGCGATGACATCGGCTTCGGAGATCAGGCGGTGCGCTTTCAATGTCAGGAGTTCCGGGTCGCCCGGGCCGAGACCGACGCCATAAAGGGTGCCGGTCATCGTTTGATCCGGCTCCACTGGGTCACGGGCATTGCGGGTCGCCATCCGCGATAGGGCCCGACCGGTTCGGCGCGGTGCACGGCCAGCCGCACAAGTTCGCCACCATAGCGGGCCTGCAAATCGATCAGCAATTGTTCGGATTCGAGCGTGACGGCGTTCGCCACAAGCCGACCGAGCGGACGCAGCGCGTCCCAGGCCTGTTTGTAAACCTCTTCCGACAGGCCGCCTCCGATGAACACGGCGTCCGGCTTTTCCAGCCCGTCCAGTGCCATGGGCGCTTCGCCGTCGATCAGGGCCAGCCGGGGTGTCCCCAGCGCATTGGCATTTGCCGCGGCCATCATGCGGCGGTCGGCGCGGGGTTCGATCCCTGTGGCGCGGGCATAGCGTGCCGCGCGCATCCATTCGACGGCGACCGAACCGCAGCCGGTACCGATGTCCCACAAATGGGCGCCGCGCATCGGCATCAGTTTGGCCAGTGTAATGGCGCGGATCTCGCGCTTGGTCATGGTGCCGTCATGCTGGAACAGGTCGTCGGCCAGTCCCGGGACCCGGGGCAGAAGGGCCGCATCCGGTGCAGCCACGCAATCCACAGCCAGTGTGTTAAAGGCGGGCACGGCGTGCGACCAGTTTTTGGCCAGCCCGTCAAAGCGTCGTTCGTCGGGGCCACCCATGGCGGCCAGCACGGTCATAGGGCTTTCACCAAAGCCGCGTTCGGTCAGGAACTGTGCGATCTGGCCCGGGGTCTCTGCGCCGGTTGTGAGGATCAGAAGCCTTTGATCCGGCTGGATGAAGGCGATCATCTGTTCCACCGGCCGTCCGTGCACCGTCAGCGTTTCGAGATCGGCGAGGGACCAACCCATCCGCGCGGCGGCCAGTTGAAAGGCGGATAGTTGAGGGTGATACGTTATGTGCGTCGGATCGATGCTGCGCCCGATCTTGGCGCCGACCGAATACCAAAGCGGGTCGCCGGTGGCAAGAACGACCACGCGCCGTCCTTTCAGATCCTGGATCGTGTCGATCAGTGCGTCGAACGGATGGGGCCAGGCCAGCCGTTCCGCCGGAAGGCTTGGGGCCAAAGTATGGTGACGATCACCGCCGATGATGACCTCTGCGGCCTCGACAATGGCGCGTGTGGCAGGCGTCAGCCCGTCGATCCCGTCTTCACCGATGCCGACGATATGGAGCCAGGGCGCGTCAGCCATGACCGTTGAGCTTTGCTGGGTCGTTGGCATTGGCGGCCAGCGCATTGACTGCGGCGGAGGCCATGGCGGACCCGCCGCGCCGCCCGCGCAATGCAATGAAATCGGTGCCGCGCGGGTCGGCGGACAGTTCGGCTTTGGCTTCGGCGGCACCAACAAAGCCCACCGGGAAACCCAGGATCAGCGCCGGTTTGGGCCAGCCTTCGTCCAACCGTTCGAGCAAATGGAACAGAGCCGTGGGCGCATTGCCGACGGCAACGATCGATTGGCTCAGGAGAGGCCGCCAGAGCTCGACCGCCGCGGCGGAGCGGGTGGTGCCGAGGGACTGGGCAAGTTTTGGTGTTTCGGGGTCATTCAGCGTAACCGTCACCGGGTTCTGGGCTGGCAGCATGCGCCGGATGATCCCGGACGCGACCATTTCGCAATCGCAGAGGATCGGTGCGCCTGACTTAAGGGCAGCAAGCCCCGCTTGCGCGGCATCCGGTGAAAAGCTCAGCCGGTCGGCGATTTCGACCATGCCGCAGGCGTGGATCAGGCGAACGGCCACGGCCTCCATACCACTGTCGAACCGGCCAAGATTGGCCTCCGCCCGAACGGTGGCGAAGCTGGCCGCATAGATTGCGGCAGGATCTTTGACATAGGGCCGCATCACCTGCGTCGGGCTGCTGTCCGACTGGACGTTTCCCGCTGTGTTCGGGGGAGCCCCCGGCGGGGATATTTTGGCCCGTAAGAAAGGGGCAGGACGGTCATACCTTCGCCTTTCGGACGCTTTCTGGCCCGTGCGGGTGATCCGCGTGCGGATAGGGGGCATGGTGGTGGTGATCGTGCCCGTGGTCATGGTGATGATGATCATGATGGTGATCGTGGGCATCCATGGCTTCCAGCCGGCACATTCCTGTGCAGAACGTGTCGCACAAGCTGCAGTCAGCGACGTTGGACCCGGGTGCTGAAGCGCCTTGCCCTTCCACATGGTGATGGTGGCTTTCCTGGACGGCGCCCAACTCGGCCTCGAACCCCAGGATCTGTGTGCGGTACTTGCACATGGCGCAGTTTGGAGGGGGAACTTCGCCCACCAGTTCAGTCACGCGCTCGGCGAAGGTTTCCAGCACATGGTCATGATCGCCCAGATAGGGCGCCTTTATAAATTCGATATCCGGGTGCGCGTCAGCGACTTGATCTGTGAAGCCGTAAATGCGGTCGATCAGGATGCCGGAAAAGAGGAAGTAGGGGAACACCACGATCCGTTTATAGCCGAGCCGGGCGGTATGGGTCAGGCAAGGTTCGACAAGCGGGAAGGTCACGCCTGAATAGCCGACCTCACACCAGCCAAAGCCCATGCCCTCCCACAGCATCCGGGCGACCTTTGACACATTGGCATTGGCGTCTGGGTCACTTGCGCCGCGTCCGATCACCACCAGGCAGGTTTCGTGCAAGGGCACGTCATTTGGCGCGGCATCCAGGGCCTGTTCGATCCGGCGCGCGGCCGCCGATATCATCTTAGGGTCCACGCCCAGTTCGCGACCATAGAGCACGTCAATTCCGTGCTGGGCGGCGTAGGTGTTTAGCACTGTGGGGATGTCGTTCTTGGCGTGCATTGCGGCGAAGAGCATGCCCGGTACGGCAAGGATACGATCACAGCCTGCCGTCCGCAGGCGGTCGAGCCCGTCGCGGATTACCGGATTTGCAAATTCCAGATATCCGTAGTCCATCAGCCAGTCTTTTGGCAGGTAGGCTGGCAGTTTCTGCGCCAGCACGGCGAACTCATCGACGGCAGACTGGCTGCGCGAGCCATGGCCGCATATCATGACACCGGTTTTTGGATCTGTGCCCATGCCGCGGCACTCCTTCCCATGGCCCCCGTCCGTCGCGCGAACTGGGATGCTCGACGGATCGTTCTCCTGCTATAGGCGTCGGTCCATGCCGCCGCAAACAGATTTGCGACGCTACATCTGGTCCCGCCGACGGACGCGCGCCATATCTAGGGGGACCGGCGCTGAGAGGGAGGGCAGGGATGGGGTTGCTTGTTGATGGAGTTTGGCAGGACCAGTGGTATGATACCAAGTCGTCTGGCGGAAAGTTCGTGCGATCTGCCGCCGGGTTTCGGAACTGGATAACCCCGGACGGCGCGCCGGGACCCTCTGGCATGGGCGGTTTTATTGCGGAGAGCGGGCGCTACCACCTGTATGTCTCGCTGGCCTGCCCGTGGGCGCATCGCACCTTGATCTTTCGCAAACTCAAGGGGCTGGAGCCGCATATTGATATCTCTGTCGTACATCCAGACATGCTGGCGGATGGTTGGTCACTCGCGGCGGACTATCCCGGCGCGACGGGCGATCAACTGTTCGGGTCGGCATTCCTTCGCGACATTTATCTGCTGGCCGTACCCGATATGACAGGCCGGGTCACTGTGCCGGTTCTTTGGGATAAAGCACAAAACACTATCGTTTCGAACGAATCGTCCGAGATCATTCGCATGTTCAATTCCGCATTCAACGCGCTGACAGGCAATGAGTTGGATTTCTGTCCTGCCGACATTCATTCCGCGATTGGGCCGGTGAATGACCGGATCTATGAAACGGTCAATAACGGGGTTTATCGGGCCGGTTTTGCCACGAGCCAGAGCGCTTACGACGACGCCGTACACGCGCTGTTCGATACGCTGGATTGGCTCGACGAACGGCTGGCCCATCAACGCTACCTCATGGGGGATCACCTAACAGAGGCAGACTGGCGGCTGTTTCCGACCCTGGTTCGGTTTGATGCGGTCTATCACCTGCACTTCAAGTGTAACCGGAAGCGGTTGATCGATTATCCCCATCTTTGGGCTTACGCGCGGGATCTCTATCAGCATCCAGGAGTGGCGGAGACGGTCAACATGGACCATATTGTTCGCCACTATCATTACAGCCATGAGAGCATTAACCCGCACCGGATCGTGCCCATCAATCCGGTGATCAACTGGACCCAGGCTCATGGCCGCACAAGCACTATGTCTCAGGCAGTTCGCCCGTAATGTTCAACCATCGCCGCCAAGTCGTCTGGCGGGGTTTCGACCTGTAGGAAGGCGCATGCATTCGAGGCATGGCTGAAGATTGAGCCATCGGAGAAAAAGGTCGTGCTGGTCACGAATATGATCTTGGTATTCGGTTGCCGGTAACTGGCATAATCAGCCACCGCAAAGGCGCTGCCTTGATCCAGGACAACGTCCATTACGATGACATTGATGTCATCGTTTTCCAGCGCTTCCACGGCCTCGCTTTCGCCGAGAGCCATCTCCACCTTTAGCCCCATTCGCTGCAGGTGGCGGCTCCACATCAGGCCGACATCGCTATTGCTTTCGACAATCAGAACTTTCATGTCTTGCCTGCAAAAGTTGGATTTCGGTTTCTAATGTAGGGATTGCTTCACAAGTCCTAACCAATGATTAACGAATAGCCTAAAACCTTAAGGACCTTTGCTCGCGTCAACTTTGGGCTGCATACCGCCCGTCCATCCACGAAAGTGATTAAAATATGAGCACATGGATCACTGTTTGCGATACCTGTAAGCGTGAAGATTGGGAGTCTTCTGTCGCGGGAGAACTGACCGACGGCGAAAGACTCGCAGAGCAGGTTGAGGCGTTGGTGGCTGCTGGTGGTACAGTTCGCGTGCGGCGTCATTCTTGCCTGATGGGGTGCAAGCGTTCTTGCAACGTTGCGATACAGGCGGCCGGAAAGATCGCCTACACTCTGGGGGAATTTGAGCCAAAGAGCGACGCGGCGCGTGCGATTGTGGATTATGCCCAAATGCATGCGGCCAGCGAGACGGGGCAGGTGCCCTACAGGGAGTGGCCAGAAGCGATAAAGGGTCATTTTGTCACCCGGCATCTGCCCCTTCCAGACGAAACCTAGTGACCAGCAAGCGGGACCATGGCGGTGGCGTTGATGCCGCCGTCGCCCGCTGGGGCGGGCGTAGGGCGGATTGGCTGGATCTGTCGACGGGAATAAATCCCATGGCCTATCCGGTGGGAAATATCTCACCCGACGCTTGGGCAATGCTGCCGGACCAGGGCGCAATGGATCGTTTGATCGCTGCGGCGCGGGTGTTTTGGAAGGTGCCGGCTAAGGCAGAGATCCTGGCTGGTCCCGGAGCGTCAGCCTTTATTGCGCGGATGCCCTGGCTCGTTCCGCCGCAAGACGTTTACATTCCGGCGCCGACCTACAACGAACATTCTGCAGCATTTCGCGGGGCCTGGGGGGATCGGGTTTCCGGTACCAATCAGGCCGCTGCAGTGCATGTCTATGTGCACCCCAACAATCCTGACGGGCATTGGTGGCCTGACATGATCGTTGACCGCCGGGATCTGACTGTCATCGACGAAAGCTTTTGCGATGTAGCGCCAGAGCGCAGCCATATGGCACAGGCAGATCGGCAGGGTGTCGTGATTTTGAAGAGCTTTGGCAAGTTTTGGGGATTGGCGGGCGGTCGTTTGGGCTTCGCCATTGGTTTGCCAGAGACACTCGGCCCCTTGTCGGACCATCTTGGCCCCTGGGCCGTGTCCGGCCCGGTCTTGGAGATCGGCGCGCGGGCTTTGGCTGACGAAGCTTGGGCCGATGCGACCCGTCGCCGACTGACCGAAGATGCCGCGCGGCTGGACGATCTTGCAAAGCGCGCGGGCTGGCATGTGGTTGGCGGTACAAGCCTTTTCCGGCTCTACCAGGTGTCCGACGCGGATGACTGGCAAGATCGTTTGGCACGCCGCCGGATCCTGTCGCGCATCTTCCCCTATTCCCAAAACTGGATTCGACTTGGACTGCCAGGGTCGAAAGAGGATTGGCAACGTTTGGCGGAAGCGCTTGCGTAATGGGATCAGCAGGTCTTTTGATCTTGGCCCTCGCTTTGGACGCTGTATTTGGCGAGCCCCGTTGGCTTTGGTCGCGTTTGCCTCACCCGGCCGTTCTGATGGGCCGCGCGGTGAGTTGGGCGGAGCAGCGTTTCAACCAAGGGTCCAATGGTCGTTCTGCCGGAGCCGCCACTCTGTTGGGCCTTGGCCTGTTTGCGATCGGCGTCGGGGCTCTGCTGTCTGTGCATTGGGTCCCCGAGCTATTGGCCATGGCCGTTCTGTTGGCTCAGCGCAGTTTGAGCGATCACGTACGCGATGTGGCGCGTGGGCTGCGACGGAGTATCGAAGAGGGACGTCGCGCCGTATCGCAAATCGTTGGACGGGATTGCGCCCAGATGGACCAGCCCGCAGTTGCGAGGGCCGCCATTGAAAGCGCAGCGGAAAATCTGTCGGACGGCGTGATTGCTCCGGCCTTCTGGTATCTGATTGGCGGCTTGCCGGGCCTCATGCTTTACAAGATGACCAATACGGCTGACAGCATGATCGGCTACCTCACCCCCAGATACCGCAATTTCGGATGGGCCGCGGCCCGGTTCGACGATGTGCTCAACTGGGTGCCTGCGCGGCTGACAGCCGGGCTTATCTGGGCGCTTTATGGCTTTCCGGGCCAGTGGCGGCATATCGCAATGGATGCGGGGCAACACCGGTCTCCCAATGCTGGCTGGCCTGAAGCGGCTATGGCCCGTGCGCTCGATGTCGCCCTGTCAGGTCCGCGCAGCTATGACGGCCAATTGCGGTCATTCCCGTATGTCCATGAAACCGGGCGCCGAGATCCTGGCCCGCCCGACATTGACCATGCCGTTGCCGCTTTATGGCGCAGTTGGTCGGGCCTGGTTGTCGCGTGCGGATGCCTTTATCTGGTGTCCGGTTGGTAAAGCCGTTCTTGCGAGACGATGAGCCGCTACATACAGTCCCGAAAAAACAGTATGAGCGTGGTGTTTGATGCGTATTTTGGGCCCCCTTTTCGTCTGCCTCTGGAGTTCCGCCGCCGTGGCATCAGTGCCGTGCGGGGGATCCTTTAGCGGTTTCGTTTCACAAATGCGGGACGAAGCAGTGCGCCGGGGCCACGCATCGCAGTCGGTCGAACGGTTCTTCCAGTCGGTCCGGCAAGACCCAAAGGTCATTGAACGCGACAGGGCCCAAGGGGTCTTCAAGATGGCCTTCCTGGATTTTTCCCGCCGGGTCATCAGCCAGAACCGCCTGGATCGAGGGCGATCCAATGCGCAACGCCATGCCGCGATACTGGAGCGTGCCGAAGCGCAATATGGTGTGCCAGCCGGTGTCTTGTTGGCCTTTTGGGCCTTGGAAACGGACTATGGCGCCGTTCAGGGCGACTTCAACACACTCAACGCGTTGATGACACTTAGCCACGATTGCCGCCGACCAGACCTTTTCCGCCCGCAGGTTTTCGCAGCGCTCGAGCTGTTCGAGCAGGGCGCATTCGACCCGGCAACGACCACCGGGGCCTGGGCGGGCGAGGTTGGCATGGTTCAGATGCTGCCCGAGGACATTATTGAAAACGGTATCGACGGCGATGGTGACGGGGTGGTGTCGTTGAAAACTTCCGTGCCCGATGCGCTGCTGTCGGGTGCAAAGATGCTGCAGAGCCTCGGCTGGCAGGCAGGAGAACCCTGGCTGCAAGAAGTCACCGTGCCTGCCAGTTTGAACTGGGCCGAAACCGGACTGCAAAGCCGGAAAACCGTGGCGGATTGGGCAGCGCTTGGGGTCGAAGCCCGCAACGGTGCCCTGGGATCCTCGACGCTCCAAGCCGCATTGCTGTTGCCGCAGGGCCGGAAGGGCCCCGCTTTCCTGGCGTATCCCAACTTTGATGTTTACTTCGAGTGGAACCAGAGCTTCGTCTACGTCACGACGGCCGCCTACTTTGCAACTCGCCTAAGCGGCGCACAGATCTACCGCGCTGGTGAGCCCGATCCCGCGTTGCCCGATGCGCAAATGAAAGCGTTGCAGGAAAAGCTGCAGGCCCGTGGTCACGATGTCGGCAAAATCGATGGAATTCTCGGTGCAAAAACCCGCGCCGCCGTTCAGGCGGAGCAGCGACGCCTGGGTCTGCCCGCCGACGCTTGGCCGACCCGCCAGTTGCTCGACGCGCTTTGACCTAAGACGTTTCAGCCAATAGGTCAGCAATTCGGCCGCGGGCGCTGTTTGATCGCGGCACCCACATGTCCCGGTCAATCGCTTCCTGTAGCCGCGCCGCAATGTCCCGAAGCGCCGGAGCGTTATTCTCTGCCAGAAAGGCCCTGGTCGCTTCATCTTCCAGGAACGCTGCTTCGACGAGGTCGAAATGATGGTTCCGCACGGCGCCGGTCGTCGCGGCGAACGCAAAGAGGTAATCGACGGTGGCTGCAATCTCAAAGGCCCCTTTGTAACCGTGCCGCTTTACCCCATCGATCCATTTGGGATTGACCACCCGCGAACGCACGACCCGGCCGATCTCATCCTCCAATGTTCGGATAACGGGCCGTTCGGGCCGGGAATGATCGTTGTGGTAAATGGGCCGGGTCCGCCCTTGCAGCGTTTCAATCGCCGCCGCTGCGCCGCCTTCGAACTGGTAATAGTCATCCGAGTCCAGCAGATCATGCTCCCGGTTGTCCTGGTTCTGGATGATGGCGTCTGCCCCGCGCAGCCGGCCCTCGAACGCCGCGCGCTCGGGCAGGCCTTCCGTGCCCCGACCGTAAGCGTAACTCGACCAGGCCAGATAGGCATCCGCCAGATCCGCCTTGTCGGACCAAAGCCGCTCATCGATCATCGCCTGCAAGCCAGCCCCATAGGCGCCAGGTTTCGAACCAAAGACCCGAAATTCCGCATCACCTTTACGTTTCGCGGCTGCGGCAGGGTTCTGTGCGTCAGGCTCTTCCAGCGCCATGACAGCCCGTGCGGCGCTGTCAACCAAGGCTATGAGTTGCGGAAACGCATCTCTGAAAAATCCAGATATGCGCAAGGTCACATCGACCCGAGGCCGCGCCAGAACGTCAGCTGGAATGATCTCGAACCCCGTGACGCGGCGATTGGCGCTGTCCCAGGTGGGCCGCACCCCCATAAGGGCAAGGCATTGGGCAATGTCATCGCCACCCGTGCGCATGTTGGCGGTGCCCCAGGCTGTCAAAAACAAACGCCGGGGCCAGTCGCCATGGTCCTGCAGGTGTTTGTCGATCAACAGGCTCGCGGATTTCCAACCCAAGGCCCAGGCGGTGGGTGTAGGCATCGCACGGCTGTCGACGGAATAAAAATTGCGGCCTGTCGGCAGCACATCCGGTCGGCCCCGCGTTGGAGCGCCGGACGGCGCAGGGGCGACGAACTGCCCTGACAGGGCGGTGAGGAGCCCCTCCCCTTCCGCTGGGCCGCACGCGTCGATGGCAGGCACGATCTCTCGCTTCACCGCCGCCAAAACAGCTCCGGTCTGCTCGAAGCCCGACGGGACATCCGACCATCCGACAGCCCTTTGCGCCAACAGTTCAATCCGTTCCACAGTGTCCCCGTTGCTCCGCCAGGGCGCGTCACTTACCGCCGCCAAGAACGCAGGTCGGGACCCGCCGTAGGGCTCCGCCATGTCGCAGTCGAGCGGGTCCAAATCGATAGCCAAATCCGCCGCCAAGGCCCGCATCAGCGACTTTTGTCCCGCACCAGATCCACGGGGTAGCCGCACCAGAGCAATCGCCAAATCCCGCGCCTGGTCACCGATCGGGCTCTGTCCAAAAATATGAAGCCCGTCCCGGATCTGCGCTTCTTTCAACTCACACAGATAAGCGTCGAGCCGGTTCAGATCTTCCGCCTCGGTGCCGGTGAAACCAACATCGCGATCAAGCCCAACCGCCTGGCAGGTCGACAGGATCTCCTTTGCCAAATGCTCCAGCCGACGCGGATCAACCCCGGCAGCCTCATAGTACTCGTCCACCAAAGCTTCCAGGTCGCGCAATGGTCCATAGGTCTCGGCCCGGGTCAAAGGCGGTGTCAGATGATCAATGATCACAGCCTGGGCCCGGCGCTTGGCTTGCGTTCCTTCGCCAGGATCATTCACGATAAACGGATAGATATTCGGCACGGGGCCAAGCACAGCCTCTGGCCAACAGGTCTCGGACAGCGCCAGAGATTTTCCCGGCAGCCACTCCAGATTGCCATGCTTCCCCATATGCACAAACGCATGGGCGGCGAACGTCGACCGCAGCCAAAAGTAAAAGGCCAGGTAATTGTGGGGTGGCACAAGGTCGGGCGCATGATAGGTGGCCTGAGGATCGATGTTGTATCCCCGAGCGGGCTGTAGCCCGATTACGACATTCCCAAGTTCCAAAACAGACAGAGCGAAGGCGGGTTCCTCGCTTTCCGCCATAAGGAACGGGTCATCCTCTGGCCGCCCCCACCGCGCTTCGATTTCTTCCCGCAAAGCATAAGGCAGAGTCCCATAAAACTGACGATAGGCCTCAAGGCTCAAGCGGACCCCGCCATTTCGTTCCACCCGATCAGTTAACCAGTTGGTTGGCCCGGCCATCAACCGATCCATCAAGGCCTCGGGCGTCAAAGGCTCGGTCTGGTACCCTTCAGCCTGCAAGAGTTTTAGAACATGGGCGGTGGCGGCTGGTGTATCCAGCCCGACGCCATTCCCCAACCGGCCATCCCTGTTGGGATAGTTGGCCAGAATCAGCGCGACCTTCCGTTCCGCAGTCGATGTTTGTCGCAACCGCATCCAGGCAGCCGCCAGGTCGGCCACAAAATCGACCCGATCGCCTCGCGCCCGCTGCGACGCAATGGTGCATTCGGTGTCCTTATCCCAATAAGCCTCTCCCTTGAAGGAAATGGCCCGCGACAGCACCCGTCCATCCACCTCCGGCAGGGCTGCATTCATGGCAATGTCGCGCGCACTCAAACCGGCAGTGCCCTCGCGCCAGGCCTCTTCCGAAGAGCCCGCCAGAACGACCTGGAACACCGGCGCGCTTTGCGCGGCGGGCTGGCAGAGGGGGTTCGATGCCCCCTCTGCCAGCGCCCCTACACCAGGACTGCCGACGGCAAATGCGGTACTGTTCAAAATCACCGAAGGGGCTGCAGCCTCAAACAGTTGCGAGAGCGTTGCCGCTGAAACCGGGTCCTTGAGCGATGCCACAAAGATCGGCAAGGGCGCCAGGCCGCGGCGCAACAGGGCCCGGACCAGGCGGTTGATCGGATGAAGCCCGCCGCCTTGCACCAAGGCCCGATAAAAGATCACGGGAACGACGGGCGCCCCTTCGCGCCAATGCGCCCTTACCGTCTCCAGGTCGGAAATCCCTTCGCCCGGCCAGTAAAGTCCTGCCCGCAGCAAGGGCCGCGCCGGTTGCGGCAGGTCTGTCAAACCCCGTACGAGGGACCGGGTTCGTTCCAGGAAAGACCGACAATTGTCTGGCCCGCCTTCGGTCAAATAGGCCCAAAGCAAGTTGTAATCGTCCGCCGGGACGGTGGACAGATCGCGCAATTCCGGATCGGGCTTGTCGTCGCCCGGCAGGGCCACGAACCGTACGCCCGCCTGGCGCAGGCGCGCTGCATATTGATCCAGCCCGTAACGCCAGTACCCTCCGCCACCAAGTACGCGCGCCACGACCAAACCTGAACGCGTCGCGCAATTCTCCAGATGCAGATCCACCGACATTGGATGACGCAAATGCATCAGGCTCGCCAAACGCAAGCTGGGCGGATCCTCCATCTCGGCCCGGGCCGCACTCAGTGCGGCCAATTCGGTATCCGCTGCCGAGATAAAGACGAGTTCGGCAGGGGTCTGCCCCAAATCTGTCGGCTCATCATCGTCGATGCGCCCGGGCGTCGCGGCGAGTAAGTGCATCAGGCGGATCGCAGAGAAAGTTCCATAAAAAGAGATGTCGGGGCCTCGACATAGTCACCAAAGGGCCCGCATCGGGTAAAGCCGTGCCGCTCATAAAGGCGATGGGCGGCCTCCAGCGTATTTCCCGTTTCCAACCGAAGAAGCCCAAGGCCAAGCTGCTGGGCCGCGCCGATCAAATGCTGCATCAACCCATCACCAATACCGGCGCCGCGGGCCTCTGGATCCACAAACAGCGATTTCACCTCGCCATAGCCTGTCCGTTCGGCCAGGGCGACACATCCGCGGGTCTGCCCCGAAATCTCGGCCACATAGAAATGGATACCGGGCGCGGCCAGCGCATCAATTGACAGATAGTGATTGTCCTCAGATGGAAAGAGGCTCTCCATCAAGGCATGGCTGGCCGTCAGCAAGGCGGTCGCAGCGGCCTCCCGTGGGTCTCCGTCGCGGACTTGAAGGCTCATGCCGCTTGCAGAGCCGATGTGATGGCGGCCCGGTCCAACCCTGCCTGACCGATCACCACCAATCGGGCCTCTCTGGGGTCATCCGAGGTCAGGGGCCTGTCAAAATAGGTTTCAATCCGGGGTCCCACGGCCTGCAGCGTCAAACGCATCGGTTTCCCTTGGACAGCGGCAAACCCCTTCAGTCGAAGGATATCATGGCTGCGGATGACCTGCTCGACACGAGCCGTAAAACTTTGCGGGTCGATCACTTCCGGGGCCGACACAACGAAGCTCTCAAAGTCATCATGGTCGTGATCATGATGATGATCGTCCCCGTGGTGGTGATGGTGCGCATGGCGCCCGGACAGATCCGCCTCGGCGGCCGCATTTTGGCCCAGAAGTACCTCAAGCGGCAGCTTGCCATGGGCCGACGGGATGACCTGAACGCCATTCCGGGCCTGCGCTGCCAAACGATCCGAAAGCTCGGCCGTCTCACTCGGCTTCAAAAGATCGGTTTTGTTGACCACGACCATGTCTGCACAAGAGAGCTGATCTTCAAAAAGCTCCGACAGCGGTGTTTCATGGTCCAGACTGGCGTCGGCCTCTCGCCGGGCTCCGACCGCAGCCTCGTCATGGGCAAACCGCCCTTCGCTCACAGCTTTACCGTCGATAACTGTTACCACCCCATCGACCGTCACCCGCGTTGCAATGGCTGGCCAATTGAAGGCACTGACCAGTGGCTGCGGCAGGGCAAGCCCGGAGGTTTCGATCACGATATGCTCTGGCGGTTCAGACCGTGCCAGCAACCGTTCGATTGTCGGCACAAAATCCTCGGCAACCGTGCAGCAAATGCACCCATTTGACAGCTCCACCACGTCTTCTTCAGCGCAGCCCTCTATGCCGCAGCCTTTCAGGATCTCTCCATCCACGCCCAAATCGCCGAACTCATTGATGATCAGGGCAATGCGTAGGCCGTTCGCCTGACCCAGCATCTCGCGGATCAACGTGGTTTTGCCCGCTCCCAAAAACCCGGTCACGATCGTTGCGGGAATCTTCGCTGGCATGGCGCGGCCTCCTTTCGCTGTCGGACGACATGGACAGATCAGCGGGCCACCGTCAAGAACGATTCTAGCAGAGCCGCCTGCTCTGCTTCTGCCCGACGCCCCATGCGGCGCGGGTTGCACGACCAGGCCAAGCAAACCGCACTGTTGCGCCCAGATATTGGGGATAACTCGGGGTAAGCTGGCAGATATGGTTGACATCGGTCTGTCCGCGACGAAAAATGCGGGGTGGCGACGTGAGGAACAGGCGCGTGCATTTTAACCGGCTCCGGCTGAATGGATTCAAAAGCTTTGTGGACCCGACCGATCTGGTGATCGCGCCGGGCCTGACGGGCGTGGTTGGACCGAATGGTTGCGGCAAGTCGAACCTGCTCGAGGCTCTGCGCTGGGTCATGGGTGAAAATCGCCCGACGGCCATGCGGGGCGGCGGCATGGAAGACGTGATCTTCGCCGGCGCGGCCACCCGCCCGGCCCGGAATTTCGCTGAAGTCAGCCTCGCCATAGACAATTCCGAGCGGCTGGCGCCCACGGGGTTCAACGAAAGCGACGCGCTCGACATCGTCCGCCGGATCACGCGGGATGCGGGATCTGCCTATAAGGTCAACACCAAGGATGTGCGGGCCCGCGATGTGCAAATGCTATTTGCCGATGCCTCGACAGGTGCGCATTCGCCCGCCCTTGTGCGGCAGGGTCAGATCAGCGAGTTGATCAATGCCCGGCCCAAGGCCCGCCGCCGAATTCTGGAAGAAGCCGCGGGCATCAGCGGGCTCTACCAGCGGCGCCATGAAGCGGAGCTGAAGCTGAACGCGGCCGAGACGAACCTGGCGCGCGTCGACGATGTGATCGACCAATTGGCCGGTCAGCTATCTGCCTTGGCGCGTCAGGCCAAGCAGGCTGCCCGCTACCGAGACATCGGATCTGCGTTGCGCCGGGCGGAAGCCGCGCTGCTCTATCGCCGCTGGTCCGAGGCGCGCGACTTGCTGCACGATGTGGGCGCAGAACTGCAGGCCCGGATCACGGCGGCCTCGGTCGCTGAGCGCGGCGTGCGCGAGGCGGAAGCTGAACGGGCCGAACGGGACGGCGCCTTGCCGCCAGCCCGCGAGGAAGAGGCCATCGCAGCCGCTGTTCTGGCTCGGGTAACGCAAGAGATAGGCGCTTTGGGGGAGGAAGAGGCCCGAGCTGCCAAAACCATCTCGTCGCTGGAATCTCAGGTCGAAACACTTGGCCAAGACATTGCGCGGGAGCAGGATCTGAACCGCGATGCGGAAAGCACGATTGCCCGGCTACAGGACGAAGCGGCAGAATTGGCGCATAAGGCAGAAGGCCACGATGGGCGTTTGGCGACGGCACAGGCCAAGGTCACGGACGCGGTCGCTGCGCTGAAGGCAGCGGAGGAAGATCAGGCCCGGCGGACGGAAGAAGCGGCACGCCTGGCGGCACAGCACCAATCTGCACAACGAATGGTAAACGATGCCCAGGCTGCCTTGAAGGTCGAGCGGAGTGCGGCAGAGACGGCCGAGCGAACTTCGACGGAGGCTGAGGCGGCCCTGGCAACGGTTCGCGAAAGGGCGGCGGCGGCCAAGGCACAGCAGAGCGAAGCGGCCCAGGCTGCGGAGGCAGCCGAAGCGGCGGCAATTGCGGCGGAAGAGACGAGGTCAGCTCGGACGGCGGACGCCGCTCAGGCCCAAGCCGCCCGGTCGGCTGCCGATGGCGAGGCAAGCGCGCTTAGGGCTGAAGTCACGGCATTGGCCCGCCTGGTGGACCGCGAGCAGAGCGGGGACGCACCGCTCATCGATCAGTTGACTGTCGCGCCAGGCTACGAGTTGGCGCTCGGGGCGGCGTTGGCGGATGACTTGAATTCTCCGGTTATCGATGGAGAAGCCGCTACCGGTTGGGCGACTGTGTCCCCATTTGCAGAGCTCGCGGCATTGCCCGGCGGTGCAGAACCGTTGGCCGACAAGGTCGAGGCCCCGGCTCTACTTGCGCGGCGGCTAAGTTCGATTGCGGTCGTCTCCCGCGACGAGGGTGCGGCACTGCAAGACCAGCTGGCACCGGGGCAAAGGCTGGTCTCGCGCGAAGGCGACCTGTGGCGGTGGGACGGGTTCCGGGTCGCGGCAGAAGATGCCTCCTCGGCAGCGGGTCTGCGGCTACAGCAGTTGAACAGGTTGACAGCTTTGCGCGCTGATTTGGCCGACGTTGAGGCGCGACAGACTGAATTGATCGCTGCACATGACGCCGCCAAAGCCGCATTAGGACAGGCGACAGAGGCCGACAAAGCCGCCCGTGCTGCTCGGAAACAGGCCGATACGGCCAGTGCCGAGTCCGGACGTGCTCTCAATCGCGCCGAAACTGAGTTAAGTCGCACCACGGCTCAGCTCGAGGCGGCTCAGATTGCCGTTTCGCGGCACCGCGATGCTGCGACGGAGGCCGCGAAACGATTGGCAGATGCTGAAGCCTCTTTGGCGGAACTGCCTGATCTGACGGATGAACGGGCGGCGCTGGAGACGGCCAAACGGGCGGTGGATCTGGCGCGGACAGAAATGCTGACAAATCGCAGCGCGGCGGACGAGTTGCGGCGCGTTGGCGAGGATCGGCAGAAGCGGGCGCAAGATATTGCCAACGAAGAGGCGGATTGGCGGGCGCGGCTGAACAATGCAGAGATGCGTGCGTCGGAACTGGCACGCCGCCTGGAGGATGCCGAGCAGGCGCTGGCGACGGCACGTTCTGCGCCCAGCAGTTTGGCCGAGCGACGGGAGAAGTTGTCAGAGGCGCAAGAGGCGGCAGAGACCCGGCGCAAGGCCGCGGCGGATGCCTTGGCCACGGCGGAAACGATCTATCGCGAAGCGGAGGCGGCGGAACGCCAGGCTGCGAAGTTCGCCGGCGAAGCGCGCGAAGCCCGCGCCGCGGCGGAAGCCCGGGAAGAGGCCGCGCGTGAATCTTTGCAGGCCGCCCAGACCCGCGTGGAAGAAGAGATGGAATGTGCGCCCGAGGACATTCTGGAGCAGTTTGAGTTGGACCCGGATCAAATCGCGTCGGCAGATGCGCTGGATGCCGACATTTCCAAGCTGCGCCGCCAGCGAGATGCGTTGGGAGCCGTCAACCTGAGGGCCGAGGAAGATGCGAAAGCCGTTCAGGAAGAACATGACCTTCTGATCCGTGAAAAGGCCGATCTTGAAGCCGCGATCCGCACGCTTCGCGCCGGGATTTCCGGGCTGAACAAAGAGGGGCGGGAGCGGTTGCTGACGGCCTTCGAACAGGTGGATGCGAATTTCAGCACGCTGTTCCGGCATCTGTTCAACGGGGGTGAGGCCCGCCTGGAACTGGTGGAAAGCGATGATCCGCTGGATGCCGGGCTGGAGATCATGTGCCAGCCGCCGGGCAAGAAGCTGAGCACCCTGAGCCTGCTATCGGGTGGGGAGCAGACCTTGACGGCGCTCGCCCTGATCTTTGCAGTGTTCCTGGCAAACCCCGCGCCGATTTGTGTGCTGGATGAGGTCGACGCGCCATTGGACGATGCCAACGTGACCCGGTTCTGTGATCTTCTGGACGAGATGACCCGCCGGACCGAGACACGGTTCCTGATCATCACTCACCATGCGGTCACCATGGCGCGGATGGACCGGTTGTTCGGCGTGACCATGCAGGAACAGGGCGTCAGCCAGTTGGTCAGTGTTGACTTGAAACGGGCAGAGGCCTTGGTCGCCTGATCCGGCAAAGGAAGAGCGATGACCGACGATACAGAACGCCACGCCGCCAAGATGGCAAAGGTCAAGGCGGCCCGCGACAAGATGATGGCTCAGAAGACCGAAGAAAAGGGCCTGATCATTGTCCATACCGGTAAGGGCAAGGGCAAAAGTTCTGCCGCATTTGGGATGATCTTCCGTTGTATTGCGCACGGAATGCCTTGCGCCGTGGTGCAGTTCATCAAAGGCGGGATGGGCACGGGCGAGCGTGATCTGATCCAGGACAATTTTTCGGACCTGTGCGCGTTCTACACGATGGGTGAGGGCTTTACCTGGGAAACCCAGGACAAGACCCGCGATATCGAAATGGCGCAGGCGGCTTGGGCGAAGGCCAAGGAGTTGATCCGCGATCCGGCCAACCGGATGGTGCTGCTTGATGAGATCAACATAGCCTTGCGCTACGATTACATCGACATCGCTGAGGTGGTCGCCTTCTTGCAGGTGGATAAACCACCCATGACCCATGTGGTGCTGACAGGCCGGAACGCGAAGGACGATCTGATCGACCTTGCGGACCTTGTGACCGAAATGGAGCTTGTCAAGCATCCGTTCCGATCCGGGATCAAGGCCCAGATCGGGGTCGAGTTCTAAGGTCTTCAGTAGTAGGTTAGCTCGGTCGCCTTACCGCGAAAGATTGTGTAGGCGAGGATCGTGTAGCCCAGGATCACAGGTAGCACAAAGACTGTGCCAGCCAGGATAATTATGAGGGCCTCCGGCGCGCTCGCTGCTTCGTAGATCGTAAGCTGATCGGGTACGACGTAGGGATAGAACGAGTAGGCCATCCCGAAAAAGGCCAGTATGAACAGCATCGTTCCTGCGGCGAAGGGAATCCAGGCAAAGCTGTCGTCCACGGTCGGCAAGCGGCGCAATGCGACCCATAGGGCGCCCACCAGCAGAACTGACATGATGGGCAATGGCGCCAGCAATATCATTTCCGGGAACGAGAACCACTTGTCGAAGATCCGTTCGCTAACCCAAGGCGATGCGACCGAGATTGCGATCATGCCAAGGACAAGTCCCCAGATGCCGCCTTTCGCCCAGTCAACCGCCTTTTCTTGCAAGATCCCGTCGGTTTTGATGATCAGCCATGCCGCGCCGATAAAGCTGTACCCAACGGTCAGGAAAACGGCTGTGACCGTGGCAAAGGCGATATGCCAAAGTGTGTAGTCCAGCCCCACGACATAAAGGCCCAGCATAAAGCCCTGGCTGAGCGATGTCAGCAGGCTGCCACCCCAGAACGCCATGTTCCAGAAACCCTTCCAGCGCGGCGGAGCCTTGACCCGGAATTCAAAGGAAACGCCCCGCAGGATCAGGCCCAGAAGCATCAGCGACACTGGCAGGTACAGTGCCGTCAGGATGACCCCATGGGCGGCCGGGAAGGCCACCAGGAGAAGGCCAATAGCCAGGACGAGCCAGGTTTCATTGGCGTCCCAGAACGGACCGATTGAGGCAACCATACGGTCTTTTTCGTCGTCGTCGGCGAAGGGGAACAGCACCCCGACGCCAAGATCAAAGCCATCGAGCACCACGTAGATCACGATGCTGAGCCCCATGAGGGCGGCGAAAACCAGGGGCAGCCAAATGGCCGGATCACCAAAGAGCGTCATCATGATCGTTACTCCGCTGGCGTAAGCGCGGCGACCTCTGCGGCCTCTGCCCGCTTGCGCTCTGGCAAGCGCCCGCCCGCGGCCCCGATCCGGGCCAAGTAGGTGAGGACGCCGATATAGACGATGATAAGCCCGGCATAGACCGTGAGGTAGCCCAGCAGGGTCCCCAGCACCATGGGTGCCGGAACCTCTGCCACCGCTTGTGCCGTGCTCAGAACGCCTGTTACGAGCCAGGGCTGGCGGCCTATCTCGGTCGTGTACCAACCCGCGAGCGTGGCGATCCAACCGGAGAACGCCATGGCGACCATCGCCATCAGGACCAAACGCGGAAGCTGGTCGACATCCCATCGCGCCCCGAACGTATTACGCCGGGCCAGCAGCAGCGTTGCCCCCCAACTGAGCGCCAGCATGGCCAAACCGGTGCCCACCATGACCCGGAAGCTCCAAAAGACAGGGGCGACCGGCGGATGCAGCGTGCTGCCATCCTCCGCCACAAAGTCGTTCAGACCTGGCACGATGCCTTCGGGTTTGTGCTTTAGGATGATCGAAGCCATGCTTGGAACGCCGACAGCAAAGCGGTTTTCCCGCGCCTCTTCATCGGGCAGCGCGAACAGCAGCAAAGGCACATTCGGCCCGGTTTCCCAGTTTCCTTCCATCGCCGCGACCTTCGCCGGCTGGTGTTCGAGCGTATTCAGCCCGTGCATATCGCCTGCCACGATCTGAATGGGGATCAAGAGGGCGCCCAGGAAGACCCCGAAGCGTAGGGTTGTCGCCGTGCCTTCGCTGCGATCTCCAATGAGCCGTCGGAACGCCGAAAGACCGGCGATGAGGAAGGCCACGGTCAGGCCGGATGCCAGCAAGGTGTGGGTGAATCGGTAAGGCAGGGACGGATTGAAGATCACCTCCATCCAGTTCGTGGCGAAAACGACGCCGTCGCGCAGTTCATACCCTGCGGGTGTGTGCATCCAGCTGTTCAGGACTAAGATCCAGAAAGCTGACATCGTGGTGCCGAATGCCACCAGGAACGTGGCCGTAGTGTGCAGCCAGTTTGGCACTTTTCGAAAGCCAAAGAGCATGATACCCAGAAAAACGGCCTCCAAAAAGAATGCCGTCAACACTTCATAGGCCAGAAGTGGACCGGCGATGTTGCCCACGGTTTCCATGAAGCCGGGCCAGTTGGTACCAAACTGGAATGACATCGTGATGCCGCTGACCACGCCCATCGCAAAAGACAAGGCGAATACCTTGACCCAGAACTTATAGGCTTCCATCCAGCGGTCCTGCCCGGTTGCGTTGAAGCGCACCTTAAAAAACAGGAGCGCCCAACCCAGAGCGATGGTGATTGTCGGAAACAGAATGTGAAACGAGATGTTCGCGCCAAACTGGATCCGCGACAGCAATAGCGTGTCCATGACTTAACCCCTTGCACAGTATATGTTGCGGTTGAGGTAGGCGCATCAGCGGGCGTTTCAAAGTGGATCAGGCCTTCTGCGACAGTATGGCTTCGGGTAAAAGTCTAGTAAAAATGCCGCACTAACGCCACTTTTAGGACGAACGATGACCAACACAGAAATTGGGATAGTATCTTGTGAATGTCGGGAAGTTGAATGAAATGTTTCGCTATCTATTTGCATCGACATTGGCAATTGGTTTGTGCGGTCAAGCAATCGCCGTTGAATGGAATGTATCGCTATGGGGCGAACGTCGGGCCTTTACTGAACATGTCGAAAAGCTAGCCGAACTGGTCAGTCAGAAAACGGCTGGGGAGTTTGAGCTCAATCTCGACTATGGAGGTCTTGCGAATAACCGCGAGAACTTGGACGGAATAGCAGCAGGCGCGTTTGAAATGGCGCAATTCTGTGCGGGCTATCATCCGGAAAAGAACCCAACCTTGTCGGTTTTGGAATTGCCGTTTCTTGGTGTTCAGACGTTGGAACAAGAGATTGCGGTGTCTCAGGCTGTCTATTCCCACCCAGCGGTTGTCGCCGACATGGCCCGCTGGAATGCGACACTTTTGATGCCCTCTCCCTTGCCGCAGTACAATCTCATTGGTGTAGGCCCGGCTCCGGACAGCCTGTACGCCTTGCGCGAGTCCAATGTGCGGGCCACAGGCGGCATTGCGGATGCGATGCGCGTGCTCGAAGCCAACCCTGTCGCGATACCGGCGACGGAAGTTCGCGAAGCTTTGGACAATGAAACCATTCGTGCGGTGGCATTTGCCCCCCACGCGCATTTGAGCTTTGACACATTGGAAGGGGCGGACTGGTGGACGGAGAACCTGAACCCAGGCACCGTGAATTGCCCCGTTGTGGTCAATAACGGTGCTTTGGAGGCCTTGAGCCCGGACCATCGCGCGGCGCTTTTGTCTTCGGTTGATGAGGCATTGGACCACTATTTGAACTATTATGACAGCGTGACGATGCAACGCTGGGAACCGTCCTTGCAAGCGGCTGGAGTCGAGAAAGTCAGCTTCAATCCCGTTGCGCTAGAGGTCTTGCGAGACGCATCGGTCGAGTCAGCCGTCTCTGCCTGGGTGATGCGGAACATGGTTTTGGGCGTGCCAGCCCGTGATCTGCTTGAATTTGTTCGGACTGCTGTCAGGGAAACGGCACCGGCCCAATAGGGGCGCGGCGTTCGGTGGCGCGCGCGAAACGTTGGGTCGGCGGATAGGGATCGCTTGCGCGCGCTCTCAAAGCGACGAGCTTGTGAAAGCCGGGTTGGGAAAGGGAAGCCGATGAAACCGCAAGCCGTCATACCGCCGGAATTTGAACAAGCGGCGGATGCGCTGGCCTTGTCACCGGGTGTTCTGTCGAGCGGCCATCTGTTTCTTTCGGGCACGACAGGGTCGTTGCCGGACGGCACCATGCCCAAAGACCCCGAGGCGCAGATGCGATCCGCTTGGGACAAGATCGGCACTGTCCTGCAGGCAGGCGGACTGGGTTTTGATGCTATCGTAGAAATGACGAGCTATCATATCGGGCTGCAGGCGCATTTCGATTTGTTCAATCGTGTCCGGCTGGATTACCTCGTGGCGCCCTATCCCGCCTGGACCGCCGTTGAAGTGGCCGGGCTGCGCCGTGAGGGCGCCATTGTCGAAATCCGTGTCATTGCCCAGTCTGGTAGCTAGAGCGACATGCGGAAAACTGAGTCAGCCAACTCTAGCTGCAATCATGATGCTTCAGGCATTGCTACAGATGCTTGCACGGACACAACCTGGCCCCAAAGTGCATGTAACTTTGGTTCCGCCCGCCGCACCGCAGATTTTTCCACTGTGACGCTGACCAAAAATGCGAACTCCTACTCCATTCTTATTGGCCCAAATACTTCCGCCGGAGGCACCGCGCGGTACGCGCGGCCATGCCCAACGCCTGAGTAGGCCGCAAGGCCGACCGAAGGGGGCGGGAGAGCCACCGCTATAGCATCCGGGTCGTAATGCAGACGCTCTTTAGGCCGGTCGTCCAAACAGCCTAAGTCTGCTGACGCCGCCATCGGGAAAGATATTGAGACGGACATGGGTAACGGGCCCCATATCGGTGACAGCGTCAGTGTAGTCATGTTCCGCGTTTGGTCCGAGCTTTTGTTCGGGCACAAGGGTGTTCCAGAACATCGCGTCCGTGACCAACGCATCGGTCAGCCCATCCCCGAAATTCTGCAAGTCAGCCGCCTGTAGCGAAAATCGGTCGGGGAAGTTTCCTTTGAAATGCGCCGTATCCACGATCACATGTTCAATTATCCCCCGAGCCCCCAGGGCCAGAACGATCCAGTCATAGCCGGGTTCGCGGCGTCTGCGCGTTTCCCAGCCGTCGCCCATATTGATACCGCGTCCCGGCGCCAGGAGCCGCATATAGTCGCCGTAGTGGGCGTCGGAAAAGGCTAACACACGCCCACCATTCAGTGACGAGACGAGGTCGATCTGCTGGCCTTGGTCGGTGGCATCCAATTCAGGCACGCCGAACACCCGGAACCGGGCCACGCCCCCGTCGGGATAGATGTGCAGGCGCAGATGGGTCCAGGACTCAAAACTCTGGCAGGGAAAAAAGTGGTGGCTGCTGGGGCCAAGCGGCGAGTGATTCAGTATCGGGACCCACGTTGTGGAATCGTCGATTGGGCCGGTTGTGCTGGTGGCCTCGACCTTGCAGGCGGGTGCGTAGTTGCCTGTGAAGTGGCTGGTATCTATATCAAAGCCCAAGACACGACCGGCGCGAGCCAGTTGGATCACCGCGTGATCGTGACCGCCATTGCGCCGACGCTCGGTTTCCCACCCATCCATCCATTTGCCGTTATCGTCGAACTTGTCGGCAATGAAAACAGCCTCACTGTCTTGCAACATGCGGCTGACAGGTGCAAAAAACGCGTTGCTGCAGGATACGGGCCTCGCGCCCAGTCCGGCCGAGGCCAAGTTTATCCCGGTTCTCGCATAAAGCGGGACATCGGGGTTCAGTGCTTCAATCGTAGGCATTGCTTCTCCCTTACAGCGCCGCTAGCTAGCCGAGCTCGCTGGTCCAGCGCAAGCATCGGAAAAGCCGTTGAACTCCGCCGCAATTCAAGGAAGCTGGTCAGGCAGAGGGAGCACCCGACATGTACGAATATGCAGTTCTGATGGCCTGGATCGAGTTTGCGGTGCGCTGGCTGCACGTCATTACGGCGGTGGCCTGGATCGGATCTTCGTTTTACTTCATTGCGTTGGACCTAGGTTTGCGCAAGAGCGCGGACCTGCCGGCCAAAGTCAGCGGTGAAGAATGGCAGGTCCATGGCGGCGGGTTCTACCACATTCAGAAATACATGGTCGCGCCGGATCGGCTTCCCGAAGACCTGATCTGGTTCAAATGGGAAAGCTATTCCACTTGGCTGTCGGGTTTCGCGCTGTTGGTGCTTGTCTATTATTTAGGCGCTGAGTTCTATTTGATCGACCTGAACGTGCGCGACCTGCCTGTTTGGGCAGCGATTGCGATCTCGGTTGGATCTCTTGGATTTGGCTGGTTGGCCTACGATGCGATCTGCAAGTCGCCGCTGGGGCGGGACAATACGCGCCTAATGCTCCTGCTTTACGTCATTCTGGTCGTAATGGCCTGGGGCTATACGCAGGTTTTCACCGGGCGCGCGGCCTTGCTGCATCTCGGCGCATTCACGGCGACCATCATGAGCGCGAATGTCTTTCTGATCATCATTCCCAACCAAAAGATTGTGGTGGCTGATCTGAAGGCGGGCCGCACACCGGATGCGAAATACGGGGTCATTGCCAAGCAACGCTCGACCCACAATAACTACCTCACACTTCCGGTCCTGTTTCTGATGCTCAGCAACCATTATCCGTTGGCCTTTGCGTCTGACTGGAACTGGCTGATCGCCTCCCTGGTCTTTTTGATGGGCGTCACGATACGGCATTTCTTCAACACGATGCATGCCAAGGGCGGCAAGCTCTGGTGGACTTGGGCGGCAACGGCGGCCCTGTTCGCGGCGATTGTCTGGTTATCATCCGCCCCGATGTTCCGGGAGGAGGTCCAGGCGATGGGTCCTGGTGCGGTTCGTCTGGCTGAGGCTTCGGAATTCGAAGATGTGGTGGCTGTGGTGCAGGGGCGCTGTTCGATGTGTCATCAGGAGGCGCCGGCATGGGACGGTTTGCATTGGGCACCGAAGGGCGTTCATCTCGAAACCGACGAAGACATCGCCCACCATGGCCGGGAGATCTTTCTGCAGGCGGGTGTGAGCCATGCCATGCCGCCTGGAAATATCACCTGGATGGAGCCAGAGGAACGTGCGCTGATCGTCCAATGGTACAGGTCGTTGCACTAGCTATCGCGAGGCGGCTTGGTCGCAATATTGCGAATACCTCACTACGACGTGAGAAGATTGTCAAAACGTACCTTGTAGAAAACACAATAGAAACAGCGGCATAAACGAATTTTCGGCCAGCTACATATCTGAAAAACCAACTGCAAATTTGTAGATCCCACCGCGCCGGACCCTCCCGTTATCCATTGGCCCAAGCCGGGCGACGAGCCTTCTACGACGTCTGGCTTTGCGTGGCCGGAAGCGTGTTCCGGCAAGTGTTTAGTGGAGAGAAAAATGGAAATTTCTGAAATGACGACGCCATCTATTCTGGACATTTTTGACATTACGGTGATCCCGGATGGGGACAACACACCGCGGGTTTCGGCGGCACTCGGAGACGTCTTCTTCCTGCCGCCAGGAGCAACGACTGTCGTCGAAGACGCGCCTGTTGTAACGCTGGATGACCTTCTGACCCAGTTCATCGTCGGTGGAACGGCTGTTTCCACCGGCCCGACCCCAGCCATATCGGTCGAAGCTCCGCTGAGCTTGGTCAGCGTCCTAGACGGTGGCCGGGTCGAAGGTGAGCAGGACGGTATCAGTTTTGTTGGCGCGGGTGCCTTGGGGCTGAACTCCGGTACAATCGTCGGTGGCACCAATGGAGTGCGGTTGATCGGCGACAGGAGCGACTTTCTGACCGATGGCCGGATCGAAAGCGACAGCCGCGTGATCGACATCGTGGGCTCTGACGTGGCCTTCACCAATGTCGGTCTGCTGCGCGGTACGGGCGATCAGCGCAATGGCACCGTCTATGCCGACAACGAAGCCGAAGACATCACGATCCTCAATCTGGATGGCGGGATCATCGACGCAGGCCGTGGCAACAATGGCGCGGGGATCTCGCTGGAGCTTGGAGACGAAGCGGGTGAAGCAGTCGAGGTTCTGCTTGTCAATGAAGGCCGGATCGTCGGGCGCGGCGAAGGTACCGAACCTGGCTCAAACACCCGTGGCGACGGTGTGCGGCTGTTCTCCGGCGTTGAAGGTGGCGGCACTTCGTTTGAGGGCACCTTTTCCAACAGCGGTGACATAATTTCGCGCGAAGCGCGTGGGGTCGAGATCCGCGATGGTCTGGGTTTTGTGGGTGATCTGATCAATGAGGGTCGGATCGAAGGCGAAACCGATGGTTTGTACTTTGGCAATGCCGAGCATGACGCCAATGTTCTGAATCTCGGGCGCATCACCAGCGATAGCCGCGCGGTGAACATCGACGGCTCTGGCGTTTCGCTCGTCAATGCGGGCCGGATCGTCGGTTCCGATGATCAACGTAATGGCACGGTCTATGCCGATGACGTGGCTGACGACTACCAGATCGTCAATCAGGCCCGTGCGTTGATCGATGCTGGCCGAGGCAATAACGGATCGGGTATCTCCCTTCAGACGGGTGAAGTTGACGGCGATACTGTGACAGCCAGTGTCCTGAATGACGGCACAGTCCGGGGTCGCGGCGATGCCTCTGCCGGCAACACAGTTGGCGATGGCGTGCGCTTGTTCAGCAGTGTGCAGGACGTGACCTTCGAAGGTAACATCGTCAACAATGGTCGCATCTTGGCGTCAGAAGACAGTGATGCGGCTGTTGGGATCCGGATCGAAGACGTCTCGCTGGCCGGACAGGTCGTTAATACCGGCGTAATTCAAGCAAATGAGGTCGGTATCGACGCGCAGGCCAATCAAACCGGAATTCATGTCGTCAATTCCGGGGTTATCTTCGGTGATGTCCTTCTGGGCAGTGGCAGCGATGAATATGATGGATCAGGTGGCCGGGTGCTCGGCGTGATCGACGGTGGCGCCGGAAATGACCAACTGACCGGCGGCGTTCGTGAAGATCTCATTGCTGGTGGTGCGGGGAATGATGTTCTGACGGGCGGATCCTCGTCTGACGTCTTCATTTTCCGCGAATCCGATGGCTTGAGCAAGGACGTTGTGACCGACTTCGATGTCGATCAGGACCAGATCGACGTGAGTAGCTTCGGCTTCAAATCAATCAATGATTTTGACGTGGTTCAGGTCGGAACCAGCGCGCTTTTGACCTTCGCCGAAGGCAACTCTGCTTTGCTGATCAACGTCTCGGTCAACGACTTTGAAGAGGATACGTTCATCTTCTAAGGACGCTGCACCAAGCTGAAGCTTGGGGCGATTTGCAGTATCACCGGGCCGTTGAATCGGTCCGGTGACGACGTTCGGCATTCAAGCTCCGTCGATTGGCCCGCCCGACAGGCGCGCTACTTCGATCCGAACCAGCGACCCACCTTGTTGCCTGCATAGTCGGCCCGTTCGCCTACCCGTTCCATGGCTTCGCCGACCTCGGCCAAAGCTGGGTCGATCCTGTCTCGCCGGAACCGCCGCACACGGGATGTGACTGCCCAAATGAACGCGCCAAAGACCGTCAGGAAGATAATATTGAACCAGGGGATGATCCGCGCATCGGGGCCGTCGACAGGTCGCAGGGAAATCGCATTGGGGTAGAGAGAGAGAAATTCACTGCGCCACCCATAATGCCGCAAGGCATACCAATCGTTGGTTCTGCCGGACTGGGCCGCGTCTCCTTGAAGCGTGGAACTGTCCCATTTGAAATAGGGGGGCCACCCAAAGCCCGTATCCTCGTTCCGATAAACCATGGTGCGGCCGTTCGATTTTACCGCGTATATCAATGGAATATCCCGATCCACATTTCCGGAGCCATAGAAGAAGCCCCGCCAGCCGGTCAGATCTACTTGAACCGGAGGGTTTGTCTCGGTGATCTGTACCTTATCGACCTGCGGTAGATTGTAGTGCAGTACAAGCGCCACGATCAGCCAGAAGGCCGCCCACAGGCTCCATCGGATATAGTAGAACATTGGGTCTCCTCAGAGGTATTCGATCAGGACTATGATCACGGCGAATGCCACGAAAGGGACGACATAGACCCCAAGCAGCAGCTTCTTCCTAAGCGACCCGTCATATTCTTCCAACCCTTCCGCGATGTAACTGTCACGATCACCGGGGCCCTGATTGTCTTCCCATTCCCGCGTCAAACGGTCCTTGCAGGCAGCGCGTGAATAAAGAGACAGAAGAAAATAGAGTACCGTCAGAATGACTCCGTAAATGAAAACCACGCGCAATAGGGCCATGAAACCTCGTTTGAATCAGTTTGGATCAATACAACATATAGGGGTTCGATCAACGGCTCCCAAGAATAGGTTCGGCACGCACTATCGCCCACCCTGTTTAGGTATCGGCCAAACGAAGCTCGCCCTGAGGGTTCGACGTTGGCTGACGCAAAAACTGTTGACAGCACACAAAACGACGAAAAACGCACACTTTGGCGGCAGCAGATGAAAAGGATGGCTGGACCCGCCGGTGGCTTCACGGCAATATCCCGCGCAAGGTAGGTGGAGGACCATCAAAATGAAGATCAAAATCCTGTTGGCCATTGCCACGCTTTTCTCTGTCGTGGTGGGCGCTGCCCAGGCCGCAAAGGAGACGATCACTGTCGGCATACCGCTTGAGCCACCGAACCTTGATCCGACCGGCGGGGCTGCTGCCGCCATCGACGAAGTGGTTTATGCCAATGTTTTTGAAGGCCTGACCCGTTTCGCGCCTGACGGATCTATCCTGCCGGGCCTGGCGGAAAGCTGGGAGATCAGCCCCGACGGCATGACCTACACCTTCAAGCTCCATAGCGGTGTGACATTCCATGATGGATCGGAAATGGATGGCGAGGATGTCAAATTCTCGCTCGACCGCGCGCGGGCGGAAGACAGCACCAACGCACAGAAGGCGCTCTTTGCCGGTATCGAGGACGTTACGGTCGTCGATCCTCTGACGGTCCAGGTCACGCTGGCAGCACCTGATGGCAACTTCCCGTTCAAAATGGCCTGGGGGGATGCCGTGATCCTCGCCCCTGAAACCGCGGACACTGCGGCAACTGCGCCAATCGGTACGGGTCCTTTCCTACTGACCGAATGGGTCCAGGGTGATCGGGTAGAACTGCTCAGGAATCCGAATTACTGGGGCGAACCCCCGGCGCTGGTAAAAGCGACCTTCAAGTTTATTTCAGACCCTAACGCGGCATTCGCGGCGATGATGGCCGGCGACGTTGATGTGTTCCCCAACTTCCCCGCGCCCGAGACTCTGGCGCAATTCGAAGCGAACCCCCAATTTCAGGTGATCATCGGGTCCACGGAAGGCGAAACCATACTGTCGATGAACCATTTGTCGGGTCGTTTGGCCGATGTTCGGGTGCGCAAGGCCATATCCCACGCGATTAACCGGCAAGAGATTATTGATGGCGCGATGAACGGCTACGGCACCCCGATCGGCACGCATTTTGCGCCCCACAATCCCGATTACATAGATCTGACAGAGCAATCGGCTTTCGACCCGGACCTTGCGAAGATGTTGTTGACCGAGGCCGGTGCGACGGATCTGAAACTGCGCCTTGCCCTGCCGCCGCCCGCTTACGCCCGACGTGGTGGCGAAATTATTGCGGCACAGCTTCGCAATGTCGGCGTGGAGGTCGAAATCACCAATGTTGAATGGGCTCAGTGGTTGGAACAAATTTTCCGCGGCAAGGACTTCGATTTGACGATTGTCAGCCATACCGAGCCTGCTGACATCAACATCTATGCCCGGCCCGACTACTACTTTCAGTATGACAGTTCCGATTTCCAGGCGCTGATGGAACAGCTGAATGTCACGTCCGACCCCGAACAGCGATCATCGCTGCTGCAGGAGGCCCAAAAGATGATCGCCGACGACTATGTCAACGGCTTCCTCTTCCAGCTCGCCAAGACCGGCGTGGCGAATGCCAAGATCAACGGTCTTTGGCAAAACGCCCCGACCCAGGCAAACGATCTAACAGGCGTTTCCTGGTCCGAATGATAAGGGACCGGCAGGTGGCATAATTGGGTAAGTGCTCGTCGACTTGATTGGCATCGACCGATTTGGCACCCGGGAGCGCCTTCTCCTTGGCTACGGTCGTATCCAAGTTGGCCAATGTAGGGAAACCGGATGACTGAAGCTACGAACACTTGCGGTCATCCTATTCAGACAAGAACAGCCATTTCCTTAGGCGTAACTGTTGTCTAGCTTGGCTCAGCAATAGGGGATCAACGCCCCAATCGACGGGTCAGGAGGCTTCGATGGTGGATATCGCCACCCGTGTCTGGAACCACAAATGGAAGATCGATCCGATTGTTCGGTCTTTGATCGACACAGATTTCTACAAACTGCTGATGTGTCAGTCAGTGTTTCGCAACCGGCCGGACGCCCATGTCACCTTCAGCCTGATCAACCGCTCGACCGATGTGCCGTTGGCCCGCCTGATCGACGAAGGTGAGTTGCGCGAACAGCTTGACCATGTGCGGACGCTTTCGCTCAGCCGGGGGGAAAGCACTTGGCTGCGCGGCAACATGTTCTACGGCAAACGCCAGATGTTCCGGGCTGATTTCATGGAATGGTTCGAAGCGTTGCGCCTGCCGCCCTATCACCTGGAACGACGGGGCGATCAATATGAGCTGACCTTCGAAGGGGCCTGGCCCGAGGTCATGCTGTGGGAGATCCCGGCGCTTGCGATTCTGATGGAATTGCGGTCGCGTGCTGTGTTGAACAGGATGGGCCGGTTCGAGCTTCAGGTTCTCTATGCTCGGGCGATGACCAAGCTGTGGCAGAAGGTCGAACGCTTGCGGCCATTGCCTGATTTACGCCTGGCAGACTTCGGGACAAGGCGCAGGCACTCGTTCCTGTGGCAGGATTGGTGCGTTCAGGCGATGATCGAAGGGCTGGGTGAAAAATTCGCCGGGACGTCGAATTGCCTGATTGCCATGCACCGTGAGGTAGAGGCTATCGGCACCAACGCCCACGAACTGCCCATGGTTTATTCTGCCTTGGCCGACACGGATGCGGAGCTTGCCGGCGCGCCCTACCAGGTCTTGGCCGATTGGCATGAGGAACACGACGGCAACCTGCGGATCATCCTGCCGGACACCTACGGCACACGTGGTTTTCTGCAACGGGCCCCGGACTGGTTGGCCAGTTGGACAGGTATTCGCATTGATAGCGGTGATCCAGCAGAGGGCGCAGAGATAGCCATCGAATGGTGGAAAGAGCGTGGCGAGGACCCAACGCAGAAACTGGTGATTTTCTCAGACGGGCTCGACGTGGACAAGATCCAGGAATTGCAGCGCCAATTTGCAGGCCGGGTGCGGGTCAGCTTTGGTTGGGGCACGCTGATGACCAACGATTTCCGCGATCTCGTGGCCGGTGATCGATTGGCGCCGTTTTCGCTGGTCTGCAAGGCGATCCGCGCCAATGGGCGGCCAACGGTCAAATTGTCGGACAACCCGAACAAGGCTATGGGTCCCGCAGCAGAGATTGACCGCTATCGCCGGATCTTCGATGTGGGCCACCAGAAGGCTCAGGCTTTGCTGGTCTGAGCGGGCAGGCTCGCCTCAACCCGGAAGCTTTGCGGTATCGTATCTCGGCTCTCTAGGATCAGGTCTGCCATCACTTCGGCGATCTTGGGCGCCATGCCGAACCCGATCTTGAAACCGCCATTCGCGATGAAATGGCCGGGGCGCCCGGGCCACGGCCCCAGCATCGGTGCGCGGCTCCGGGCCCGGGGGCGCAACCCAGCCCATCTGCCGATAACCGGTGCCTGTCGGATGGCCGGACAAAGAATGCGGGCTCGTTCTACCAAAGCGTCGACTTGGTCATCTGTCGTGTCCGGCGCGGTGTAGTCCCGCTCGGACGTTGATCCTATGGCCGTCGTGCCATCTGCATGGGGGATAATGTGAATGCCGTCGGCGAAGAGTTGCGGTGCATCTCGCCGGTCCAATGCCAGCAGGGCCGCCTGACCCTTAACGCCTGTTCCGACGGGTGCGCGTAGATCCTCGGACAAGGCATCCAGTCCCGCCGTGCCGGTGGCCCAAAGCTGCAGGCCACTTGGCGCGGCCTCACTCAGAATCTCTCCGCCCAGGGACTGGATCGCGGCTGCCAGCGCAAGGCAGGCCTGCCGGGGATGAAGCCGGGCGCTCAACGTGTCGCGAATGAGATAACCCGTCGGGCTGAACGGCGCCCAGTCGCCCAAGCCCCTCGACTCGACCACTTGCCAAACGGCATGGCCTTTCCAATACCGATCAGCGCCTTCTGACCGCGCCCGGGCCAGATCCAGCGCTCGGTCATCCAAAACAGGTTGGATCCGCCCCAGCCGTCCATACCCAGGTGATTTCCCGGCGACCGCCGCCACGTCTGCCCAGAATGTCTCTGCCAAGATGAGACTTTCTAGCTGGAACTGTTTCTTATCATTCCAGTTTTCCGGCGTATGCGGGGCCAATGCTCCAACGATCCCGCCACTGGCACCGGCGGCCACGCCGTTTGGATCAATGACCTGCACCCGTGCCCCTCGGCGCAGCAAGGTATAGGCGCAGGAGAGACCAAATATGCCCGCTCCGTGAACGGTCACGTCTGCCGTTGCCATTCCGCTGTGCCTTCTCCATGGTTGCGCCTCAGACGAACGGTGTAGGGCAGGCCATGGCCACAGACCAGCACGAACCGGTCACGTGGACCGCGAATGGCGTGCCAATTTCTGACCGGTTCGATGATCCCTTCTATTCGCTGGAAGATGGATTGGCCGAAACCCGGCACGTCTTCATCGAAGGCAATCGGCTGCCAGCGCGCCTAACTCCGGGCTTTACCGTTGCCGAATTGGGGGTCGGTACAGGGCTGAACCTTTTGGCGCTTGCCGAACTGGCTCGCCTGAAGGGAACCGCGCCAGTCAGATATACGGGGTTCGAGGCTTTCCCCTTGGCCCAGGGCGACCTGGCTCAAGCCCTCAGCGCGTTCTTTCCCAACGTTCCAATCTTTGCCGAAGCGCTTTTGACCGCGTGGGACCCGGCGGGATTCTCGTTTCATGCCGAAGGCGTGGACGCCACGATGATCGTAGGTGATGCCCGCCTCACTGTGCGAGGCTGGACCGGCGCGGCAGATGCGTGGTTTCTGGACGGCTTCTCCCCGGCCAAAAACCCCGAACTCTGGGAAGAGGATCTGATGCACGCGGTCGCGGCCCACACGCGCCCCGGCGGAACCTTTGCCACCTACACGTCCGCCGGTCATGTCCGGCGCAAACTGGACAAGGCCGGGTTTGAGGTGACCCGCCAGCCCGGCTTCGCGCGAAAGCGGCACATGACGACGGGAACTTTGCGATGAGCGAGAGCAACACGCGCAAAGGCATCATCCTGATGATCTCCACCTCGTTTGTCTTCGCGATGCAGGACGGGATCTCGCGCCATCTGGCGGAGGAATACAGCGTCTACATGATCGTCATGATCCGCTACTGGTTCTTCGCGGCCTTTGCCATCGCCATGGCAGGGCGGATGGCGGGCAGCCTGAAGGCGGCGGCCAAAAGCGGGATGCCCTGGCTTCAGGCCTTTCGCGGGGTGCTGTTGGCGGCGGAGATCTGCGTGATGGTCGCCGCCTTCGTTCTGCTCGGGCTGGTCGAAAGCCACGCGATCTTTGCGGCCTATCCCCTGCTGATCGCTGCCCTCAGCGGCCCGGTTC
>JBCBGY010000019.1:11336-35685 GCA_038526275.1 Pseudomonadota bacterium | reverse complement strand
GAGACGCCGGTGATGGGCGATGTGGAATGTGAGGCGCGCCCGTCTGATGCCAAGAAGATCGTTATCCTTGGCGGTGGACCGAACCGGATCGGGCAGGGGATCGAATTCGACTATTGCTGCTGCCATGCCTGCTTTGCCCTGACGGATGCGGGCTTCGAGACCATCATGGTCAACTGCAATCCCGAAACGGTTTCGACTGACTATGATACCTCCGACCGGCTCTATTTCGAGCCGCTGACCCTTGAGCATGTGATGGAAATCCTGAGGGTCGAACAGGAGGCAGGCACCCTGACAGGTGTCATTGTCCAGTTCGGTGGCCAGACGCCCCTGAAATTGGCCAATGCGCTGGAGGCTGAAGGGATCCCAATCTTGGGCACCACGCCGGACGCCATCGACTTGGCCGAAGATCGCGAACGGTTCCAGCAGCTGGTCGCGGACTATGGCCTCAAACAGCCCGCCAATGCGATTGCCACCACGGACGACGAAGCCCGCGCGGCTGCCGAGAAGCTGGGTTACCCGCTGGTTATTCGCCCGTCTTATGTGCTGGGAGGCCGTGCGATGGAGATCGTGCGCGATGCGGCCCAACTCGACCGCTATATCAGCGATGCGGTCCAGGTTTCGGGCGACAGTCCCGTGCTGCTCGACAGCTATCTGGCCGGCGCGGTGGAGGTCGATGTCGATGCGCTTTCTGACGGCACGCAGACCCATGTGGCGGGCATCATGCAACATATCGAAGAGGCGGGCGTCCATTCGGGCGACAGCGCATGCTCGCTTCCGCCCTATTCGCTGGCACCCGCCATCGTTGCCGAATTGCGGGCCCAAACCATCACGCTCGCCAAGGCGCTGAATGTTGTCGGTTTGATGAACGTCCAGTTCGCCGTGAAAGACGGCCAGATCTACCTGATCGAGGTCAATCCGCGCGCCTCCCGCACGGTGCCGTTCGTGGCCAAAGCTGTTCGCGCGCCCATCGCGGCCATCGCCGCGCGGCTTATGGCGGGGGCCAAACTGTCGGAATTCGAGCTGCCCGACCCACAGATCAAGGGCTTTGCGGTCAAGGAAGCCGTTTTGCCTTTCGCGCGCTTCCCGGGCGTCGACACACTGCTCGGCCCGGAAATGCGGTCGACCGGAGAGGTCATGGGGTTCGACAGCACCTTCCCGCGCGCCTTCCTGAAGGCGCAGATGGGGGCAGGGGCCGACCTGCCGCAATCGGGCAAGGTCTTTCTGTCGATCAAGGAAGCCGACAAAACCGACCAACTGCGCGAGGTCGCCCAGATCCTCCACGATCTGGGTTTTTCAATCATCGCAACGCGCGGCACCGCCGCCTTCGTGCACGAGGCCGGCCTGCCAGCCGAGGTTGTGAACAAGGTCTATGAGGGCCGCCCGAACATCGTTGATGTGATGAAGAACGGCGAGATCGTCCTGGTCATGAACACGACCGAAGGCGCGCAAGCCGTGGAAGACAGTCGTTCCATGCGCAATGTCGCCTTGATGGACAAGATCCCATACTTCACAACCCTTGCCGCGTCCCATTCCGCCGCCATCGCGCTGAAAGCCCGTGTCGAAAGCGAAGTTGGGGTGAGGGCGCTACAGGCTGGATAGAGGAAGTTTTCACCGGATCGCCGTGTTTGGAACAACGATAGCTGTTAAACAAGACCAAAGCTTCGCAGTTTGGTTCTGTCATGACTATTAGATCTGGAATACTGTGCTTCGGACTTGCTGCTTTGGCATGCGGTCTCTGGGCCAATATAAGTTCCGCGCAGAATGCGGGGCTTACCAAGTACCCCGAGAGCATCGACCCGAGTTGCAATTACGGGCGGGCTAAACTTTACGACGAATGTGGCTCTCAATTAGAACTGTTCGAAGAAGCGTTGGCAGCAGCCAACCGCCAACGGAAAACGCTTTTGGTCAGCTACGGTGCCGAATGGTGCATTTGGTGCCATGTCTTTGACAAGCACTTGAGCGGTTCGCACACGATTATGCGGTACCGGTATGCCGAGCCGGGCGACCGAACCTATGAAGACGTAACGCTGTTCGAGTTTTCCAACGTCGATACGCCTGACGAAGCGATGAGACTGCACAGCTATTCGGCCAAGACCTTTGTTATTGTTCATATTGAGTCCTGGTTCTCTGCGGATGGAGACGCGGTTTTGGATGTGACGGCTGCACTGCCGAATTACAGCGGCGAGATACCGTTCGTGTTCTCGGTCAATCGAGATGGAAAATTTGCCGCCTCGTTACATAGTTCAACTGTCGAAACGCGCCGGGACAACGCGATCTCTTGGTATCGCGGCTATGATCGACCCAACTTAATCTCAGAGTTGGAGCGGCTTCATCAGATGGCACAGCGGTAAGTTCGCCGCCTTAAGTCCGGTGGAAACCGACAAGCCCTCGTGTTCTGCATCACATCCACGTGTGGTAGCGTCGCGCCTCAAAAGCATCGCTATACGGCCACAAATCTATGGGACAGGGACCACCATCAAAGTTGGAAAGGTGGTCTTTGTTATGTGTGCTCAAACGTCCCTCTGGGGTCCTAAAATCCGTCTCTTGGGCGTTGCTCTCGCGGCGATTGTGCTGAACGCTAGCGTATCGGTCGCGTCAGTTATCGATTTCGAAGACTTCGATCATGGGGATCTGATCACTTCGGTTACGTCGTCGGACGGCTTGCTCACGGCTACGGTCTCGGCCGTCGGTGGTGCGAATGAAGCCCGGATCTTCGATACGGATCAGACAAATACGGCTGATCCCGACTTGGAAGCCGACTTTCAAAACACGGATGGTGGACCAACGATTGCCCCGGGCAATGCCATCATCATCCAGGAAGCGGCAAGCCAGGCAAGCGCTATCCCTGACGACAATCGCAGCGGCGGTGTCATCACCATTGAATTCAGCCAGGTTGTCAATCTGCTGGGCTTTACGGTCCTAGACGATGCCGACATCACGATCCGGACGGATAAAGGCCATTTCTTTCGGCACAGTGTTGATGTTGACCGAGGCTTTGCCATTCTGGACCTTGTTGGCGAAGGCATCACCCAAATCCAGCGGCTGGAGTTTGACTTCAACGGTGCATCCGGTGCCTTTGACAATCTGATCGTAACCGAACATGTGACCAGTGTCCCAGTGCCGTTGGGCGGTCCGATGCTTTTGGCTGGACTGGCGATGGCAGGATTTGTCTTGCGCCGCAAAACCACTGGCTAGGTCGTTAGGGTAAGGCGTTCGCCCGCCTTACCGGATGTGAAGCTCGCTTGGGGTTAGTCCATCTGCGCTAGCGAACGCTAGCGCTGCCGTAGTGCTCTGCTATATCTTGCTGACCCGTTCATGGACTGCCTGAACATCTTCGACCTTTTCTGAATACCGGTCGGTCAACATCGCACTGCGTCCGCGGGTCATTACCGTAAACCGCGCCAGTTCTTCCATCACATCGACAATGCGATCGTACTTTGACGATGGTTTCATTCGGCCATTGTCAAATTCCTTCCATGCCATGGGCACAGAAGATTGGTTGGGAATGGTGATAAGCCGCATCCAACGGCCAAGAATGCGCAATTGATTGACCGCATTAAAGGATTGAGATCCTCCGGACACTTGCATCACAGCCAGGGTTTTGCCTTGCGTCGGGCGAATGCCACCGATGGGCGCCAGGGGGATCCAGTCGATCTGGGTCTTCATAATGCCGGTCATGGCGCCGTGACGTTCTGGACTTGACCAGACCATGCCTTCGCACCAAAGCACCAGATCTCTCAGTTCGGCCACTTTCGGATGATCTGCATCCGCATCATCGGGCAAGGGCAGCCCCGACGGGTTAAAGAAGCGGGTTTCGCATCCCAAATGGCGCAGGACCCGTGCCCCCTCTTCCGCTGCAAGGCGCGAGAAGCTCTGTTTTCGCAAGGACCCATACAGCAGCAATATCCGCGGAGGATGACCGGGATCATCAGGAGCCTTCAAGGTATCCATATCCAACGGGTCGAGCGCCTTTGGCTCGAGATTGGGCATCGTCTCATCGATCACAGGGCACCATCCATTTCTTCCCGCCAGTGACGTCGGCACAGGGGCACATATGTCTCGTTTCCGCCGATTTGAACCTGCGCGCCGCTTTGGGTCACGCGCCCATGTTCGTCTTTTCGGACGACCATGGTGGCCTTCCTGCCGCAATGGCAAATTGTGCGCAGTTCGCGCAAATCGTCAGCAATTGCGAGCAGCGTCGCAGATCCTGGAAACAACTCGCCGCGAAAGTCGACACGCAAGCCGTAGCACATGACCGGCACGTCAAGATCATCGACCACCTTAGCCAATTGCCAAACCTGATCGGCCGACAGGAATTGTGCCTCATCCACGAAGACGCAGGCGCAAGGGCCCGCTTCTAGGCGCGCTTCAATCCGGTCGAATAGGTTGTCGTCAGTGCGAAACGTGTCTGCCGGAGCCGTCAGGCCAATGCGGGAGCCGATCTGACCCGCCCCGGCCCGATCATCGAAAGCCGCGGTCAGCAAATAGGTCTGCATTCCGCGCTCGCGGTAGTTGTAGTCTGCCTGCAGCAAGATCGTCGACTTGCCCGCATTCATCGTCGAAAAATTGAAGTAGAGCTTAGCCATGCCGACGCCTTACGGCCCGCAGCCCAGGCATTCAAGCCGGAGCCTGCAGCGGGATGGTCCCGACCTGGAAAACGCCGGATCGGGACCAAGTGTGATGCTCCGTCCCATGACAAGCATCGATCATTTACCCGTCAGTCGGTGACCAAGCGTCAAGCAAATCAACGCATGGTTCCATTTGACAGACAACACCATTTACATCGGTCCAAGTCTGGACCGCTTTACAAACCCCCGGTGCACCGGGATGATTGCAAACTGAACGAGACGGATGAGACAGGCTACGGGGAATGATTAATCTCAGTCCCCCTGTCTGGAGCAATGAAGTACGATTGGGGCAGCAAGCAAATGGTAGATCATTCCGGATACCTGAAAAAACATACGGAAGCCTTGGTGAAGGATGTGGGATTGGAAGCGTCCTGCGCTCTAACGGGCAAGTCCAAGGCAACGATCGGGCGGTATTACTCCGATGCGACCGAGCATTCAGATCGCTTTATGCCCATCGATTCCGTCGCTCAACTGGAAGCTGCGTCGCGCTATCCCCATGTGACGTCAGCATTGGCGGAACTTCGCGGCATTACGTTGTCGTATGACAGCGACCTGAGAAATTCGGAATCGGCTGGCGTCAATCAGGACATCATCATGTTGTCGCAGCGGTTTGCCCAGTTGATGGCTGAGTATAATCAATCGATCGAAGATGGCGTGATTTCAGTGAATGAGGCCAAGCGCATGCTGCGGGAAACCGCCGCCCTGCAGAAAGTGCTGCTGGACATGAAGCTTCATTTGGAAGACGAGACCAGCTAACGCCCGCGCATTTTGGCGTCTGACCCGGACCATCATGTATCAGCCAACGCGTTGGCCGCCTATGGTTTTTCGCTGACCTATACGGGGTTGGGCAAGGGGGTGCCTGCAACAAAAGCCGCAAGGTTGTCCAACGCCATTTGCCCCATATTTTCCCGGACTTCCAAAGCCGCCGTGCCAAGATGAGGCAGCAGCACGACGTTTTCCAAGGCCTTTAGCGCGTCCGGAACCTTTGGTTCGAATTCGTAGACGTCCAGCCCCGCACCAGCGATAACCCCGGTTTCCAGCGCCGTGATCAAGGCGGCTTCATCAACCACATCGCCGCGCGCAATATTCACCAGGTGCCCGGTCGGTTTCATCGCCGCCAATTCCGCGGATCCGATCAGGTGGTGGGTCTCCGGCGTTGCGGGTACCGCCGTGACGACCACATCCGCAGCGGAACAGACGTTCTCCAAGCTTGCCAATTGCTGGGCAGGTAAGCCGGGATCCGCCACCGGCGACCGATTGAAGAAAACGACATTCATCCCAAATCCGTAATGTGCCCGGCGGGCAATGGCTTTGCCGATCCGGCCCATCCCGGCGATCCCGATGGTCTTGCCAGACATGTGTAGGCCCAGCATCTGGGTGGGCTGCCACCCCGTCCATTGGTTTGAACGGACCAACCGTTCGCCTTCACCCGCGCGACGACACGTCATCAACATCAACGTCAGGGCGATGTCAGCCGTCGCATCCGTTACTGCCCCGGGCGTGTTGGACACGACAAGACCAGCCGCCTTTGCCGCAGCGACATCTATGTGATTGTAGCCGACCCCGAAATTGGCAAGCATCTTGCACCGATAAGGCGCACTGTCGAATGCAGCGGCGGTGAAGCGATCACCAAGGGTCGGCAAGATGGCGTCGTAGGTCTGAAGCGCGGCACGCGCCTCATCTTCGGACATCGGATCGGGAGTGTCTTTTAATGTGACGTCATAGGCCGCCTCAGCGGCGGCAAGATTGCTGTCCGGCAGCCGTCGGGTGATCAGAAGTTTCGTCATGATCAGTACATCCTCCCTCCGACCGGGACCTTCCGTTCGGGTTCTAACAACACCACCTCGCCGTCAGCATCCGGCACGCCGAGGACCAAAACTTCCGACATAACTGGTCCGATTTGGCGCGAGGGAAAGTTCACCACGGCCAGAACCAAGCGGCCTGGCAAGTCTTCTGGTGTGTAATGGCGGGTCAATTGCGCAGAGCTTTTCTTTTCGCCGATATCCGGGCCGAAATCGACCCAGAGCTTGATTGCGGGTTTGCGCGCTTCGGGAAAGGGTTCGGCCCTGGTGATCCGGCCCACCCGAATGTCGACCTTCGCGAAGTCGTCATAGCTGATCGTCACTGGCTGAGTTCCCGACTGCGGTCTGCCGCAGCCTTCACGGTGCGGATCATGAGCGGCCCGAGACCGTATTTGTCATCCATCAGTTGGCTCAAACCAGCCTCGGTGGTGCCTTTGGGCGAGGTGACGTTGATCCGCAATTTCTCTGCAGTTTCAGAAGATTGACGCACCAGTTCGCCCGCCCCGGACACTGTGGCTTTTGCCAGCTCCATGGCGAGGTTCGGCGGCAAACCTTCTGCTTCCGCGGCAGCTGCGAGCGTTTCGACCATGTGAAACACATAGGCCGGACCTGATCCCGACACGGCGGTGACCGCATCCATCTGTGCCTCTTCGTCCAGCGCGATAACGGTGCCGATGGATTCGAGCAGACCAGTTGCCATGGCAAGGTGGTCGGACGTGACACAGTCATTGCCGACAATCGCGGTAATACCTCGACCGACGGCAGCGGGGGTATTCGGCATCGCCCGTATGATCGGAGCGCCCGGACCCAAGGCATTCATGTAAAAGTCTAGGGATAAACCAGCCGCGACCGTTAAGAACAGCGTTCTACCGTCGGAGAAATGTGCAAGGCGGGGCAGTGCATCTGGCATCATCTGCGGTTTGACGGCCAGCAGGGCGAGCGCCGGTTCGGCAGGAAGCTCGCCGTTGATCCTAACCCCATTCTCTTTCAGCCAATCGGACGGGTGGGGATCCAGAATGGTTACAGATTGGGCCGGTAGACCGTCAGACAGCCAGCCTGCCAGCATGGCGCTGCCCATCTTGCCACAGCCCAGCATAATGATACCGCGTTCGAGCAGATCTTTCCTGTCCACCTGATCCCTCCAGTTTTCGGAGGGACCGTAGGCTATTCACAGGAGAGAGAAAAGCGGGCTCCGCGTCAGGCTGCTGCGACCAGAGAGAGACCGGGAGTACGGTCGCCTGGCTGCATACGGTAGCCTTGTCCCCAGGCCGTTTCGATCATTTCTGAACTGCCGCCTGCCGCTGCAAGCTTTTGGCGGATCCGGCAGAGATACACGGTAATGACGCCGGTATCGGGTTCGTTGTTCCAGGCGTAGAGCTGATCCATGATGTTTTCGACCGATACGGTCATGCCGGGATGCAGGGCCAACATCTCAACCACTTCATATTCAAGGCGCGCCAAGTGCACCTCTTGCCCGGCGATCTGGACCTTGCGCGCGCACATGTCGATCGTCGTGCCGTGGATTGTAACCACGGGACAGGTGAGGCCTGCATTCCTGACGATCAGTGCCCGCAATCTCGCCTCGACCTCTACGATAGGCGTGCTGGAGTAAAACACCGTGTCGGCGCCTGCGCGAAAGACGTCGGCGAGGGCTTCTTGATCTTCTTCGGGCGCGATGACGGCGACGGGGATGTTGGGTGCGTGGCGGCGAATGCGGGCGACAATTTTGTCAGCTTTCCATCCATCTCGGTCATAGTCGATCACAATTGCGTCTTGCCGACCATGCGAAACAAAGTCGAAAAACGCTTCTTCATGCTCTGCCTGCGTGAGCAGAAATCCCGCTTTTGATAGGTCGCGGGAAAGGGCCATGGTGGTCCAGGTCGTGTCGGCGATCAGGATGCGCATGTTGGAATCCTCAAGACTGGTACGCGGCACATGCCCGCTGGCCCAAAGGCCAGACAAGCGCGAGAAGCGCCGCAATGGGTTAACTTTTGTGATTGCCGGCCTTCTGGCCCGAGCGCGTGCCCTGCATCAACGCTCCGCCCGATAAAACGCCATGAATGTAGCAGCGAGAGGCAAATAAAGACCTAACGCGTGAAACCCATTCAGATGAACTTTTCAGAGAGTTCTATCGGATTAGCAAAGTGTTACCCTGCCGGAGGTCAACAAATCCCTAACCCCGCACCTATTGCTGTAGCTTCGCTTCAAGCGCATCGATGCGCGCCTTCAAAGCATCATTTTCTTCCCGGGCTTTCTGCGCCATGGCCCGCGCTGCGTCGAACTCTTCGCGGGTGACGAAGTCACGGTCGGCCAGCCACCGGTCAATCATCGACTTCATGGCATTCTCGGCCTCTTCCTTCGCGCCTTGAGCCACGCCCATTGCGTTTGTCATCAGCTGAGACATGTCGTCGAAAAACTTGTTGCGGCTCTGCATGGTCCCGCCCTTTCGTTACATTTGATCTCTATATGGGCTGCCGAACGCGGCGTCTCAAGGTTGACTTCGCCGCACTCGCCAAGCAAGAGCGCGCGCATGCAGGCCATTCTACCCTTTCCGGAAATCAGCCCCGAAATCTTCAGCTTTGCGCTGTTTGGCATGGAATTTGCCCTGCGGTGGTACGCGATGGCCTACATCGTCGGCATTTTGGTGGGCTGGTGGTTGGTGGTGCGTCTGCTCGCCCGTCCGGCTTTATGGTCAAATGAAACGCCGCCGATGACTAAGGGCCAGGTCGAAGATTTGCTGACTTGGGTGATCCTTGGCGTCGTACTGGGGGGGCGCCTGGGATTTGTGCTGTTTTACCGACCCAGCTACTATTTGGCGAACCCGCTGGAGATCCTGATCATTTGGGAAGGCGGTATGGCCTTCCATGGCGGACTGATTGGCGTGGTGCTGGCCGTGTATCTGTTCAGCCGTCGCCATGGCATCCCCTTGCTCAGCGCCGCCGATGTTCTGGCCATTGCCACGCCGCCCGGCTTGCTGTTCGGGCGCTTGGCCAATTTCATCAATGCGGAACTGTGGGGCCGTCCATCCGATGTTCCCTGGGCGATGAAGTTTCCGAAAATGTGCGTCGATCCCATCCAGCAGGCCTGCCCCGTCGCGGGGCAGTGGTTCTATGATGGAACAGAACTCGCGCGGCATCCATCGCAGCTCTACGAAGCGGCGTTAGAAGGTTTGGTGCTGTTGATATTGCTGCTCTGGCTTGCCTTGCGGCGTGAAGGGTTCAAAATGCCGGGCCTGATCGCTGGCATGTTCTTTGCCGGATACGGTGCGGCGCGTTACTTTGTGGAATTCTTCCGCGGGACCGATCCCGCCTTCATCACCGAAGGCAATCCACTCGGTTTTGTCATCGGGTCTGGCAGCATTGGCGTCACGATGGGGCAGCTTCTGTCCTTGCCAATGCTGTTGTTGGGTATCGCACTGATATTTGTGGCCCGGCGCAGGGTATGACCACCCCGCTGGGTGAGATCCTGTGCCGCCGGATCACCCAGACCGGCCCCATAACCATCGCGGAATTCATGACGGAATGCCTGCTGCATCCCGAGCATGGCTATTACACGACGCGAGATCCGTTCGGGCAGGGAGGAGACTTCACCACAGCGCCGGAAATCAGCCAGATGTTTGGGGAGCTAATTGGGCTGGCTTTGGCCCAAGCCTGGCTCGACCAGGGAAAGCCAAAGCCGTTCGTTTTGGCAGAGCTTGGACCGGGTCGCGGTACGTTGATGGCCGATCTGTTGCGCGCAAGCAGCCGCGTGCCCGGGCTTGTCGAGGCGGCACAGGTGGTTTTGGTCGAAGCGAGCCCAACATTGCGTGCAAGACAGCGACAGGTGCTGCCAAATGGGGTGGCCTGGGTCGATCGAGTTGACGACTTGCCTGACCTGCCGGTGTTTCTGGTCGCAAACGAATTTTTCGACGCTTTGCCAATCCGGCAATTTGTCAGGGAAGGGCATGGCTGGCGCGAACGGGTGGTGACCGTTGTCGATGGCGCGCTGCAGATTGCTCTGGCGCAGCCGGCGCCAATGGCCGCTTTGGAACACCGTCTGGCCGACACACGGTCTGGCGATTTGATTGAACAGTGCGCGATTGGGCAGGCGATCATCGCGGAGCTATCCTTGCGGCTCCAGGCCAAGGGCGGCTGCGTGTTGATTATCGACTATGGGGACGTACGCTCGCTTGGGGACACATTGCAAGCCGTGCGTCACCATTCACCTGCTCCGGTCTTGCAAGATCCTGGTCAGGCGGATCTGACGGCGCATGTCGATTTCGAGGCTCTGGCAGCGGTGGCACAGGGCGCGGCGCATGGCCCCGTGCCGCAAGGTGTCTGGCTGGAAAGGCTTGGCATTACAGAACGCGCCCGGGCCTTGGCGCGTCGGCTTAGTGGAGATGCGTTAGAAAGCCATATCGCAGCACATCGACGCTTGACCCATCCCGAAGAAATGGGAACGCTCTTTAAGGCCCTTGCCGTGGTGCCACTTGGAGTATCGCCACCCCCTGGATTCGAACCATGACACTCGAAATTTTGACCTCAGAGATCTTGCGTCCCGTTGCGCATGGTTTTTTCACCCGCCGTGGCGGGGCTTCTTCCGGGATCTTTTCGGGGCTGAATTGTGGGATCGGGTCGAGCGACCAGGCGGAGGTCGTTGCAATAAACCGGGGTCGGGTTGCGTCGGCCATGGGGGTTGAGAGTCATGAATTGGTGACGGTGGCGCAAGTTCATTCTGCCTGTGCTGTTCAGATTGACGCGGTGCCGACATCACGCCCGAAAGCCGACGGATTGGTGACAGCAAAGGAAGGTATTGCATTGGCGATCCTGACAGCGGACTGCGTGCCTGTCCTGTTCGCCGATAGCAAGAACCGGGTGATCGGCGCGGCCCATGCCGGGTGGCGTGGAGCGTTTGATGGTGTGCTTGAGGCCACCGTCGATGCGATGGTCGATCTTGGTGCGGAAAAATCATCAATCGCAGGGGCACTGGGGCCCTCAATCAGCCAGCGCGCCTATGAAGTCGGACCAGAATTTGTCGAGCGGTTTGTAGATGCCGATCCCGAAAACAGCCGATTCTTTTGCGCGGGTGCAAATGGCCGTGATCATTTCGATCTGCCTGCCTACGTCATTCAACGCCTGCGAACGCATGGATTGGACAAGGTAGAATGGATACGCCATTGCACATACCACGACCCTGACAAATTTTATTCATATCGACGATCCTTCCATCTGGGCGAGGCGGATTACGGGCGCTTGATCTCTGCCATTCGGATCTAGGTTCGAAAATACGACGAAATTGCGCCCTAAATTTTCATGAAAAACATCAGGTTAGACAAAATTGATCAATTTTGTCAACAAACGCCGCATGTGAAAGGTGCTGTTAGGTCTATTGTGAAACAACCGGGGGTAATGACTGTCATCCGACCCAAAACGTTCATGGTGCATTCACTTGATTGTCTATTTTTTTCACCAAAGCCTTTGACATCTGTGGCGGAGTTGAGGCATAGCTTAGGAGAAGAATTTTCGACCATGGGATCAGGTCGAAACGTGTGGGAAGGTACTGAGGTTTCCTCTGACACGTTCCCGGGCTACCATCTGCGGCCTCTGATGGTTGCCCAGCGCTCAATAGAAAGGGCGATCTTGTACCAACAAGATCGCCCTCTATGTTTTTGAGCTACTGCTCTGCGAGCTTCAGTTGTGTTGGATCTTGTCCAGATTCCAGGTCTGCAGTGGTTAGCGGTGCTTCCGGCTTGCTCAGGCGATAGCGTGTGACCCAAATAAGCGTATCCTGAGCTCTGGTGATCGCCACATAGGCCAAACGTTTCCAAAGTTTTTGACCAGCTTCGGAACGCCCGGACTGGGCTGCTGCATAAAGGTCCGGGGCAAATACTTGAACCTTTGGCCATTGACTGCCCTGGGCTTTGTGGATCGTCACCGCGGCGCCATGCAGGAACGTAGCCCCCATGCGTGCGGCAAATGGTATGAAAGGTTCTTCTTCTCCCGGAAACTCGATCTTAATGATTGAAGCCGCGCTTACCTGCGGATCTTCGGAGCCGATGACATGCAATCGGGAAAATCCAGGTTTGCTTCCGGGCCGCAAATACACGACTTGCGCACCTTTCACCAAGCCCCGAGCTTCCAAGTCTATCCGTCGTTTGCGATGCCGAAGAGGCAATTCAATGCCATCGCAAATGAGGGGCTCGCCCGGTAGGAGCGCATCGTCCGGCGCGCCGTACACGACCCGAAAGGCCTGGATGAGCCGAATACGCGTGGCATTCCGCCACACGAGTGCAGGCGAACGTGCCATCAGATCCGACTGCACCCTTTGTGTTACTTGCACGCGTTCGTCGCGGCGCGATGCCTCTTCCACCATCTGCTCAAACTGCTCAAAACCCAGATCTGGGTCTGAAAGGGCATGGGCTAAATCAAGGATCGGATTGTTTTGCTCTTGCCGATGCACGCGATTTAGAACCAACTTTCGTGGCGCGGGCAGGTCATCAAAAACCATGCCGCTGGATTGATTGACGGGGGCGAGTTGCGCCGGATCGCCAAACAACAGGAGCGTCGGAAAGATCTCTTTCAAGTCCTCAAACTGGCGTTGATCCAGCATTGAAGCTTCGTCGATGAGGCCAACATCAAGGGGATCTTCTCGCCGTTTCCATCCGGTAATGAAGTCACTTCCCCGCAAACCCGCGCTGGCAAGTGCCCCGGGAATAGATTTGTTGCTTTGAAAAAAGGCAAATGCGCGATCCAGGGCTTCGTCGGTCAAGCCCTCTACATTGGGCCGCGGCCCTTGGCCAGCCAGCCATTCGGCAATTTTTTCATATTCGGGATCGTAAACCGGCGTGTAGAGGATACGGTGGATTGTCGTGGCTGCGACACCTCTGTTTCGCAGTACGCTCGCCGCCTTGTTCGTTGGAGCGAGGATCGCAAGGGTGCGGCGTTCTTTTCGGCGACGGCCCTCCCAGTCGCCAGAAATAAGTTCCACACCCGTATTTTGCAAAGCGGTGGCCAGATGCGCCAAAAGCAGGGTTTTTCCAGAACCCGCTTTGCCAATGATCGCTAGGACCGACGAAAGTTGGTCGCGTGGTGCCGTCAATCGTTCGTTGAGGAGATCGATACCCGCTCGCGCCAGCGCCTCGCAAGCTGTATCGAATGCCTCAGCCTGATCTTCGGAGAATGGTAGGGTCGGCGCCAACATGGGCGCGACCCTACGGTCTGCGCAACCACACTACCAGCACGTTTCGCCGCCGTAGGGTTACGCGGTTTCTGCCAGGCGTGGCTTCGTCCGTGGGCCAAAGGACCGTTCAAACCACTGCAGAGACATTTCCCGGGTCACACCAACCCGCTTAAGGGTCCGTGGCCAGGCAGCATCGTTCATCTCCCACAGGCCAACACCGATTTGGTCGCGGCCTTCGCCCTTTGTGCCGATCACGTCGGGTTCGACGCCGTACAGACGATAGATGCGCTCCATACGCGGATCAAAGACGCCCACGAAGTGCGAGAGGTGAAAGGCCGCCATGATCTCGCCGGCCCCCAAAACCAAACCGGCCGAAACGCGGCGGTCCGCTTTGGGAGAAAGGCAAAATCTGGTGCACTCCCAGATAAACGGACTTTCAATCCGCACACCATCGGTCAGGTGGTTAAAGTGATCATTCACCATGGTCTGACCAATGGTAGGAAGAAAACGCATCGACCCCCCGTGCGTGCCATCCTCCATTTCCCAGATGAGGTAGAGCGGATTGAGGGCATCATATTCGTCTTTTTCATGCCCGGATTCGTCGACGCGAACTTCCCAACCGAGACGGTTTCTAAACTGCTCGGCACGATCCAAAAACATCGTATCGCGAAGTTTTGGAAAGCGATTGAGATCGGTTCCGTTAAGGTAACGCAGCATGGATTAGGACCTTCCTGATTTAAGTTGTCTGGAAGGTTAGGGTGTGCCGGTATTCAGAGCCCTATCAAGGAGAACGTTTTATTGACACTTCTTTTACCCTTTTAGGCCGCGATTCGCCATATGGTTGAAAAAATTTAGACAACAATCAACCCACGGCTGAGCGCCCGCGCAACCGCATGAGTCGTGTTCATGGCGCCCAACTTGTGCCGGGCAGCCTCTATGTATACGCGCAACGTATGCTCCGAGATTTGCATCTCGTCCGCCGTTTGCGCGCGGCTCATGCCCTTCGCCAGAAGTGTCATTGCGCTTAGTTCGCGCGGCGATAATGTCGCCGAAGACTGCTGCTCGGGCCCTTGTTCGAATTCCAAAGCTTTCTTGTTGAATTCGTGTGCGATCAAAATCAGGTCGCGGGAGTTACCTTCAATAAAGTCCGCCCAAACTTCATCAGGGCATGTATCGGTAACTGTAAAGAGCGCAAATTGCCCTTGTGGCCCGCGGATCGGAATTGTCAGCCCTTGATTGCCTACCCCAAACGAGATTGCTTCCTTAAAGAAGGACTTAGCCGCCTTGCTTGACCAATCAAGCTGTTTCCAGTCCACAGGGTGGAACCGCTGAAAGCATCCGATGATGACGGGATCCATGCGAAGATAGTCTTTCTCGACATACCGGTCGACCCATTCCTGACTATAGGTGCCAGCGCCAAACCTCTCCCCAACGCTGTTGACCCAATGGTAAACGACGTGGGTGACGGCGTAGTGTTCCCGAAGTGACTCCGTGGCAATCTGCAGATCTTCAAGCGTTATCGCCTGCTGCAGCCGCTGTATAAGATCCTCGAGATTTGGATGCATACTCTAGCGATCCATCGCGCCTTGAATTTGCTTGTGCCGCCAACTCTGATGCAGCCACAATGACCGTATCGTCAAGTTGATCTGCCAGTCCTGGAAGGCCGTTCTGCTCCGCGAACACGCGAAGGTCGTTCAGTACGTCGATGATCCATGCGTTGGGCATTGCTAACAAGTCCCCTAATTTCCAAGTTGTCCACACAACCATAACACGCATAGAACACCAAATACATTCCCTCCTTTGAACTCCCCATAAATGGTGAGTGGTTACTCCTTAAGACATTGTAATCCCGATATGGTTTGGAAGCAAAGACAAATCTGCAAAGCTGTCAAATACTCACCGATTCCTTTCTTGACGCGCGCAAACCTATTCGTGCACCTATAAATTGATCATCCTAAAGTAGAAATTGATCCAAATCGTTTTATTAATGAAAAATGGGGCCCCCAAAAGACGGAGGCCCCAGACAATTTGTCCTTTGACTTTGTCAAATATGTAGCACAGGCGAGGCAAATTGCAGGTCTTAGACCATGCTGCCCCCTTAACCCGCTTCGAGTGCATCCTCCAGGGTGCGCAAGCCGGTCCGGGGCGCTTGCACCAGAACTGCCATATTCCCCGGTTTATGTTCGTTCCGCATCATCATCATATGCGAATGCGGGATTTGTTCCCAGGCAAACACTTCCGACATGCAAGGATCCAAGCGGCGTTCCACCATAAGTCGATTGGCGGCGGCGGCTTGCTTAAGATGGGCGAAGTGGCTGCCCTGTATACGTTTTTGGTGCATCCAAACGTATCGCGCATCCATTGTTAGGTTGTACCCGGTGGTTCCGGCGCAGATCACGACCATCCCACCTTTCTTCACGACAAAGGTCGAAACAGGGAATGTGGATTCACCGGGATGTTCGAAAACGATATCGACATTCACACCCTTGCCGGTGATGTCCCAAATCGCTTTCCCAAACTTTCGAACCTCCGCAAACCAGGCTTTGTATTCGTCCGTATTGACCTCTGGAAGCTGGCCCCAGCAGTCAAAATCCTTGCGGTTTATCACTCCTTTCGCGCCCAGACCGGTGACAAAATCCCGTTTATCCTCGTCTGAAATGACCGCTATCGCGTTGGCGCCAGCTGTATTGATCAACTGAATGGCGTAAGAACCCAGCCCCCCAGACGCTCCCCAGACCAAAACATTCTGGCCGGGTTTCAACTCATGCGGGTGGTGGCCAAACAACATTCGGTATGCCGTCGCCAGAGTCAGCGTGTAACAGGCGCTCTCTTCCCATGTCAGATGTCGCGGGCGGGGCATCAATTGTTGCGCTTGGACATTCGTGAATTGGGCAAAGGAGCCATCCGGTGTTTCATAGCCCCAGATTCGCTGGCTCGACGAAAACATCGGATCTCCTCCGTTGCAGTCTTCATCGTCGCCATCATCCTGGTTGCAGTGAATGACCACTTCGTCACCCACTTTCCAATTCTTGACCTTGTCGCCCACGGCCCAAACGATGCCCGACGCATCCGATCCGGCAATGTGAAAATCGGCGTTGTGCACATCAAACGGAGAGATCGGGACACCAAGACCGGCCCAAACCCCGTTATAGTTGACCCCCGCTGCCATTACGAGCACCAGCACTTCATGGCTGTCCAGTTTTGGAACGTCTACGACCTCAACTTTGAAAGACTTGTCGGGCTCACCGTGGCGTTCGCGTCGTATGGTCCACGCATACATCTGTTGAGGCACGAAACCCATCGGGGGGATTTCACCAATCTCGTAGAGATCTTTTTCCGGTGCGTCGTAGGACGCGACCGATCCGGTCTCGTCAAGAGCCATAGCAGGTTCCTTTCATCGAGTGCGGTGCCGCAACGCAGAATCGTTGCGGCGCTGGGGTGGTCTTAGATCTGGAAAAGTAATAATGCAATAGTAATGCCAATATATATTGAAATTTTATGTCTCAACAAAGCGTTCACCTTCACAATCGATACTCCACCATTGACTCGTGGGGCCTTGGAGTCGCCCCGCATATCTGATCTTTGAGGAACAAGAACCCCAATGCTGAACCTGCATTCTGCATCGCGGCGCATTGACTTTTGGCAATTATTTCGTGTATGCCGCACTTCACGCATAATTATTACTCACACGTTTCTGAGGCCCCATGTCTGTACCACGCAAAGATCGCCCCTGGCTGTTTCGTACATATGCCGGCCATTCGACGGCCCAGGCATCCAACGCTCTCTACCGCAGTAATCTCGCCAAAGGGCAAACGGGACTAAGTGTTGCGTTCGACCTGCCCACTCAGACGGGATACGACAGTGATCATGCTCTGGCGCGCGGCGAAGTGGGTAAGGTCGGCGTGCCAATTTGCCATCTCGGCGACATGCGGGCCCTTTTTGATGCGATCCCGCTTGCTCAGATGAATACGTCAATGACCATCAACGCCACCGCGCCGTGGCTCCTGGCGCTTTACATTGCGGTTGCGGAAGAGCAGGGCGCCGATGTCGCGTCGCTTCAAGGGACAGTTCAGAACGACCTGATAAAGGAATATCTCAGCCGCGGTACATATATATGTCCGCCGGTACCAAGCCTGCGCATGATCGCGGACGTTGCCGAATATTGTTACGCCGCCGTTCCGAAATGGAACCCGATGAACGTTTGCTCGTATCATTTGCAGGAAGCGGGCGCGACGCCGGAACAGGAACTGGCCTTTGCTCTCGCAACGGCTCAGGCGGTTTTGGATGAACTTCGCCCACGCGTTCCGGTTGAGGATTTTCCGCAACTTGTGGGCCGGATCAGCTTTTTCGTTAATGCTGGCATCCGCTTTGTCACCGAAATGTGCAAGATGCGAGCCTTTGTCGATCTGTGGAATGAGATTTGTCTTGACCGATATGGCATCGAAGATCCGAAGTTTCGGCGATTCCGGTATGGCGTGCAGGTCAATTCGCTGGGCCTGACGGAACAGCAGCCTGAAAACAACGTCTACCGTATCCTCATCGAAATGTTGGCCGTAACGCTTTCAAAGAAAGCGCGGGCCCGGGCGGTGCAGTTGCCAGCCTGGAATGAGGCTTTGGGGCTTCCGCGGCCATGGGACCAGCAATGGTCGCTTCGCATGCAGCAGATTATGGCTTTGGAAACTGACCTACTGGAGTATGACGACCTGTTTGACGGCAATCCTGCTGTCGACAAGAAAGTCGAGGACCTGAAAGCCGGTGCGCGCGCTGAACTTGCGAACCTTCAGTCAATGGGAGGCGCCGTCGAAGCGATCGACTACATGAAAGCACAGCTCGTCAACGCGAATGCAGATCGTGTGAACAACATCGAAAAGGGCGAAACAGTTGTTGTTGGCGTCAATCGTTATGTCGAGGGAGAAGCATCTCCGCTGCTTGATGCAGAGGGCGGAATAATGGTTGTCGATCCTGCGGTTGAGCAAGAACAAATCGACCGGCTGACAGCGTGGCGGTCTGAACGCGCGGAGGCGGCGGCACAAGCGGCTATCTCCGCTCTGCGTGCTGCCGCGACTGCTGGCGAAAACATTATGCCTGCTTCGATTGCGGCCGCGAAAGCTGGCGTGACCACTGGGGAATGGGCTCAGGTGATGCGATCGGTCCACGGCCTTTATCGCGGTCCAACCGGAGTTTCCGGCTCCCGGTCCAATAAAACAGAAGGTTTGGAGCAGATCCGGGCTGAGGTCGATGCGGTGTCTGACCGGCTGGGACGCCGCCTCAGTTTCTTAATGGGTAAGCCCGGGCTAGACGGTCATTCCAATGGCGCTGAACAAATCGCATATCGGGCCCGCGATTGCGGCATGGACATTGACTATGCTGGTATCCGCCTCACGCCAGATGAAATTATCGACGCCGCAAAATCCAGTCAGCCCCATGTGATTGGTCTTTCGATTCTGTCCGGGAGTCACCTTCCATTGGTTGAGCAGCTGTTGGCAAAACGCCGTGAGGCTGAATTGTCGCACATCCCGATCATAGTTGGCGGGATTATTCCGGACGAAGATGCCGCAAAATTGAAGGCTATGGGCGTATCAAAGGTCTATTCCCCCAAGGATTTTGAGCTAAACCGAATTATGGAAGACATTGTCGTCCTTGCAGATCCGACAAATATCGCCGCTGAATAGACAAACTCACTTTACGGCAAGGTCGTTCATGCTAATATGGCATCAGTAGTATCGCGAATAGCGCTTGGTTTCAGAGTTCGACAGTATGTTGAAAAAGGAGGCCAAAAATGGCGATTGATTTACTTACCCTCTCCCGCAAAGAACTAGAACAGTTGCAAGGTGATATCGACAAAGCCCTTGTAAAAGTCGAAGACCAAGAAAGAAAAGCGGCTCTGGCAGCGGCTGAAGAGGCTGCAGCAACACACGGGTTTTCGCTGACCGATTTGGTCAATAGTGGACTATACGGTGTCAAAAAAGGGCGAAATGGTCCGAAATCCCCGCCAAAATACCGTAATCCGGAGAATCCAGAACAAACCTGGTCGGGCCGGGGGCGGCGACCTGCGTGGATTGCGGCGGCAGAAGCAGACGGAAAATCTCTGTCAGATTTCAAAATCTGATCGAACTTCAAAAGTCTTTCGACGCTTTGCACGGCAGATTTCATTTCGGCAATGATCCGAAATGACTTTAACCCAAACGATCACTGAAGCGGGTTCTCCTTGGACCCGCTCAACTTTTGCTACGGCAAAATGTTCCTAATGGAAACATTTTGTCCATATCGGGCGCTCTGGTGCGGAATCGGTCGGTAAACAAAGTACTTACAAATCGATTTTCTGGGGCAATTCCGTTGACGCCGCAAAGAAATTGTTCGCGTCACTGGACCTTTCGTAGAAAAGTTAAGCTGGGCCAGAAAACCGCTGGTGTACTTCGTCCGGCATAAACCTGTGCAACAGTCTAATTTCTCAAGTTTAGGGACGTGAGATTTCGGTTGTGGTGCGATCCCTGCAAAGGTAATCGGCATTCTCGACATTTTCTGCGCTGAAAGGACCTCATTTGACCGTTCATATTGGTGCCAAACCTGGTGAAATAGCAGAGACCGTGCTGTTGCCCGGGGATCCGCTTCGCGCGAAATGGGCGGCAGAGACGTTTCTGACAAATACCGCATGCGTCAATGAAGTGCGCGGCATGCTGGGCTTCACCGGAACTTGGCAGGGGAACCGCGTTACGATCCAGGGTTCCGGCATGGGCATGCCTTCGCTCTCGATCTATGCTAACGAATTGATCAAGGATTACGGCGCAAAAACCCTTATCCGGATCGGTTCCACTGGAGCGATGCAGCCGAATATTGTGCTGCGGGACCTCATTATTGCGATGACGGCCTCGACTCTGTCGTCCCCCTCTAGCGGGATTTTCAAAGAGATTAACTTTGCTCCTTGTGCGGATTTCGGTTTGCTGAGAGCCGCCGTCGTCGCCGCCGAAGCCCGGGAACTTCAGCCCCATGTCGGCGGGATCTATTCGTCAGACGTTTTCTACGATGAACGGCCTGATCTTAACGAGGAGATGACTCGCCACGGCGTTCTGGCAGTGGAAATGGAAACAGCCGAACTTTATTCACTTGCAGCGCGATACCAGCGCCGCGCGTTGGCCATCCTGACCGTATCGGACCATTTGCAAACCGGTGAAGCGCTCGACAGTGCCTCCCGTGAATCGAGCTTTGGGGATATGGTTGAGATCGCGCTCGCCGCTGCCTTCAGCTAGCGGTTTATGTGCCGTGGGTGCGGTCATACTCACTGAATGGCGGCGGTGTATACGACTCATCGGATGCGAAGACCTCCACCAATAGCGGATAGCAGATGGCGGCGTCACTGGAGTGGGTGGCGCTACAATCTCCACCGGGACATGCTGAAAGCCCTCCGAGCAAGTCGATTGTTGCAAAGAGTTCAATATAGTCGCCTGCACGAGCCGGGCTGGCCTTCATAAAATATTGACCAGTATCCTGAGAAAAACCGGTACACATGAAAACGTTCAGAACATCATGGACATGGATCTCAGAGGCCTCAAGGCTCATGCTGCGGGCATCCGCCAGAGCGCGCGTCAGGTTGGAGTGGCAACAATAGTGATAGTCATCTCCTGCGAGCAGGCGATGGGTGTAGGGATCGCACCTGGTGCCAATGACATCATGCACGCCTCCTCCATACTCGTCCCGCCCATACCAGGAAAGACTGTCCGCCAGGATCACGGCCATGGGGCGCAAGGCCGGAAAAGACGACCACAAAGCGCAACCCGTCGAGACATGTGTGCCGTGAAGCGCCCGGGTCTTTCCGGAATAGAAGCGCTCTGACAGGTCATGCATGTTCCACAAGTTCAGGTCCCCAACCTGCGACCCATCCGGGCAAGAGATCCGAATGACACTACCCGCTGGTGCCTCAAAGCAAGCCGCGCTGCGCGGTGGAACTGTTACCTCTGACACGCGCGTCATCGCCGCCCGGCGCCGTTTCAGGTCAGGTAAATCGAAGTTTGGAAGCGTGTCGTTCGGGTAGCAAATGACCGGCGCAATAGATCGCCGGTCCGCTGCATCACGGGGTTCGGTCATTCGTTTAGGCGGCTCCGTTCGCCAGTGTCTCGACGGACAATATTGTTGGTAGATGACGCGCGATTTCGTCCCAGCTTTCGCCCTCATCGAAACTCGCAAAAATCGACCCGGAATTCGTGCCAAAGAATAGTCCCAGGGGCGCGCCGCTATCGGTGGCCATGGCCTGTCGCAGAACGGTGAAAAAGCAGTTCTCCGCGGGCAGCCCGGATTGTTTGGCCGTCCAACTCTCGCCGCCATCGGTAGATTTCCAGACTGCCGCCGATGCGTTGGGCGGGTAACGCCCCACGCTGTCGCCGTTCAGCGGAATGGTCCAGATCATCTCTGGATCCCGTGGATGCAGTGCGATGGGAAATCCAAAGGTCGAAGGAAGACCTTCTGTGATGTTATCCCACGACCGGCCGCCATCTCGGCTGCGATAGACCCCGTGGTGATTTTGCTGATAGAGCAGATCGCCGGGCGCACGCACGATATTGTGGACACAGTGACCCGTCTCCCCATTGCTTGGACCGGCAGGGTGGTTGTGGTGATCGCACTCTTCGGCGTTAGAGAGCCGATTGCGCCGTTCCCAGCTTTGCCCGCCATCATCCGTTGCAAAAATCCCTGCGGCCGAGATGCCGAGCCATAGCTTTTCCGGCGCGGCGGGGTCAGAGACGATCGTGTGCAGCACCAATCCCGCTCCGCCTGGATTCCAACTATCAGCCGAAGGATGATCCGAAAGGCTTTGCACCTTCTCCCAGGATTGCCCGTCGTCATTACTGCGCAACAGGGTTGCAGGTTTCGTACCGGCAAAGAGCGTTCCATGTGCGTAGCCGAGTGACCAGACTTGCAATATGTCGAAGGGCGGCTCCCATGGCGACCAGTCGATCATCTTGGCGAAGTCAGGATCGCCAGCGGCCCATTCGTCGCGCTGGCCCTTGGACAAGCGCGACACGGTCCATGTGACGCCACCATCCTCCGATGTCCAAACACCAGCCCCTTCCCATTCGCCACCGCCTCCGGCCCAGATCTTGCCGGTGTTCGGATCGCCTGTCATATGGTTGATGCACCAGCCGTCGCAATGCGGTCCCGCGATGGACCACGTTTCGGTGTCAGGTCGCTGATTAAGAATGAACGCGCCTTTGGTCGTGCCGACCAACAAAGTGGTTGAATCCGACATGGTCTGCCTCCTACGGGTTCAGATTACCATACGGAAGGCAGTCTTAGTACATTTAGAACTGCGGCAGCGGCTGTTCGCCTTAGACGTGCCGCTCCAACATCATCTTCTTGATCGATGCGATCGCCTTGGCCGGGTTTAGACCTTTGGGGCAGGTTTTCGCGCAGTTCATGATTGTGTGGCATCGATAGAGTTTGAAAGGGTCTTCCAGGTCGTCCAAACGCTCGCCCGTCGCCTCGTCGCGGCTGTCGATGATCCAGCGATAGGCGTGTAGCAAAGCTGCGGGGCCGAGATATCGGTCACCATTCCACCAATAGCTGGGGCAAGAGGTGGAGCAACTGGCGCACATGACGCATTCATAAAGCCCGTCGAGCTTTTGCCGGTCCTCAATTGACTGCTTCCATTCATGTTCGGGGCGTTGGGTCTTCGTTTCCAGCCACGGCATGATGCTGGCATGCTGCGCGTAGAAATGCGTCAGATCCGGGATAAGGTCCTTGATGACTGGCATATGGGGCAGGGGGTAGATTTTAACATCCCCTGTGATCTCTGCCATCCCGATCAGGCAGGCCAGCGTATTGGTGCCGTCAATATTCATGGCACAAGATCCACAGATCCCTTCGCGACAGGACCGGCGGAAGGTTAGTGTGGGGTCGATTTCGTTTTTGATCTTGATCAGCGCATCCAGCACCATCGGTCCGCAAGTGTCCAGATCAACGAAGTAGGTATCGACCCGGGGATTGTCTTCATCATCAGGGTTCCAGCGGTAGATGTGAAAGGCCCGGACATTCGTTGCACCGTCTGGCTTGGGCCAGGTTTTCCCTGTCGTGATGCGCGAGTTTTTGGGAAGGGTAAATTGTACCATCCGTTCATCCTATCCTAGCTGGCTGAGGACTAGGGGCGTTAGCCCCTTCGTTAGCAGGCAGTTTATGGTGACCTCTCGGGTCGCTACCTCGACGATCAGGTCAATATCTTCGGCTTCGGGGCCTGCTACACCGGCGCGCGCCAGTTGCAGGATTTCTCCGGAGGATGCGTTGTCGATGATACAGTCCGCTGCGGGTTCAACCGGCAGTCCGGGAAAACGGGTCGCTAGAACCGGGTAAACCGCCTGCTTGGCCTGCTGTCGCGCAACCTGGTCAGCCAAGCCACCGGGGCCACATCCCGCTAAGGTAAAGGCGACAAGGCCAGCCAACATTGTGGCAGACCGCGTCATCCTGATTTGCGCCGCACAATGCGTTGGGTCCAAAGGACCGTTATCTTGCTTGTGCGGCGGCATGTTTTTACTGCTTCAGGCAAGTGAAATTGCCGCGCCAGATGATTGGCACATTGTCGGGGCAACCGATCCGTTGGGTCGCAACCAGCGGAAAGCCCTCGTCGATTTGGCGAGCTGGAACCGCTGTATTGCCGCCATTTCGGTCGGCACATGCATTCACGGCTTCAATGATTTCGGGGGCAACGCCATTGCCGACATTCAATCGGGCATAGCTGATGCCGTCTTCGAAGGCCGTTTGCGTGATGCCTTGGCTGTT
>JBCBGY010000019.1:0-11236 GCA_038526275.1 Pseudomonadota bacterium | reverse complement strand
GGTGCGATTTTTTTCAGATCGATCCCGCCTTCATTGTGCCCGAGCAGCGGGTTGAGGTGCACTGGACGGTAATCCAGTTCAACCTGGCCATTTATGTAGGCCAAAGTGTGTTTGCGCCAGTTCTCATCATCCCGGTCGGGATAATCTTCGTGCGCATGCGCCCCGCGGCTTTCCTTACGCGCCTCAGCACTGACCACCGTGGCCAGGGCATTTGGCAAGAGATTTGACAGCTCCAGTGTCTCCATTAGGTCGCTGTTCCAGATCATCGAACGGTCGGTCACGCCAACATCGTCAAAGAGCGCATCGACCTTTTGTACCCTCGCAACGCCCGATTTAAGGCTTTCTGATGACCGGAATACGGCTGCATCTTCTTGCATGGCCCGTTGCAGCGACAATCGCAGGCTCGCGGTCGGCGTCGCACCTTTGGCATGACGCAAATTGTCGAACCGGTCTAAGGCCTTGTCGAGGCTGGCTTTGTTCAGTTTCGGGTTGGGTGCGTTCGGGTCAACGACCTCACCTGCTTTAATGGCAGCAGCACGACCGAAGACCACGAGGTCGATCAGTGAATTCGACCCAAGCCGGTTGGCACCGTGGACAGAGGCGCAGCCCGCCTCACCCACAGCCATAAGTCCCGGGGAGATCCGATCCGGATCATCTTCGGTCGGTGCCAAGACCTCGCCCCAGTAGTTCGTCGGGATGCCACCCATATTATAATGTACCGTCGGCAGAACCGGGATGGGCTCTTTCGTAACGTCAACGCCAGCGAAGATCCGAGCGCTTTCGGAAATACCCGGCAGACGGGATTTCAACGTTTCGGGCGGCAAGTGGTTCAAGTGCAGGTGGATGTGGTCTTTATCGGCACCCACCCCACGATTATCACGAATCTCCATGGTCATGCAGCGGCTGACCACATCGCGCGACGCGAGGTCCTTGTAGGTGGGCGCATAGCGTTCCATGAACCGTTCGCCCTCGGAATTGGTCAGGTAGCCGCCTTCGCCGCGCGCGCCTTCGGTGATCAGACAGCCTGCGCCGTAAATCCCGGTCGGATGGAACTGCACAAACTCCATATCCTGCAAAGGCAGACCGGCCCGTGCGACCATGCCACCGCCATCGCCAGTGCAAGTGTGGGCAGATGTGGCGCTGAAATAGGCCCGGCCATACCCACCCGTAGCTAAAACCGTCATCTTCGCGTTGAACAGGTGCAATGTTCCATCGTCGAGTTTCCAGGCCAGAACGCCCTGACACACCCCGTCTTCCGACATGATGAGATCGGTAGCGAAATATTCGATGTAAAACTCTGCGTTGTTCTTCAGGCTTTGGCCGTAGAGCGTATGCAAAATGGCGTGGCCTGTCCGGTCAGCGGCGGCGCAGGTTCGCTGAACGGCGGGGCCTTCACCAAACTCTGTCGTGTGACCGCCAAAGGGGCGTTGATAGATCTTGCCGTCTTCGGTGCGGCTGAAAGGCACACCGTAATGTTCCAGCTCATAAACGGCCTTTGGTGCCTCGCGGGCCAGATATTCCATGGCATCCGTGTCGCCCAGCCAGTCCGACCCCTTGACCGTGTCGTACATGTGCCACTGCCAACTATCGGGCCCCATATTGCCAAGGGAGGCGGCAATGCCGCCTTGGGCCGCCACCGTGTGCGAACGTGTTGGAAACACCTTCGTCACGCAGGCGGTTTTCAGACCTTGCTCGGCCATGCCAAGGGTTGCGCGAAGACCGGCGCCGCCCGCGCCAATGACGACGACATCATATTCGTGGGTCTCATACTCGTAGGCAGCCATGGATCGGGTCTCCAAATTCGGGCGGCGCGAGAGCGCCGAGTAAGGTAACGCTATTTCAGCGCGGGCGTGTCAGAGGGCCAACTTGACCAAAGCAAACAAACCCGTCGCCATGGCGCCGTAGCAGACGCAAATCATGCCGATGATCAGAAGCTTGCGGGTCAATCCTTCGGCATAGTCTTCGATCAATACCTGCACGCCGCTGCGGAAGTGCTGGAAGCCGACAATAATCATCAGTGCGGTGATGATCGCAGGGAATGGGCGGGCGAAGTGGGCTGTTACATCGGCATGGCTTTCGCCGACCATCGGCGCGAAGGTGATCAGGAACAGTGGTACCAGTAGGAGCAGAGCATAGGAGCTGATCTGCATGTGCCAGTGATGTTCGGTCCCAGTTTTCGCGGAACCCAGGCCGACGGCGCGCTTACGGTCTGTTAGATATGCCATGTCGTTGTTCCTAAACCAAAATCACTGTGAAGAGTGTTAAGATGATCGAGCCACCGACGACCGCCCATCCCATTTTCTCCGCCTGATCTAGTTCCAGGCCGTGGCCAGCATCCCAGATCAGGTGGCGGAGTCCGGCCAGGGAGTGGTACCAAAGCGCCCAAATAGAGCCGAGCATGATAAGCTTGCCCAGAAATGAGGTCATAACCCAATCTGCAGTTGCGAAATAGCCAGGGCCAGTTGCCGCCGCGAGGAGCCACCACACAACCAACAGCGCTCCTAGTAATAGTGCATTTCCCGTGATGCGGGTGAGAATCGAAGTGATCGATGTCAATTGCGGGCGATAGATGCTGAGGTGTGGAGACAACGGTCGATTGCCGCGATTCACATCTGCCATTTACGGCTCCTTCATAAATAGTGTGCCGCCGCACACAAAGTGGCTGGTCTAACTGATACTGTTTTCTGGTGCCGTGTCACGGTGAGAGATGGGTCAAAAGCGCGGTCTTTTGGCGCAATTTTCGCAATTTTCCGTGTTTGTGATCACTGAAATTTTTTTTGTGATCACGGTTGGCGCCTGTCTGGATGGTGCGGTCGCGCCCGCAGAATTTCTCACACCTTCCTGACAATCCGTGTCACGGTTGTTCCCAACTTAGCGAAAGACTGCCAATGCAAAATAATGTATATACAAAGTATATCGATATACTGTACGAAGCCTCATGCCAGTATGTTCGAGTGTTCTGTGACTGATCGAAGCAAAAAGAAAAAGGCCAACAAAGACAGCCAGTTGGTCATACGTATCAATGCATCCGAGCGCGACCGCTTCGTCTCACTTTGCGAGGACCTCGACACAAGCGCTGCACGGGAGATTCGGCGATTCATCCGATCTTTCCTCGCGGAGCATGGCGACAAAGGCTGAGCGCCCGGACAAGAAGAAAGGCCCTTGAGATGGCTAAGAAGACGAAAATCAAAGCACTGAAGAAAGACGTCAAGAAGCGGGCGTCGCAACTGAAGAAGGCAAAAAAGGCCCTGAAGAAGGTCGCCTAACGTCTTTGGCCCCCGGATAAAATCCGGGGGTTTACTCCGGCAGACGGGTGAACATGAGGTCCTGCAGGTTCATCGAGACCGACTTAGCTGTCTCACGGGTCAGTTTTTCCCGCATCCGCTCCGCATATTCTTCGAAACCATTGGCCGTAACCACAAAGGCCTCGGGGCCCACGATCACATTTTTCCAAAAGTAGGCGGTCAGGCCCGGTTCGCTGCCCTCGATCACCAAGGCATTGACCGTAATGTCAGCTGAGAGAAGCGCCTTGTGTGTCTTCGTCGGCACGATGCCCTCGTTGGAACTGCCATCGCCTGACACATCAATCACCCGGCGCCGACAGTCGCTGACTTCGATGAAAGTGTCGCCAGCAAAGGCCATGGCTTCTCCAATAGCAGTCGAAAAGTTGCGCCATTTGCGATTCGTTTCGGCGACCTGAACGGCCAGGGCTTCCAAATCTTCGTGGGACCGAACGCGGGTCCATGGTATTGAAACTGCCTGTCGTGAACTGCCGGTCCATTGAACAACGGTAACGGCAGCTTGAGCCCGGACAAGAGCTTCGGACACCACACTATCGCGCAAGCCATTGGCCAGACCCGTCATTTGGATCTGATATTCGCTGGGGCTGACCGATCCGGACACATCCACCGCGAACGCAATGGCTAGATCACAAGCCTGCAGGCTTTGCGGGACTGTGAGACAGATGCAAAAAAGGAGTGAGCGCATTACCCCAGCATAGAGGTAATTGTTTAAAGATTTAAACTCTCCGTCGTCGCATCGGTGAACAAATTACCGTTGGTCTGCCCCAAAAGCTTAACGCGGCATCAGGACCCAATAGTCAAAATCCAAAAGGACATCGGGCAAATACTTTCCGTCATCACCGCGAAGCTTGAAGGGTCCGCCTTTGGTGGCGACCAACCGAAGACGAAGCGCCCCGATTGAGGGATTTTCGGTCTCGGTCTTGTCCAAAACCTCGGACCAGGCCCGCACCGTATCTCCGGCAAAGCAGGGATTGGCATGGGCGCCGCCGTTTATCGCAGAGATTATCTGTGCATTGGCCAAACCGTTGAATGACAAGGCTCGGGCAAGGGACAGGACATGCCCACCATAGATCAGTCGTCGGCCGTCTTCCCGGTATGTTGCATCAAAATGAACCTTGGCCGTGTTTTGCCAAAGCCGGGTTGCAAGCATGTGCTCGGCTTCTTCAACAGTGGAGCCGTCCACATGGTCGATGAACTCCCCAATGTCATAGTCGCCCCATCGGTGCGTGTCGCCAGACTCACCGAAGTTGTAGTCGCCGAAATCCAGTCCTTCGGGCAAGGTAAGTTGATCGGGCGCAACGACTTCACTGAGGTCTGGGGCAACCGTCTTGGGGGTGGGGGCAGAAACATCCCCTTTTCGGACCATGACCCATCGAACATAGCGCAACACCGGTTCACCGCGCTGATTTCTTCCGTCCGTACGAACCCAGACAATGCCGGTTTTCCCGCTGGAATTTTCTTTCAGTCCAATGACTTCGGAAGACGCTGAGACTGTGTCGCCGGGATAGACCGGCTGCAAGAACTGGCCCTCAGCATAGCCCAAATTGGCGACGGCATTGAGTGAAACGTCAGGCACTGTTTTGCCAAAGACGGTGTGGAAGGTGATCAGGTCATCGACGGGGGAACGCGGTAGGCCGCAGGATTTGGCGAACATGTCAGATGACGCCAACGCGTGGCGTGCGGGATATAGTGCGTGATAAAGTGCCCGCTCCCCCTCAGTCACCGTTCGGGGAACGGCATGCTTCAGCTCATCTCCGACAGCGTAGTCTTCGAAGAACCTGCCTTTGAAGGTTTTGGTCATGAACGCCCCTGCGCGCCCAGGGATTTGTGGGCCTCATACGGGCGGTCGATTTCTTTGGTCACGGCTTGGCCACATCGCATCACGCCATTGCTGGCGTCAAAAGCATAGGTGGGGTTTCCGTAAAGCTGCCACCCTTCTGACAGGGCTTGAGTGACCTTGTGACAGAATGCCGAAGTGTCGTCTTCTGTAAGAAACCTGTAAAGAATCGTCTCAGCCAAAAGGATATACCCCAGCCAAAATGTGCAGCCCGACGATTGCGGCGTAAACCACAACCGAGATCACAGCGAGTTTCACGTCTCCTTTCGCCTCTCCGGGCTCCGGGCGATCCCATGTTTCCGATCGGTTGATCAAAATGACGGATCCGACGGCCCATGCGAGCAGTCCTCCGAAGAGCAGGATGGAGGCGAGATCTCCGTTTACCAGCAAGTGTGCGAAGGCCCAAACCTTCACCCCTGCAAGCATCGGGTGCCTCATCCGGCCCCGCAGGCGCCCGGTGGTGGCGCTCATCCCGAACAGAACAACTGCGAAGACCATCAACAGGTTATTGATATGGGTAAAGAAACTCGGCGGAGACCAGATCGGGATGAAAGCCGACCAGCGATATCCAAAAATCATCAAAAGCAGGCTGAGAAAAAGCAACGCAGCAACAATGCCTTTGCCCTTGTCGCCCAGCGCAGCGCGCCTGTCCGGTGCGAGCCGCTTGAAATAGTGGGCGCCCGTCCAAAGGAACAACCCCAAAATAAGAAGTAGAAACCCCATTTACCCCGCCTCTGCTTCAAGCTCCGATATGGCTTTTGCCTTATCTAGCGTAGCTTGGGCAGTCTCAACATGCAGGTTTTCTACAATCGAGCCATCGACCACCGCAACGCCCTCTCCACGGGCGCGGGCACTTTCGAACGCAGAAATCTGTCGGTGTGCCAGTTCGATCTCTTCCTGGGTCGGTCCGAAAATCTCATTTGCGATGGCAATTTGGGCCGGGTGAATGAGTGTTTTACCATCCATTCCGAGGTCCCGCCCCTGGATACATTCGGCGCGCAGACCATCTTCATCGCGATACGCGTTATACACACCGTCAAGACAAGCAATGCCGGAGGCCCGAGCGGCCAGAAGGCAAGTCTGTAGCGACATCTGTAAAGGAAGCCGATCCGCACAAAAACGGCTCCCAAGATCTTTCGCCAAATCGTTGGTGCCCAACACGAAACCACCCATCCGATCGGCGCTGGCCAGTGCCGGAGCATTCAGGATGCCCTTTGGTGTTTCCATCATGGCCCAAATCATAGTGTCAGCGCATTTGAGATTGCTCTGCAAATGCTGGGCGACCCTGGCGATCTGCTCAACCGATTCTACCTTCGGCAACAGAATCGCATCCGGGCCGACTTCGGCCATCGCTTCAAGATCGCCTTCTCCCCATGGCGTATCGAGACCATTGACCCGAACGATACTGGCCCGTGGCCCATAGCCTCCTTTGATCAATTCGCCAGAAAGTAATGATCGTGCATTTTCTTTCTCTTCGACCGCAACCGCATCTTCCAAGTCGAAAATGATTGCATCAACAGAAAGCGTGCGCGCCTTCTCCAGCGCACGGGTTTTCGAGCCGGGAATGTACAATGTGGAACGGTACGGGCGCGCGGCCTGATGCATGATTCTTTCCCCGAGGCAACGATTGTGGTCAGCAATCACGCCCTGAGTAGCAGCGCAAGATTAAGGGCTTGCTATCGCCGTCGCCGCAACAATTGTACGCAAACTTTAAATCACTACTGCCGTGCGGCGGAACAATCGCACGCACCATTAACTTCATTTAAGTCCTTCAGGCGCAGCATTCACACCTGTGTCGGGCTCAGACCAAGGGCCAATTGGAGAAAAGTCCAAAACCGAAGAACGCTTCCGTGTCCGGCCGAGCAGACCCAGTGGGCAAAGCCCCAGTTGAAAGGAACGGACTATGAAAGAACTTGCTTTTATGGCGGTCGGCTTGCTCGTGTTGGCAGCGACCGGTGTCGAGGCCCAGAACGTGCGGAATTGTGCGGATCGTGCAAAAGTGGTCGAACGGTTGAACGACGGATACGGCGAAACTCGCCAATCCATGGGCCTGGGTGCCAACAATGCCGTTGTCGAAGTATTTGCTTCCGCTGAAACAGGGACTTGGACCATTACGGTTACCATGCCGACCGGGATGACTTGCCTGGTCGCCAGCGGCCGGGCATTTGAGGCGCTTAAAGAAGAACTCGTCCCATCCGGCGAAAACGACGCTTAGACTTTGTAAAGATCGGATCTGCCAGGACTGCTGTCTTCGTTCCGGGCAAGTTGAATAACGTTATGATCTGCATAGCCGAAGTGATCGCAAAAAGTGCGTTCTGGTACCAATACCTGTGCGCATAAACGCCCCAGAGTAGCAATTTACCAGAGACGACGACTGACACCAATCATCAACAACCACTGCCGTGTGGCATATTTGGTAGGCGTTACAACTGGCTGCATACGCAATACGACCTTAGCAATCCCCGCCTGCAACCGCTTTTCGTTTTACATCTGGCTGACGCAAGAACCTTTGAAGGGGTGAGGTTCCTACAGCCCGGTTGCTTGCACCGGTCTCCCCGAATGGCTAGCAACGTGTCCAAACGCAACAATCCCGGGACATGAATCAATGGCCAGACCCAAGATTGCCCTCATCGGCGCCGGTCAGATCGGCGGTACCCTTGCTCACCTAGCTGCCATGAAGGAGTTAGGTGACGTGGTCCTGTTCGATATTGCCGAAGGCACGCCAGAGGGCAAGGCGCTCGACATCGCGGAAAGCGGCCCATCTGAGGGTTTCGACGCGCTACTCAAAGGCACAACTGACTATGGGGATATCGCCGGAGCCGATGTGTGCATCGTCACTGCCGGCGTTCCGCGTAAGCCCGGAATGAGCCGTGATGACCTTCTCGGCATTAACCTAAAGGTGATGAAGGCAGTTGGCGAAGGCATTCGAGACAATGCGCCCAACGCCTTTGTGATCTGCATCACGAATCCGCTCGACGCCATGGTTTGGGCGCTTAGAGAATTCTCAGGTCTGCCCCATGCGAAGGTTTGTGGCATGGCCGGTGTTCTGGATAGTGCGCGCTTCCGCCACTTCCTGAGCCTGGAATTCAATGTTTCCATGCGTGACGTGACGGCCTTCGTCCTAGGCGGCCACGGCGACACAATGGTGCCACTGACGCGTTACTCCACCGTTGCAGGCATTCCGTTGCCGGACTTGGTCTCTATGGGGTGGACGACGCAGGATAAGTTGGACGCCATTGTGCAGCGGACCCGCGATGGTGGGGCCGAGATTGTGGGCCTTCTCAAAACTGGTTCTGCCTACTATGCGCCGGCAACGTCGGCCATCGAAATGGCCGAAGCGTATCTGAAAGACCAAAAACGCGTGCTGCCTTCTGCGGCCTACGTTGACGGCGCGCTTGGGCTGAAAGGCATGTATGTCGGTGTGCCGACCGTGATTGGTGCTGGCGGAATCGAACGGATCGTCGACATTTCGCTGAACAAGGATGAACAGGAGATGTTCGATAACTCAGTCAATGCCGTGAAGGGGTTGGTTGAGGCCTGCAAAGGGATCGACGAAAGCCTCGCCTAAGACCGGACAGGTGCCGACAAACCCGTCGGCGCCTTTTCCCCATCAGAATTGCTCTCGCACCGAAATGGGCGTACTGCCGAACGATGAAGATTGTTCGATTGCAAGATGCGGTCGCTTTCCCGATTTGGAGGCGACCCTTGGCCCTGCTGTTCCTAACAGCGGCCGCCATGCCGATTGCATTCGCAACATGGTCGGCGCTGATGAACAATTTTGTCATCGAGGTCGGCGGCTTTAATGGCTCTCATAATGGATGGCTGCACACGGTGCGGGAGATCCCTGGCTTTCTCGCCATCGGGGTAATCGCCATCATCATGGTGATGCGAGAACAGGTGCTGGGGCTTGTATCGCTGGCTCTGCTTGGCGCCGCCACCGCGGTGACCGCCTGGTTTCCGTCACTTGGGGGCATCCTGGCAGTTACGATGCTCAGTTCTATCGGCTTTCACTATTATGAGACGGTAAATCAGTCGCTCCAATTGCAATGGATCGAAAAAGACAAGGCACCACAAGTGCTTGGCTGGCTGATGGCCGCCGGATCCGCCGCAACCTTGATCGTGTACGTACTGATTTACCTGACCTGGAAAGCCTTGGGGCTTAGCTTTAACCTGGTCTTCATGGCGTCCGGTCTTCTGACGGTGGCCATCGCCGTCTATTGCATGATCGCCTTCCCCCAGTTCGAAGCGCCACATCCACAGCGCAAGGAATTCGTTCTGCGGGGCCGGTACTGGTTGTATTACGCCCTGCAGTTCATGTCGGGGGCGCGACGCCAGATCTTCCTGGTCTTTGCCGGCTTTATGATGGTTGAACGCTTTGGATTTGAGGTGGATGAAGTCACGGCGCTGTTGCTAGTCAACCTCGTTGTAAGCATCATTTGCGCGCCACTGATGGGCAAGGCGGTTGCGCATTTCGGCGAACGCAATGCCTTGGCCTTTGAATATGTCGGGCTGATCGCGGTGTTTCTCGCCTATGGCGGGATCTATTTCTTTGGTTGGGGCGTGGTACTGGCGGCGGCTCTGTATGTGCTCGACCACATCTTCTTTGCGCTCGCCCTGGCGCTGAAAACCTACTTCCAGAAAATCGCCGACCCTGCCGATATCGCCCCAACGGCTGCCGTCGCCTTTACGATCAACCACATCGCGGCTGTTTTCTTACCAGCGGCATTAGGTTATCTTTGGCTGACGTCGCCGGGAGGGGTTTTTGTCCTGGCGGCTGGCATGGCCACGATATCATTGATTTTGGCCCTGTTGATTCCGCGGCATCCCAGCCCAGGGCACGAAACGGTGCTGAACCGTAAGCCTGTATTTAGCGCTGCCGAGTAGCTAGTAATACCTCCCGTCTGCCCTATATTACTGAGGGAAATCAATGCGAAAGGAAAACTGACATGTTCATGCTGAGCCGTAACAAATTGGAGATGGTTTCCCCCGAGGATGCCCTGCCGGGTCGTCCAAAAGCCATTCCGACGGCGCAGACGCACTACGTGTCAGGGCGTCCCCTAAACCTTGATGTGCCCGAGGGACTTGAGGCAGCCATGTTTGGGATGGGCTGCTTTTGGGGCGTTGAGCGGATGTTTTGGAAGTTGGACGGTGTTTGGCTCACGATGGTCGGTTATGCGGCAGGTCACACGCCGAACCCGACCTACCAGGAAGTCTGCACAGGTCAAACCGGCCACAATGAGGTGGTACGGGTTGTGTATGATCCGAGTGTGATCAGTTACGACGCTCTTCTGAAGGTGTTCTGGGAAGGACATGATCCGACCCAAGGCATGCGCCAGGGCAACGATCGCGGCACGCAGTACCGTTCTGGCATCTATACCTATTCAGACGCCCATCAGGTGGCAGCCGAAGCCAGTAAGCAGATGTTCGCGCCAAAGCTCAGCAACGCTGGCTATGGCGTAATCACAACGGAGATCGTTCCGGCTCCGGATTTTTTCTTCGCTGAGGATTATCATCAGCAATATCTGGCAAAGAACCCTAACGGATATTGTGGTATCGGGGGGACCGGCGTGACCTGCCCAATCGGAACCGGAGCCTCGGTCGCCTAAATTCGGGCTTTCCCGTAAACCTCTTTCGGCATAGGTCAGCGATCTGTCTCGAGGATCGCCGATATGCCGACATTCACCGCACTGACCACACTTCCAGACGAAGCTCAGGCCAATATGCTTGGCGCCGCAGTGGAAGATCTCGACCCTTCGCCAACGGGTGTTGGCGTCTTTCTGGTCGAAGATGGCAGCGGCTTCTGGGAGGTCGGGGCCTATTTCACGGAAGCGCCAGATGAAATTGGCTTATCGCTGCTGGCCGCAGCCCATGGCGCCAGGCCGTTCGCCGTGTCCGAGTTGCCGGAAACGGATTGGGTGGCAAAGGTGCGCCGCGAATTATCCCCGGTCGAAGCCGGGCGGTTTTACCTGTACGGGAGCCACGATGCTGAAACGGTGCCAGCCGACCGAATTGGACTGCTGATTGAAGCAGCCATGGCGTTCGGCACGGGGCACCATGGAACGACGCAAGGCTGTCTAATCGCTTTCGACACCCTGCT
>JBCBGY010000018.1:0-35862 GCA_038526275.1 Pseudomonadota bacterium | reverse complement strand
ATCGGTCATTTAGGTCAACACGGCCAAAGGTTCGAAATGATGCATGGTATCAAAGGCACAAAACTCGATCGGGCCGATTGTAAGGTCTTTTACCTCAGCGGTCAAAGTGGCGAACACGGCGTCAGACAGCGCGATGACAGCATTGGCTTCGTCGGGCGTGAGCCAGCGGAGCAGGTACCCAAACGTGATGTGAAATCTGTAGGCGTCATGGTCTGGTCGGCGAAAGGCCATCGCATCGGACAAGCTGTCCCGGGCGTCGCGCAGGGCATCTTCATCTTCCCGGCCATTGCCTGCGACCTGCAAACTGAAACCCGCGAATAGCTGAACAGGTCGGATCGTGAATTGTTGGGGCAGGGCGAGGGCTTGGACGCGGGGCAACAGATCATCTGTCACTGTGTCCATCGGCAGATCGGTCGCCAAATGAGCGGGCCAGGCAGGTGCGGCCCGATGGGTGGAGATCACGCCATCAAAAACTGTCATATGGAAGCTGGCGGGGGGCAGGAATGTAAATGCACCTGCATGCGGTCCGTCCCGCAAGGTCTGTTGGGCCCGTACCAGGCTGGCATGTGCCGGTGAGGCGCGATCAATATGGCACAGCGTCGTGCTGCCCGGACAGGAGATCGGCGCGCCTTCTGGAGTGAACTTTTGCCCAACGGCAGCCGGGTGCGGGGCAGGTTTGCTCTGCCACGCGCCGGTCAGGTAGTCGAAAGCGTTGGGGCTCATTGCCCGAGGCCTTGGGCCTCAAGATAGGCCATGGAATCTGGGATCTTGCCATGGTCCCGCAATTCCAGGATCAGGCGCGGCTTGACGGTCAAAGAACCAATGGCGCGAAACACCGCAGGCCAACGGATCGTGCCTTCGCCGATAGACCAATGCCGGTCAGCGAACCCGTCAGCATCCTGCAAATGGATATGGTTCAGGTGCTCGCCGGCTGATTTGACGAAATAGTCGACGGGCGGGGCGCCGGTTGATCCATGGGCATAGTGGGCATGGCCAGTATCAATCGACAGCCGGATTGCCTCTGAATCGAAGCTCTGGATCAGCTCTTTGCGGTGCTCGGGGTTGATGTCTTCGATATTTTCCACAACCAGCACAACGCCTTGATCTTCAGCCCGTTTGACCGCTGCTCCGATGGCGGCGTGGGTGTCGGCGATGACCTGTTCCATCGCATTATCATTATTGCCGAAGTTGTTGTAATCCCACGTTGAAAAAGGAGAATGTATCACCATTTGGGTGGCGCCAACCGCGGCGCAAACATCCAGTGCCTGATCCATCCGTTTGGCCACAATCGTGCGAACATCGGGATCCTTGGTGTGGATGGTAAAGCCCCAGAATGGCCCATGGATGCCGAGGCGACCGGTATAGCCGTCGAGTAGCGCCTTTGCGCGGTCGGCGATGGGCTGCCAATCGCCGTTCAGAACATCGGCAGTGAAAAAGCTCTGTAATTCCAGGTCGCGGTTCTTTTCCAGGAGCCAGTCCCGGTAGGTTTCGAGCGTTTCGACCGACAGGGCCGCTCCGATTACAGGTGGGGTCATTTCAATCCTCCGTTTGCGTTGCGCGCAGACAAATCAGGGGGATGCAACTGTTTGATGACGAATGGATGCGCGCGCAGGTTTTGTGCGGGCCATGCGCGGTTCCGCCCCGTTGCCGCCGGGAGAGGCTTGCCACCTGCCCAATCTGGTCTATGGTATACCAGAGAACCAGGACGAGCCGAACCTGCACCCATGAAATTGAAGCCAATCGCCACGAACTTCACGCTGAAGGATCATCTGTACGAGATCCTTCGCGAGGCGATCATCAATATGAATATCTATGATGAGGATGCGGACCTGCGGCTGGACGAACGCAAACTCGCGGATCAACTGGGTATTTCCCGCACACCTTTGCGGGAGGCTTTGGCTCGGCTGGAACAGGACGGGTTTCTGGATATTCAGGCCCGCAAAGGGGTCTTTGTTCGGCGGAAGTCGCTGACGGAAATTCTGGAGATGGTGGTGGCCTGGGCGGCGCTGGAAAGCATGGCTGCGGAACTCGCGGCGGCGCGGGCCAGTGACGCCGCTTTGACCCGGCTTAGGCGGCACGCGATGCGGCACAGCGCCGATAGCGCGCGGGCTGACCTGGCAGAATATTCCGAGGCCAATATCAAGTTTCACCAGTTAATACTGGAAATGTCAGGCTGTGGTCTGCTCAAGACCATGGCGGACAGTTTGTTTGTGCATATGCACGCAGTGCGCCGGCGGACGATGCGGGAAGATGACCGCGCCGCGCGTTCGGTGGCGGATCACATGAGTATCATCGAAGCGTTGGAAACGCGGGATGCCACGGCGGCCTCACGGTTGGTGCGGGACCATACAATGCGTTTGCACGACCATATTCGCGGCACCTGGACGGAATTGGAAATACGGCAGGGCATAAGCTCATAAGACGGGAGGAACCGGACATGAATGTGACGGTTGCAACAAACGAGACAAGCGAAGCGCAAGGCCCTTTGACCGACGGGTTTCACCTGTTGATCGATGCGCTTCGACTGAATGGTGTTGAGACAATCTATAATGTGCCTGGCATTCCGATCACGGATCTGGGCCGGATGGCGCAAGCGGCAGGGATGCGGGTGGTGTCGTTCCGGCACGAACAGCATGCCGGGAATGCTGCGGCCATCGCGGGGTATCTGACGAAGAAGCCTGGCGTGTGTCTGACCGTATCTGCCCCCGGATTTCTGAACGGGCTGACGGCCTTGGCCAACGCCAATACCAACTGTTTCCCGATGATCCTGATTTCCGGCTCGTCAGAGCGCGAGATCGTGGACTTGCAGCAGGGCGACTATGAAGAGATGGACCAGTTGGCCATCGCCAAGCCGCTTTGTAAGGCCGCATACCGGATCTTGCATGCCGAAGATATCGGGATCGGTGTGGCACGCGCGGTTCGTGCAGCCGTTTCGGGGCGTCCTGGTGGGGTTTACCTGGATGTGCCCGCGCAGTTGCTGGGCCAGGTGATGGATGCAGCAGCAGGGGCAGAAAGCCTGGTGCAGGTGATCGACGCCGCGCCAGCGCAACGCCCTGCACAAGATGCGGTGGACCGGGCGCTGAGCCTGTTGAAAGAGGCCGAGAAGCCCTTGATTATTCTGGGCAAAGGCGCGGCCTATGCACAGGCTGACGAGCTGATCCGCAGCTTCGTGGAAAAGACTGGCATCCCCTATCTGCCCATGAGTATGGCGAAGGGTCTGCTGCCCGACACGCATCCGCAATCGGCAGGGGCCGCGCGGTCGCTGGCGCTGAAGGAAAGCGATACGGTCGTGATGATCGGCGCGCGGCTCAACTGGCTGCTGTCCCACGGGAAGGGCAAGACTTGGGGCGAGGGCCGCAAGAAATTCATCCAGATCGACATTGAACCCCGCGAAATGGACAGCAACGTCGAAATCGCGGCACCTCTGGTGGGGGATATCGAATCCTGCGTCGGGGCCCTGCTTGATGGGATCGGCGACGACTGGGCGAAACCGCCCGAGGCTTGGACCGGCGCGATCAAAACAAAGGTCGAAACCAATGTCGGCCGGATGGCAAGCAAGCTGCAAAACAACAATGATCCCATGGACTTCCACGGCGCTCTTGGAGCGCTTAAGAAGGTCATAGCAGATCGCCCTGACGCGATTCTGGTGAATGAAGGGGCGAACACGCTCGATTTTGCCCGTTCCATCATCGACATGCACAAACCGCGCAAGCGCCTGGATGTGGGCACCTGGGGTGTGATGGGTATTGGGATGGGCTTTGCCGTTGCGGCGGCCATTGAAACCGGCCAGCCGGTGCTGGCGGTGGAAGGTGATAGTGCCTTCGGCTTCTCGGGCATGGAGATCGAAACGATCTGCCGGTACAATCTGCCGGTTTGCGTGGTGGTCTTTAACAATAACGGGATCTATCGCGGTACTGACACGGACCCGACGGGCCGTGACCCGGGCACGACCGTCTTTGTCAAAGACAGCCAGTACGACCTGATGATGCAGGCCTTCGGCGGCGTCGGCGTGACAGCCCGGAACCCGGATGAGCTGTCCCGCGCGGTGGCAGAAGCCATGGATAGCGGCAAGCCCACGCTGGTTAACGCCATGATCGACCCGGAAGCCGGTACCGAAAGTGGTCGCATCGGCAACCTGAACCCACAAAGCGTTGTGTCAAAGTCTTGATGCCGCTACAAAATTTCCCCCTGTCAGTCACAGGAGTATCGATATGAAAGCCCTCGACGGAGTTAAGATCCTCGATTTCACCCATGTACAGTCGGGCCCGACCTGCACGCAGTTGCTCGCCTGGCTTGGCGCCGATGTGATCAAGGTGGAACGGCCCGGTGTCGGTGATGCGACCCGCAAGCAGCTGGTGGACGTGCCCGGGGCCGACAGTCTCTACTTCACGATGCTCAACCACAATAAGCGGTCGATTGAGCTGAATTCGAAGAACGAAACCGGCAAGGAAGTCCTGACGCGCCTGATTGAGACCTGCGATGTGCTGGTTGAAAACTTTGCGCCAGGCGCGCTGGATCGGATGGGTTTTAGCTGGGAGCGGATCCAAGAGATCAACCCGCGCTTGATCATGGCCTCGGTCAAGGGCTTTGGCCCTGGCAAGTACGAGGATTGCAAGGTCTATGAAAACGTCGCGCAGTGTGCAGGCGGTGCGGCCTCGACAACAGGGTTCCTCGATGGCCCGCCTTTGGTCACGGGGGCGCAGATCGGTGACAGTGGCACCGGCTTGCATCTGGCGCTTGGCATCGTGACGGCCTTGTTCCAGCGCGAAAAGTCGGGCCGGGGTCAGAAGGTCCTGGCGCCCATGCAGGATGGCGTGCTGAACCTGTGCCGGGTGAAGCTACGCGACCAGCAGCGCCTAGCCGCCGGACCGTTGAAGGAATACAGCCAGTTCGGGGAGGGCATCGAATTCGGTGAGGCCACGCCGCGCGCAGGCAACGACAGCGGTGGCGGGCAACCGGGCCGCATTCTGAAGTGCAAGGGTTGGGAGACAGATCCCAATGCCTACACCTACTTCATCACCCAGGCCGCCGTTTGGCAAAAGATCTGCGATGTGATCGGCAAGCCCGAATGGAAAGAGGCCGATGGCTACAAGACCCCGCCAGAACGCCTTGATAAGCTGAACGAAATCTTTGATGCGATCGAAGCCTGGACAATGACCAAGACCAAGTTTGAGGTCATGGATATCTGCAATCCGCTGGATATTCCTGTGGGGCCGATCCTGTCCACGAAAGAGATCATGGATGATGACGGCCTGCGCAAGACAGGCACGATTGTCGATGTCGAGCATCCCGAACGCGGCACATATGTGTCGGTGGGCTGCCCCATTAAGCTGAGCGACAGCCCGGTTGAGGTCGTCCGGTCACCGCTTTTGGGCGAACATACGACAGAGATCCTGCAACAGGTGCTCGGCTATGACGGCGATGATCTGGACCGGATCGTGGCATCTGGCGCCGTGGGCGACGTCAACAAAATGGCTGCAGAGTAACGAACGAAGGGCGCAGGCGGCTGAAGACTGGCGCGCCAAGGACAACTGGAAAGAGGAGGCCCCGGATGCGCATTGTCGTACATGGCCAACAGGCGTTTGGTCGCGCCGTATTGGAGAAACTGCTCGAACGGGGCGAAGACGTGGTGGCGGTGTGCTGCGCGCCGGAAAAGGAAGGGCGGCCCGATCCGCTGGCCGATCTGGCGCGAGAAAAGGGCTTGCCGCTGCACCAGCCGGACAGTTGGAAAACGCCGGAAGCGTTGGAATTGATGCAAAGCTTCAACGCGGATGTCTGCATGATGGCCTATGTGCTGCTGTTCGTGCCGGAAGCTGTGCGGGATGCGCCGAAATACGGGACCTTCCAGTATCACCCGTCGCTCTGCCCGATGCATCGGGGTCCATCCTCGATCAATTGGCCCATTGCCATGGGCAAATCCCGCACCGGGCTGACGATCTTCTGGCCCGATGATGGGTTGGATGAAGGCCCGATCATGCTGCAAAAGACGTGCGACATCGGGCCGGATGAGACATTGGGCGATGTTTACTTCAAGAAGCTGTTCCCGATGGGTGTTGACGCCATGATCGAGGGGCTGGAACTGGTCAAGGCAGGTGTGATTATCAAGCATGATCAACGGCTTGACGACGGATCCTACGAAAGTTGGTTCAAGAAGAAGGCGGCGGCGATCGATTGGTCAGAGCCGTCACAAACGACGTATAACAAGATCCGGGCGGCCAATCCGGCGCCTGGCGCCTGGACAACCCACGATGGCCAGACATTGCAGATCTATGACAGTGCGCATCTGGACGGCACCGGGACGCCTGGCGAGATCGTGACCGTTGATGCCGATGGGATTGTGGTTCAAGGGGAAGGCGGACGCATTCGAGTGAAACGGGTCCGGCCCGAGGGCGGTGGCAAGCAACCTGCCTCCGAATGGGCCATTGCGGTGGGTCTGACAGAGGGTCAAAGCCTGGGCGGCTGATACACATCTGCGTTCGAGAGCAGGTTTGTGCTTAGCTGTCGGCGTTGATGTGCCTTTTGGCAGTGATGCGAGACATCAGGGTCGTGGGGACGGCCCGATTTACGGGGTACGCTGGGTAGCGGTGGGGTGGAAGACAGCCAAAACGGCTGGGATAGGAGACTTACAATGCGCAAAGCCGAACTAGTCACGGCTGTGTTGTTAGGGGTGATGTCGCTGTATTTTATGTGGAAGGCGGGTGAACCACCGGCTTGGAACCCTGATGTCGGTCGGTTTGCCAATGTCGGCTTCATCGAAGGTGAGGGGCCAGGCAGTGGCTTTTGGCCATTCTGGCTGTCGGCTGTGATGCTGATTTGCTGTATTTGGATTTTTGTGAACGGCATACGCCGCACATCTCCTCCATCACAATCAACGGAACCGTTCCTGGATGAATATGGCCGTCTGCAGTTGATATTGGTCGGCGGCGGGCTGATCGGCTTTCTGATCATGATCTACTTTGCCGGGTTCTACGGCGCTATCTTCTTGTTTATGTTGTATTATTTGTTGGTCTTGGGCCGTCATAGGTGGACCACCAGCTTAGCTATTTCGGTGGCGTTGCCCGTGATATCGTTTTTCTTTTTCGATGTGGCGATGCGGATCGTACTGCCGAAAGGGTATCTCGAACCGCTGTTCCTGCCGCTCTACGATATCTTCCTGTGATGTCGACAACCCATTGAGATGATTGGAAAGAACTAATGGATGTTCTCATTCAACTAGGGTCAGGGATTTTGACGGCACTCGAGCCGCTCAATCTTGGTCTTGCCATCCTTGGTGTTGTTGTCGGGCTCTTTGTGGGCGCCATGCCGGGGTTGGGATCTGTCAACGGGGTGGCGATTCTGTTGCCCTTCACCTTTGTCATTCAGCAGGCCACGGGGTCGGCCACGTCGCCAATGATCTTCCTTGCGGCGATCTACTACGGCGCCATGTATGGCGGGGCGATCTCATCGATCACGCTTGGGATACCCGGGGCGTCAACGGCGGTGGCCACAACGTTCGATGGGCGACCGCTCGCGTTAAAAGGGCAGGCGGACCGGGCCCTGGTTGTTGCGGCTGTGGCGTCCTTTGTCGGTGGAACGGTATCAAACATCCTGTTTACGGCGTTCGCACCGCCCTTGGCCAACGTGGCACTACAGTTCGGCGATCCTGAGATCTTCGCACTGATGCTGCTGGCCTTCGCAACCTTTGTCGGGTTGGGCGGCGACGATATCCCGAAAACCATCTTCTCGATCTGCTTCGGATTGGTCGTCGCGACGGTCGGCTTTGACATCGTCTCCGGCGAGCCGCGTCTGATCTTTGGATCGGAACTGACATGGGCCTTCGGCGATGCGGCGACCCAGACAGCGAACCAGTGGTTCAGCCGGGGCATCCAGTTTCTGGTTCTGGCCATCGGGGTCTACGGCATCGGCGAGATGATCTGGACGATCAACTCCTCCCGTGGCGGCACCAGCATGTCCGAGGTGAAGGTCAGCTTCGCCCGCGTCATGGCCAGTATCCGGTCTTTCCCGGAAGCGTGGAAAGGCACCACGATCGGTTCGCTCCTAGGCTTCTTCGTGGGTATCTTGCCCGCCGCCGGGGCAACGCCGGGATCATTGATGAGCTACGGCGTGGCCAAAATGACCTCCAGCAATCCGGAGGAATACGGGCGCGGTTCGGTCGATGGTGTCGCGGCACCGGAGGCGGCCAACAATTCCGCCTCGACCGGGGCGATGCTGCCAATGATGACTCTTGGCATTCCGGGCTCGCCAACTACGGCCGTCCTGCTTGCGGGAATGGTCATTTGGGGACTTCAGCCGGGGCCGCTTCTGTTCAGCGATCAGCCAGATTTCGTCTGGCCGTTGGTGGGTAGCTTCTACATCTCCAACGTCATTGCGCTGCTCGTGAATCTGGCCTTCATCCCACTGTTCCTGTGGGTGTTGCGGATGCCGTTCACCATTCTTGCGCCGGTGATCTTTGTGCTGAGCCTGGTCGGCGTCTATGCTGCGTACCAGAACATCTACGATGTTTGGCTGATGGTGCTGGTGGGCTTTGGGGCGTTCTTCCTGCGGGTGCTTGACTACCCGTTGGCACCTGCGGTTCTTGCCATCGTGCTCGGGCCGATTGCGGAACCCAAGCTGCGCCAGTCGCTGCTCTTTTCCGATGGCGATGTCAGCATCTTCTTCACGCGTCCGATTGCAGGGCCGATTACGGTGATCGCGATCATTCTGATCCTGTTGCCGCTGGTGAAGGTGGTTCGGAACCAACTGCGCGGCCCAAGTCCAGCAGAGTAAAGCTCCTACGCGCGGCAGCCGTCGCCTGCCGCGCCATTTTAGGTTTGGCCTGTTTCGTCTCGTCCGGCAGACGTGTCGTAGCGCGAGCTTCCGCGGCGGTTTGCGTCCAGTTGCAGGTCAAACAGCATGGGTTGGTGGGCCCGCTGAGCGCAATCCTGTCGCTGGCACAGGTGGCAGTTGATCCCGATCTTGCCGAAGATGGCTTCGCGGTCGGTTTCATAGCCCCTGGCATAGCTGATCCGATGGGCATGGCGAAGTTCGCAGCCAAGGGCCAGGATCAGCCGCCTGTCTTGCGTTTCCTGACTAAAGACCGGCCTGTGCGCCGTCCGGCTGATGGTAAAGAACCGCCCGCCATCGGGCAGTTCCACAAATTGCGGCACCACAACGCCGGGGTTGGAAAAAGCCGTATGGATATTCCAGACAGGGCAGGCGCCGCCATATTCGGCCAACTGGAACGAGGTCGAGTTGAACCGCTTCGTCACATTGCCGGCCCGGTCGACGCGCAGGAAGAAGAACGGCACGCCCTGGGCGCCATCCCGTTGCAGGGTGGTCAGGCGGTGGCAGACCTGTTCAAAACTGACATCGAAGACGCTGGCGATCCGGTCGAGGTCGTAGTTATTGCGCTCCGCCGCCTCCAGGAAGGGACCATAGGGCATCATCACGGCTCCGGCGAAATAGTTGGCCATTTCCACGCGGATCCGGGCAAGGCCTGCACCCGGGCCAATGCCGGACCCGTCCAACAGGGAATCCAGCAGATCTGAAAACTCGATCAGGCAGATCATGTGGGCCAACTGAAAGACCCGGTTTTCGTGGTTCAGGGCTTGGCTGAGCAGCAGCATTCGGCTGTCTTCATCATAGATCCGAAGCGCGTCGTTCATTTCGTCAATCGGGGCGGTGCGCACATCCAAACCGTGCCGGCTGGTCAGGCGCGTTCGGAGCAGCCCGTAGAGCGCTTCTGGCTCAACCGCGCGCCCCTTGCGCAGGCTATCTGCGGCATGTTCCAGTTCCGGAAAGTGGTTGGAATGATTGCGGAAATAGTCGTGGATTAACGTCTCGGGCGAGGCTCGCAAAAGGTCGGTTGCCTTCCCCATCCCATCCAGGCGCATCATCTTGTCGAGCGCCGCGCGGTGACCCCGATAGAGATGCAGAAAGCAGTCCACCAATTTCGGCGCATGTTCCACCGCGCCGCGAAGTTCGGCCAGATCCGGCGCGTCATCGAACAGAGGGTCCGACATAGCGGCCCGTAGATCGCCGACCCGATTGGCGGTGTCATCCTGGGTCAGGGCGCGCCAGTCCACATCGTAGGCATCGCTGAGCGCCATCAGCATCTGAACAGACAGCGACCGCTGATTGTTTTCCAGCAGATTGATGTAGGACGCACTGACGCCCAGGGCCTTGGCCATTTCAAGTTGGGTCTGTTTTCTGTCGCGTCGGAGTTGCCGCAGTTGCGGCCCGATCAGGGTTTTGCCCATCACCGTGTTCGCCTGAATTTACAAATTTACAATTTGAATAACATGTTTTGTCGACAAATAACACATTTACCCGAAAAGTGTGGTCCTGCCTGACGTTTGGCGTAGGTAGAGGCTCGGGAGAACCAACGGCCTACGGGCTGTTGCGATAAAGGAGAACCGTAGTATGGCATTTCGCGTTTTGATTTTGGGAGCCTCGTATGGCTCACTTCTGGGGACCAAGCTCGCCATGGCGGGCCATGATGTGACGTTGGTCTGCCGCCACGCCACGGCAGACCTGATCAACAGCCAGGGCACAGAAGTTCGGATCAAACTGCGCGGAGAAGAGACCCATCGCGCCATCCGTTCGGACACTCTGCCCGGGAAAATCAGTGCTGCAACGCCTGCCGCCGTTGATGTTTCGAGCTATGACATGGTTGGCCTTGCGATGCAGGAGCCGCAATATCGCAGTGAAGAGATCCGCGACTTGCTCGCCCGGATCGCCAGCGCTCGGATCCCGTGCCTTTCGATCATGAACATGCCGCCGCTGCCTTATCTCAAGCGCATTCCGGGTCTGGCAGCCGATGCCCTGCGGGATGCCTTCGTTTGCCCGGACGTGTGGAACGGCTTCGATCCAGAGCTTGTGACGCTGTGCAGCCCCGATCCGCAGGCCTTCCGCCCGCCGGAAGAGGCCGCGAATGTACTGCATGTCGGCCTGCCTACCAACTTCAAGGCGGCTGGTTTCAGCGACCCTGCCCTGAATGCGATGCTGACACAGATGCAGGACGATATTGCCGCCGTGACTTTGGATGGCAGCGACGTGCCGGTGAAGCTGAAAGTGTTCGACAGCCTGTTCGTACCGTTGGCCAAATGGTCCATGCTGCTGACCGGCAATTATCGCTGCGTGATGGCCAATGGCGTGCGCCCGATCCGCGATGCGGTCCATGGCGATCTGGCCGCATCGGAACGGATCTATGCCCATGTTGATGCGATCGCGGCGCGGCTCGGTGCGGATCCTGCCGATCAGGTGCCGTTCGCCAAATATGCCAAGGCCGCAGAGAACCTGATCAAGCCGTCTTCTGTGGCTCGCGCCATTGATGCTGGCACCGCGCATGTGGAGCGGGTGGACCGTTTGGTCCAGCGTCTGGCGCACACCCTGAACATGCCGCTCGATGAGATCGACAGGACCGTCGAGACCATGGATGCCCGGCTTGAGACGAATGCGGACCGCATGGCGGCCGCCTGAAGAAGACCAAGAAAAGCACACACCAGACACCGAGGAGAAGAATATGCCCGGACAAAAAGGACTTGCCGTACCTGGCCCCACCAACATGCCCTGGACCATTCGCCAGGCCATGGATGTTCCGTTGGAAGATCACCGCGCGCCGGATTTCCCGGATTTGGTGCTGCCGCTGTTCGAAGATCTGAAGAAGGTTTTCATGACGGAAACCGGCCAGGTTTTCATTTTTCCAGGCTCCGGCACCGGCGGTTGGGAAAGTGCGATTGCGAACACGCTTTCCCCAGGCGACACGGTTCTGGCAGCCGTTTTCGGGCAGTTTTCGCATCTTTGGGTCGATATGTGCCAGCGCTTCGGCCTGAATGTCGAAGTGATCGACACGCCTTGGGGGCAGGGTGCGCCGCTGGATAAGTACGAAGAAGCGCTGCGCGCCGATACAGATCACCGGATCAAGGCGGTTTTGGTCTGTCACAATGAAACCGCAACGGGTGTGACCAGCGATGTGGCCGGTGTCCGCAAGGTGCTGGATGCCACCAATCACCCGGCATTGTTGTTTGTGGATGGTGTCAGTTCCATCGCTTCCATCGAATTCCGGATGGATGAGTGGGGTGTGGATGTGGCCGTTTCGGGGTCACAGAAGGGCTTCATGCTGCCGACCGGCCTGTCGATCGTTTGTGTGAGCCAGAAGGCGCTTTCCATGGCGGATCAGGCGCAACTGCCGCGCTGCTTCTTTGACTACCGCGACATGATCAAGACCAATGCGGCGGGCTATTTCCCCTACACGCCGGCGACAACCTTGCTGCGGGGGTTGCGGGCGTCAATTGACATGCTGATGGACGAAGGGTTGGAGAACGTTTGGGCGCGCCATAACCGCTTGGCCACGGGCGTGCGCGCTGCTGTTTCGGCCTGGGGTCTGTCGCTATGTGCGCAGGAACCCAAATGGCATTCGGATACGGTCAGCGCGATCATGGTGCCGGAAGGGCATGACGCCAATGATGTGATCCAGATTGCCTATCATCGCTATGGGCTGTCGCTTGGCGCAGGGCTTTCGAAAGTGGCAGGCAAGGTCTTCCGGATCGGCCATTTGGGCGATTTGAACGAACTGATGGTGATGCAGTATCTGGGCGGTGTTGAGTTGGCCATGCGCGATGCCGGGATCCCCTTCACCCCTGGTGCTGGCGTTGGAGCCGCCGTGGCGGCGCTTGCAACCAATCCGGCACACCAGCAAATGGCTGCTGAGTAATTCGGGGTTTGCTCTATGGGATGCGCGCGGCACTGGCCGCGCGTTTTCTGGTTGAAGGGAGGGCTCCCGCCCCCTTCCGGCGGCCTTTGGGCCTTGTCAGGCGTTGGGCGTGGCCGCGCGTGCCGCGCGGTGCCTCCGGCGGAAGTATTTTGGCCAATAAGAAAGTATATTCCGCTTAGATGGGGGCGTACTGCGAAACCTGACCGTGTCAGATGCCAGGGATCGGCAGACGCGCGGACATATAGGTTTGGACTTGCTGCCAGGTTTCTTCGCAGGAAGCGGTGAGCATGTGGCCTTCGGTGATCACCGGTTTGTAGGGGCGACCGTCCAGCATCTTAGCCACGCCACCAGCTTCTTCAATGACCAGAGCCCCAGCCGCATGGTCCCAAGGTTTGAGCATACCGTTCATATTGAAGTCGACCCGGCCCGTGGCGAGCGTTCGATATTCATGGCAGGAGCATCTGAGCGAAAGGATCCGGCGAAAGTTTGGGAAGCCCTGAGCGATTTCCGCTTGATGGGGTTTCGGGAAGAGGTGCAATCCCAAAAACCCCGTCATCTCCGGCAAGGTCGTCGCAGGCGCCGTACTGATGGGCTGGGGGGCCGCGCCGGGGCGACAATACCATGCGCCGCCACCGCGCGTGGCCATGATCCAGTCGTCCAGGAGCGGGTCGTAGAGCAGGCCAAATACGGTTTCGCCATCATTTGTGACGGCCAGGATGGAGCCGAAAATGGACAAGCCGCTGGCAAAATTCCAGGTGCCATCCACCGGATCGATAATCGCGCAGAGGCCGGGTTCAGCCACGCGACCCATGATGCTGGGATCTTCGGCTTCTGCCTCTTCGCCGAGGATCTGCGCCTCTGGCAGAATTTCCTGGATCGCGTTGGTCAGGCGAAGCTCGGTTCTTGTGTCGGCTTCGGTGACCAGGTCATCGGGCGCGGATTTCGCTTTGATACTGTCAGGAGGAAGTGAGCGGAAACGCGGTACGATTTCCGCGCGCGCGGCGGAGCGAACGGCATCGATCAACGCAGTGCGGGTTGCGTCCGATATGTTTTGCATGACGCACTCCGACGGATTCGTAAGACCGGTGTCTGAAGTTTATCTGCCCCAGGTTCGGACGGGACCGCAATCCATATGTACGAAATTTGAACCCGAATAGCGGCCAACACCGCCGGCCCGACATGTCGCGGCGGCACGAGCCAACTGGCCAACACTCCGCGACCCCAACCGAACATCGGCAGCCTGGCCCTTCATATGCAGCGAATTCTTGGCAACACCGCCGGACCGGGACCGCAGCATCGCGTTGGTCTGAGGCGACCTGTAGCCCGAGAGCAGCATGTAGGGTTCCGAACTACCTGTCAGATTATGGGCAGCGGCGAGAATGTCGACAGTGCGCAGATCCATGCGCATGGATGTTCCGCGTCGCCAGTCGCGCATGAAGTGGTTAATCTCGCCGACCGCGTCTTTGATATACTGACCTTCCAGCCAGTAGATCATGTCGATCGACTCACCGGTGCGACCCGAATACATGCGAATGCGCCGAATATCGCCGGCGCCTCGTAATATTCCGAAAGCATTGCTGTAGGTAGGAGCGGCGACAATGGTGGTTGCGGCAAATGCGGCAAGCAAACCTCGTCTCGAAATGCCCGACTTCGCGGTGCTTTTTGTCATTCTGCCTGTCCTGTCATCCCGCTCCGTGGCTGCCCGGAGCTTGTCGTCATCTATCCCCAGATGTTGCCCCACTAATGACATAAAGCGAATCTACGTCCAAGCGCACAAATGAATTGTGAGCAAACAGTGTGTGGTATAGGCGAGAAGCTGCTTACGCCGCGTTGACCCAAAGAGCAGCAGCGCACTGTGACATTTGGATGACAGTGGGGGCCAAACTTCTGACACTGGGACGTTTATCGGTGCTGCGGTCACAATATTACCTTGAGTGCCGTGAAAGTGAGTAGACAGACACAAACCGCTTTGTGACGATAACCGTCAGGTTAAAAAGTGATTGGAAAGCAAAAGGATCAAACAGTGAGTTCCTTCGCCATGTTAAGTTGGATCCAGAAATTCGTTAACCGCTTTGTCGCTCCTGCGGTCTTATCGTTGACCGCCGTTGCAGCTTCAGCTGAGGTCACACCCTTTAAGCTCGCTTTGGCGGAAGCTGCCAGTGATGATGCGGCCATTGCTGAGTTCTATCGGACCCGTGGTTTTGAACCCATCTTCACCGGCTCAGGCGATTTGGAGCGCCGCGCTGCCCTTTTGGAGGCGCTTGAATCGGTTGAACGGCACGGTCTTCCTTTGGAACGGTATGACTCTCGTCGACTCATGGCCGCGTTTGAACAAGTTCAGACACCATCAGATCGCGGTCGTGCAGAATTTTTGGCTGCGCAGATGTTTGTCCGCTTCGCGCGGGATCTGCAGTCTGGCATATTAGAGCCTCGCAAAGTGGATGCGGGCATTGTGCGTGAGATCAACCGCCCCGTGCCGCATGACCTCTTGACCGATCTTGCCGCAGGTGAAGCCAAGAGCTTCTTCCGCGAGATTGCCCCGCAAACACCGGAATATGCACGGCTGATGAAGGAAAAGCTTCGCCTGGAGCGCGTCGTTCTGCGCGGTGGCTGGGGCAGCAAGGTCGAAGCGAAGGCTTTGGAACCCGGCGATAGTGGTGAATTTGTCGTTCAGTTGCGGGACAGGCTCGTCGCGCTTGGCTACCTGCGACGGTCGGCTTCGACGCTGTATGATGGTGAGATACAACGCGCCGTGCGCCAGTTCCAAACCGACCACGGATTGGAGACAGATGGTGTTGCCGGGCAGACAACCATTACGATGCTCAATGTAAGCGCGCAGACCCGTTTGCAGCAGGTGGTCGTCGCCATGGAGCGCGAGCGGTGGACGAATTTTGAACGGGGCGATCGCCATGTTCTGGTAAACATCACCGACTACACGGCTGCCATTATTGACGATGGAAAGGTGACTTATCGCACCCGTTCCGTTGTGGGCGCGAATGATAGCGACCGCAGGACCCCGGAATTCTCCGACGTTATGGAGCATTTGGTGGTGAACCCGACATGGAACGTTCCCTATTCCATTGCCACGAAAGAGTATCTGCCCAAACTGCAGCGCAATCCACATGCGGTTTCGCATCTGCGGGTCATCGACCGGCGGGGGCGGGTCGTGAACCGGTCGAGTGTGAACTTCGCCCAGTATTCGCGTCGCAATTTCCCGTTTTCGATCAAGCAGCCGCCGGGCGCACGCAATGCGTTGGGTCTTGTGAAGTTCATGTTTCCCAACAAGTACAACATCTATCTGCATGATACGCCTGCGAAAGATCTGTTTTCGCGCGAGACGCGCGCTTACAGCCATGGCTGTATCCGGCTGAACGATCCGTTCGACTTTGCCTATGCCTTGCTGGCGAAGCAGTCCGATGATCCGGTTGGTCTGTTCAAATCAAAGCTCAATTCCGGGCGCGAGAGCCGGATCAACTTGGAGCAGCATGTGCCAGTGCACCTGATTTACCGGACCGCGGTGGCTCCGGCCAAGGGGCGGGTGAACTATCGGCGAGACGTTTACGGTCGGGACGCGCGCATTTTTGAGGCTTTGTCTCGCGCCGGGGTGGCTCTGCCCGTCGCCGGAAGCTAAACGCCTTCTGGGGGCGGTCCCTCAGGAGGACGGCCATGGGTGGCCACACCATTTCGGACATCGCGCAGGCGCTGGGGCTCCGGGCCGAAGGTGACCTGTCGTGCCGGGTGAGTGGCGCGTCTGAGCCAGCCTCGGCGACCCAAGCTGATTTGGCCATCGCGCTCGATAGAAGCTTCGCCGAGGGTTTGGCGCAGGGCGCGGCTGTAGCGGCACTGATGTGGGACGATGCCGATTGGCAGTCATACGGATTGAAAGCGGCCATTCTGACGCCTCGGGGCCGGTTTGCCATGGCGGGGATCACGGGGCTGCTTGATCCAGGGCCGCAAATCGCACCGGGCATTCACCCTTCGGCTGTCATTGATCCAACCGCGGAAATTGCCGATGGCGCGGCCATTGCGCCTCTGGCCGTCGTCGGGCCGCACGCCCGCATCGGTGCAAATGCCCGGATCGGGTCTCATGTGAGCATTGGGGCAGGGGCAGAGATTGGTGAGAACGCCCTGCTGTTGGACGGTGTTCGCATCGGGGCGCGGGTTCACATTGGTGATCGCTTCATCGCACAACCGGGTGTCGTCATTGGCGGCGACGGGTTCTCGTTTGTCACCCCGGAACGTGGCGCCATCGAAGAGGTTCGCGCAAATTTGGGCGATGCTGGCGGCCTGCGGCAACAGAAATATGCGCGTATCCATTCCCTTGCGGCTGTCTGCATCGGGCATGATGTGGAGGTCGGCAGCAACAGTTCGATCGACCGTGGCACCGTGCGAGACACGGAGATCGGCAACGGCACCAAGATCGATAGTCTGGTTCAGATCGGCCATAATGCCAGGATTGGCGACGATTGCTTGCTCTGCGGTCAGGTCGGCATTGCAGGTTCCAGCATCTTGGGCAATCGCGTGGTCTTGGGGGGCCAGTGTGGCGTGACAGATCACCTGACGCTCGGGGACGACGTGATTGCCGGGGCCGGGACGCTTCTGCGCACCAATCAACCTGCGGGCCGCATCATGCTGGGCAATCCCGCGATGCCGATGCAAACCAGCATTGACGCTTACAAGGCTTTGCGGCGCTTGCCGCGTCTTCTGGCCGACATAACGGCACTCAAGAAGAAGCTTTCAAAGGCCGAAGGGAACGACTAAATCTCCTCCACACAAAAAAACTTGGGGGGTGAGCAGACACCATGGCGGACAGCGTGCAGGATCGGGTCATAGAGATTATCGCCGAACAGGCCGTTCTGGACGTGTCGGATGTTGCGCTGACCTCGACCCTGGAAGATCTGGGTATCGACAGTATGGGCCTGGTCGAAAGCATCTTCGCTATAGAAGAGGCGTTTGACATTTCGGTGCCGTTCAACGCCAACGAACCCACCAAGGGCAATTTCGACATCTCGTCGGTGGCGTCCATCGTGCGCGCGGTCGAATCCTTGGTCAGCGAGCAGCACGTTTGACCGGGATGCACCGCGTCGCCGTTACAGGGGCTGGGACGATCAACGCCCTTGGCCAGTCGGTTCCGGAAACCTTTCGGGCCATGCAAGACGGCGTCTGTGGCATTGGCCCCATCGACATTCCCGATGTTGACCGGCTGTCGGTCCAGATTGGCGGGCAGATCAAAAACTACGACCCTGAGGCGCATTTCAACCGCCAGCAGATCGCGCTGTATGACCGGTTTACGCAGTTCACACTGTTGGCGACGCGTGAAGCCGTCGCCCAGTCGGGGCTGAACTTCACCGAGGCCCTTGCCGCCAAAACCGGCGTGGTTCTGGGTACGGCCGGGGGGGGCGTGAATACCTGGGACGAGAATTACCGGTCGCTTTACGAGGCTGGCAAAAACCGCGTGCATCCGTTCGTGGTGCCGAAGCTGATGAACAATGCCAGCGCCAGCCATGTTTCGATGGAGTATAACCTTCAGGGCCCCAGTTATACAGTGGCCACGGCCTGCGCGAGTTCGAACCATGCGATGGGGCAGGCCTTTCACCTGATCCGATGCGGTGCCAGCACGGCCATGATAACCGGCGGGTCCGAAGCCATGTTGTGCCTTGGTGGGATCAAGGCGTGGGAAGGTTTGCGGGTTATGTCGAAGGATGCTTGTCGACCTTTCAGTGCCAACCGGAACGGGATGGTACAGGGCGAAGGGGCGGCTGTCTTCGTTTTTGAGAACATGGATCACGCCAAGGCCCGCGGGGCTGACATACTTGCCGAGCTGGTTGGGTTTGGCATGACGTCGGATGCATCAGACATTGTCATGCCATCGCAAAAAGGCGCGGCGCGGACGATCACGGCTGCGCTGGAAGATGCGCAGTTGGCTCCCGATGCGGTGGGTTACATCAACGCGCATGGCACCGGGACAGCTGCCAACGATAAAACCGAATGCGCGGCGGTGGCGGAGGTGTTCGGCGCCCATGCGGACCGTTTGATGATATCGTCCACCAAATCGATGCATGGTCATTTGATTGGCGGCACCGGTGCAGTCGAGCTTTTGGCCTGCATAATGGCCCTGCGGGACGGTATTGTTGCCCCCACGATTGGGTACGAAGAGCCCGATCTGGAATGTGCCTTAGATGTCGTTCCCAATACGGCGCGTGAAGCAGCGGTGAGTGTCGCCTTGTCCAACGCTTTCGCGTTTGGTGGCTTGAATGCGGTGCTCGTTCTTCAGAAGGTATGAAGCGTTTTCGGTCAACCCGGATCACACGAACTGCCTGAATTCCAATTTTTCAGGGCGTGATATGACGGGTTGAAACCGAAGCGCCGTGGGCCCGTCGGTTTGCCACCGGCGGGATATTTTTGCCACTAAGAGATGCGAGGCGGCGCTTGCAGCTATTCCTGTTGCGCGGCAGCTGCGATGGCGTCGGCTGCTTCTTTCACCATGTTGAAACCTGCCGTGAATCCAGTGAGCGACACAGTTAGGTCAACCGTGGTGTCTGCCGGAGCCCCTACGGGAACGATAGTAAGGGTCGCCGCATTGCCACGGCGGAAGGATTGCACTTCAGCTTCCGTGAAGCCCACCTGGGAAAAACATCCGATGCGCGTGCAAAAGTTGAACTGGTACCGTTTCGCCGGACCATTATCGACGCGCAGGGTGATCTGGCGGGTCAGCAAGGTTTCAAGGGGCGTGATAATCTGAGCACCAGCGGCGGCGTCATTGCCGGTTGGCAGGGCGAACATGGTAATTTCGGCCACATTGTTACCATTGCCATCTTTCAGCAATTGATAAAGATTGCACGGCTCTAGCTCGCCTTCTTCGACGCGGACACACCGGACTTCCCAGTCACCCGAGATCTCTTTTTGGTAGACGGAGCCTGGACCATCTTCGGCGGCGGCCGCGTCGTCGGCCACTTGCTCACCGAGTTGAAGCCCTTCAACCGGACGATCCTGCGCCGGGGCAGGTTGCTCATCGGTCTGTGCCAGCGAAGGAGATGTGGATAGAAGAAGCGCTGCCAGCGATAGCTTCCAAATATTCTGCATGAGTCCTCAACGTTTGTTATTGTTGAAATCAACGGGGGTTTACCATGGGCTTCCGGGTCTGTCAGGGCAGAAATCGATCCCAATCTTATCTGCGACGAACCGCCGAAACGTAAAAAGGGTCCTGCGATCAGGACCCTTTGAAATTTGGTTCTCCCTGCCGGACTGAGCCGACTTGTAACAATACGTTATGCTGCTGTGAACGACCCGTCAACATCCAAGTCGCAGCTGTCAACAATTTGATCTAAAACGTTAAAACACTATTGGTTTGTTTGCAGCTGCAGAAAAAAACCGCGCCTCAAGGGCGCGGTCAGTCTGACAGGGAGGAAGTCAATCCGTGTTGCGAAGAACACTTCGCGCTGCGGACGATGCCATACTGGCACAAACTGGTTAACGGAGTATGTTCGGGCGGGAAAAAGGTTCGAATGAGGGCGAAACATGGCGAGTACGATATTTGTAGGTGGTGGTGGCACCGATTATGCTGAGCCGCAGCATTTGTTGATGTCCTACGCCAATCGCCACGGTTTGATCGCAGGGGCAACGGGAACTGGCAAAACAGTGACTTTGCAGATCCTGGCGGAAAGCTTCTCTGCAGCGGGTGTTCCGGTGTTTCTTTCGGATGTGAAAGGCGATTTGAGCGGGCTTGCCGTCAGTGGATCACCGGACGGCAAACTGCATGGGCCTTTCATGGAGCGTTGCGCCAAGATTGGCTTCGACCTGACTTACGAAGCAATGCCAGTCACGTTTTGGGACATTTACGGCGCGCAAGGACATCCCGTGCGAACAACAGTTGCCGAGATGGGGCCACTTTTGCTGTCGCGCCTCTTGGAACTGAACGAAACGCAGGAAGGTATATTGAACATTGCGTTCCGGGTGTCTGATGAACAGGGGCTTCCGCTCCTGGATCTGAAGGATTTGCAGGCGCTGCTGGTTTGGGTCGGCGAAAATCGGACGGACTTGAGCTTGCGGTTCGGCAATGTCTCGACCGCGTCTGTCGGGGCCATTCAGCGGCGGCTGTTGGTTTTGGAGAATGAGGGCGCGACCCAACTGTTTGGGGAACCGGCGCTCGAGCTAGGCGATTTGCTTCTGACGGATGCCGAGGGCCGGGGACGGGTGAACATCCTGGCGGCGGATCGGTTGATGCAGGCCCCCCGGCTCTACGCCACCTTCCTTCTGTGGCTGCTCAGCGAGTTGTTTGAGACATTGCCCGAAGTGGGGGATCCCGAGAAACCCAAGCTGGTTTTCTTCTTTGACGAAGCGCATTTGCTGTTCGACGACGCACCGAAGGCGCTGGTCGATAAGGTGGAACAGGTTGTGCGATTGATCCGGTCCAAAGGGGTTGGGGTGTATTTCGTGACCCAAAATCCTGCAGATGTGCCGGAAGATGTGCTTGGGCAGTTGGGCAACCGGGTTCAGCATGCCCTAAGGGCGTTCACCGCCAAGGATCGCCGGGAGCTGCGGCAGGCCGCGGAAACGTATCGCGACAATCCCCGGTTCGAGACCGAAGACGCCATTCGGGAGGTGGGCGTAGGCGAGGCGGTGACATCCTTTCTGGTGAAAAAGGGCATGCCGGGCGTGGTGGAGCGGACATTGATCAGGCCACCTGCGTCTCAGCTTGGGCCCATCGGTGCCGCCGAACGCGCGAAGATCGTCGAAGGGTCTCCGATTACCGGCAAGTATGATAAGACGGTCGACCGCGAGAGCGCGTTTGAAAAACTTGCGCAGCGTGCAGAGGATGCAGCGGACGCGGCGGCAAACGCGGAAGCAGCCGAAGAACAGGCCGAGGCCGCAGAACGGGAATACAAGGCTGGTCGGCGCTATACGGGCGGCCGGGTTAGCCGGTCAACCTCAGTTCGGCGCCGGTCGAGCCGCAGCGACAGTATCGGGACGGCTTTTGCCAAATCCTTCGCGCGCCAACTGGGCACACGGGCTGGCAAAGCCGTAGTACGCGGAGTGTTAGGCGGGCTTTTTCGGGGCCGTTGAGCGGGTCATTCGCAACTATAAAAGCCGGAATTTCTGCTGAACGGCAATGAACAAGGCGTCTTCGGTCAGGGCGCTTGTCACGGGAAGGGCCACGTCGGGGTAGGGTGCCAGGTCTTGGGCAAGCCGTTCCGTGAACAGCCGGTCGCGCTCCAGAAGGTTGGCCAAGGCGCGGTCGGGCTGGCTGGTCTTGCGCGCGATGTCCCAAAGGCCGCCCCGTGCTTCGAATGCCGTGCGTCTAAATTCCGGGGTTGGCAGCAACCACAAAGCCCGGTGCGCGTCGGTCAGTTGAGGCTGAACGAGGTGTGGCAGCAGTCGGAAACCCTCTGCAAGGATGGGCTGGTTTGACGGCAGGGCCAGCAAATCCTCTATGATCAGCGAAAACCCTTCGCCCAGATACCAGTGGAAGCTGTTTAACATCGTCACCGGGTCACGTTCGACCCAGCGCTGATCCATGGTCATGGCGCGGAAACGCTGTAGCTCTGGGCACTGGTCTGGCGGGCATCTGGCGGCGTGATCGGCCATTGCGGCGTCGGAGTCGTAGAGCGCCATACCATGTGCCTCTGCCAGCCTGCGGGCAATGGTTGATTTGCCAGCGCCGCTGCCGCCGCCCAGCCAGTACACATGGTCCAACGACATGATCAGGGGGAACTGCTGCGATCGATCAGACCAATCTCGTCCATGATCTTTTCGAATGCGGTTTGGGCCGGGTCGTGAGACTCCGCCACCACTGCGTCAAACCGTTTGCGCAAGGCAGCCTTTTCGGCGCCTTTGCAGTCGTTCCAGGGCCGACCCTGCAGCCCCATCTCGATCACGTAGTAGCCAATGAAATGCGGCCGGGTGCCCGCGCGAAGGAGACGGCGATAGGTTTCGTCCGTGCCCAGAGCGCGAAGCTCTTCAGCAGTGTGAATGCCAGCCTTGGCGCAAGCCGCGTCCATGGCTGGTCCAAGATTGCGTATGGCAGAGACAGGCTCGGTCATACGCAATCCATAGATCAAACTAATGCCGACAGCTACTCCTGCTATCGATCAAACAACTCAATCACCCCGAAGGGAGACGTCTTAAATGCTCGCCCAATCCGTAATAATGGAAGGGGTGTCTTGCTTGGATCCCTGACCAAGGTCAGCGAAACCGGTTTGTTGTGCCTTGTCTGTCTGCTCTACCGCCTGGTTGGCTTTTGGGTCAGCCGGCAATTTTTGCTCATATTGGGTCATAATCTTGGTCCTATACTCTTGACATACAAGCGCCGCACAAATTCTGGCGCCAAGTTAACAATAGCATTTTGAGCGCCGAACCGTGAGACACATAAGTGTCATAATGTAGACATACCGTTCAAATTTCGTGATAAATTGCCGAGAACTTGATGTTTTTGGGGTAACTTGCGGTTGAACTGTGCAAAAGGATAAAAATCCTTAAGTTGCTGAGGGGAGGGCCGGGTTCCAATTCTCCGCAACCGACGAGATTTTGCCACAGATTGGCGTGCCGTTTTGATCACGCATTTGCGAAATTCCGTTAAGCTTTGCGGCATTGGACGAATTGAGGAAACGACTCAGCGGTTAATGTCGCTCATCACGTCATGCAGGCGCCAGCTTTGTGGCGCCTTTGTGGCTATTGCTCTACTTTTGGTGATCTTACCTAGTCTGGCTTGGAACTGAACAACTTCGGCAGAACAAACGCGGCCAAACCGACCCCTATGATCTGCATTATGATATAGACCGGGGCATGAAGCGGGTTAATGCCGGCAAATGTGTCGCTCAGGCTGCGGGCAATTGTGACGGCTGGGTTCGCAAAGCTGGTGGACGATGTGTACCAGTAGGCGCCCGTGATATAGAGCCCCACAAGGGTCGGGATGGCCTCTGGCCGTGAGGCCAGGCCGCCAAAGATCACGAAAAGCAGACCAAACGTCGCCAATATCTCTGAAGACCAAAGCCCAAGACTGGCCCGGTCCGTTGTTGAAAACTGCAGGATCGATTGATCGAACATCAGATGGGTTAGCCAAACCCCGACAATGCCGCCAGCAATCTGGACGCCAACATACCGAATGGCGAGGGGCAGTTCGATTTCTTTGCGCAGGTAGAAGGCCAGGGTCACTGCTGGATTGAAATGAGCCCCGGATACGGGTCCAAGCGTGGTGATGATCGCATAAAGCATACATCCAGTGGCAATGGCATTGGCCAATAGGGCGATCGCGACATTCCCATCGGAGAGCGTCTCGCCATAGATACCAGAACCGACAACACCAACCAGGAGCATTGCGGTGCCTATGAATTCAGCAAGCAGTTTCTGGTTCATGGCAAGGTTCCCACCTGATCCAACGTTGATTTAAGCGTGGCGTTGTCCATGGAGTCGAAGGGTGTTTCCAGAAACGCTGCTGCACGGCGCCCCAGAATGGCGTAGGCTTCGTTGAAGGCTGCGTCCCAATCGGGCTCGGCGGCTTTGGCTGGGTCTTCAACGCCCCAGTGCGCCCGGACCGGACTGCCGGGCCAGATCGGGCAAACTTCACCAGCCGCGGATCCGCAGACGGTGATCACCGCGTGCATCTCTGGCGCGTTTGCCGCCGCGAATTCATCCCAGCTTTTGGATCGCGCGCCGCTGACATCGTGACCTGCCGCAGTCAGCAGCTTGATCGATTGGGGATGAACCTTGCCTGCAGGCTGGGAGCCAGCGGAGTAGGCCGTGACCCGGCCTTGCCCGGATGTGTTTAGAATTGACTCCAGCAGAATAGATCTGGCGGAGTTCCCTGTACAAAGCACGAGAATATTCATGATAGCTGCCTGGTTTGACGCGGTGTTTGAGCCAGGATCAAAAGCATTTCGCCGCCGCCGCCAACGCCGCGCCCGCTAAAACACCAGCCCCCCAAATTCGGGCGTAGATTTACCGGAAAAAACCGATGCCGCAAGTCGGATCGTGAAACGCCATTTACGGACAGTGTGCCAACAAAAAAGGCCGGGTTTACACCCGGCCCTTCCCCATGATCACTCGTTACGAAACGGAGTACTCGATACGGCCATCCGCAGCACACACCAGATAGCCCTTAGGTTGTAACCTATCGGAATTCCCTACCTCAAGAACGAAATGGCTCGAAATGTATAGAAATCAGTCTGTTTCCGGCTAAATTGATTTAGGTTTCAGAAACGTTTCATTTGTTACTGACCGAAGACTCGTCGGAAAATCGTATCGACATGTTTGGTGTGGTATTCCAAGTCAAATGCCGCTTCGAGTTCCGCCTGTTTCAGAACATTTGTGACGTCTGGATCGGATTGTAGCTCGTTCAGAAAATCTGCGCCGTCTTCCCAAACCTTCATGGCATTGCGTTGGACGACCGCATAGCTCGCTTCGCGACTCAGTCCTTTCTGTGTCAGCGCCAATAATACCCGCTGCGAATGAACGAGGCCTCGAAATTTGTCTAGGTTCGCGCGCATCGCCTCAGGGTAGATCACAAGCTTCTCGATGACCCCGGTCAGGCGGGCGAGCGCGAAGTCTAGTGTCACGGTCGTGTCCGGACCGATCATCCGTTCGACGCTGGAATGAGAAATGTCGCGTTCGTGCCAAAGCGCCACATTTTCCAGAGCTGGCGTCACGGCCATGCGCACCAGCCGGGCGAGGCCGGTCAGGTTTTCGGTCAGCACGGGGTTCCGCTTGTGCGGCATGGCAGAAGAGCCCTTCTGGCCCTGGCTGAAGAATTCCTCGGCCTCCAGGACCTCGGTGCGCTGCATATGGCGGATTTCCGTGGCAATATTTTCGATTGAACTGGCGATGACACCCAGTGTGGCAAAGAAGGCCGCATGTCGGTCGCGCGGAATGACTTGGGTGCTGATGGGTTCCGGTCGTAGACCCATTTGCGCGCAGACATGGTCTTCGACGGATGGATCGATATTGGCAAAGGTCCCCACAGCGCCAGAGATTGCGCCTGTTGCCACCTCTGCCCGCGCGGTGATCAGCCGGTCTCGATTGCGGGCCATTTCGGCATAGAAGCGGGCAAAGGTCAGACCCATCGTGGTGGGTTCCGCGTGGATCCCGTGGCTGCGACCGATGCGGATGGTATATTTGTGCTCTTCGGCCCGGGTCTTGAGCGCGGCGAGCAAACCATCCATGCCACCCAGCAAAAGGTCCGCCGCCCGAACCAGCTGTACATTGAACGTCGTGTCCAGCACGTCGGAACTGGTCATGCCCTGATGCACAAATCGGGCCTCATCCTCGCCAACAATCTCGGCCAGGTGGGTCAGAAAAGCGATCACGTCATGTTTGGTGACCCGCTCTATTTCGTCGATCCGAGCCACATCGAACGTCGCGTCCTTGGCCTTCCACACCGCCTTCGCGTTTTCGGCAGGGATCACCCCAAGTTTCGCCTGCGCGTCACAGGCATGCGCTTCGATTTCGAACCATATCCGGAACTTCGTTTCGGGAGACCATATGGCCACCATGTCCGGTCGTGAGTAGCGCGGTATCATAGGGTGTATTCGTCCTTTCCGTCGATCCGTTAATTTTGTATTAATGGAGCGTGTCTTACCAAAGCAGCCGCCCGAGGACGTGGCGTGTATGGTGGACTTTCGGAGCGAGTTCAACTGCAAGCGTTTTTGCTGGGGATAGTGGTGCGATTTGGCGAAACGGGGAGCGATCTTGCGCTTTTCCCCCTTGAGCCGAGTTGCCCCTTCGGTAGCTCACCCAACAGACAACAGAGAGATTGAATGAATGAGCAAAAAACCCCAAGACCTGCTGGATTTTGAAGGGACCTGGCGCTTGGAACGGGTGATCGAAGATCGACGCCAAAAGAGTAGTAGCACGCTGATCGGCTCCGCCACGCTGACCCGGTGCGAGAAAGACAGTTCGCCGGAGCTGAGTGACCGGTTGCGCTATGCCGAGGAAGGTGAGTTGAAGATCGCAGATCAACCGCCATTGACAGCATCGCGGACCTACTACTGGACCCGAGGGCAAGATGCTCAGATCGCCGTTACATTTGATGCCGGCGAAGAGTTCCACGCCTTTTCATTGAACCGGACGATGCCTGAAGCGAGCCATCTTTGCCCGCCTGATATGTATTACGTCACTTACGATTTCGGAAAGTGGCCGCGTTGGTCCGCTGAATGGCGGGTTCAGGGGCCTCGCAAATCTTACCGGATGCGTTCGGACTATTATCCCGAAATGTGAATTCGAACCTCGTCTAATCCTTCGGCGCAGGTCGATCAAACGGCGGAAAGTGGCTCCGTAGTCCGGAATTCGCGAGGTCTGACCTGCGTTCAACCCTTGCAAGGGGTGCGCGAGGCGCTTAGCCATACCGCGATTGCACCCAGGAGGATGACATGACTCAATCCGTCTTAGCCCCCGGCGCGGCTCCGTCGCTTGCCCAGATCCTTGGCCCAACCAAAGGCACTGGCCTCATCGTAAAGCAGGTTGTTCTGGTTTTGGCAGGGATCGCCCTTCTGGCCGTCGCTGCAAAAGTCAAAGTCCCGCTCTGGCCGTCCCCGGTGCCGATTACTCTGGGCACTTTTGCGGTACTGACCATTGGGGCAACCTATGGCCTGCGCTTGGGTTTGATGACAATTTTGGGGTATCTTGCCATTGGCGCCGCAGGAATGGACGTGTTCGCCACGTCGAGCGCTGAAAATTACGGCCTGGCCTACATGTTGGGCGGATCTGGTGGATACCTTTTGGGCTATGCCTTGGCTGTGGCTTACCTGGGATGGGCGAGCCGCCGTGGGCTCGACCGGTCGATCGAAGGCATGGGTGGGTCGATGCTGATCGCGAACCTTGCGATCTATGTGCCGGGGCTGCTGTGGCTGCACCAGTGGATCGTCGCCGGCGACCGGTTCGATGGCGCGAAATTCTCTTCGATCTGGGATCAAACCCTGGCTTGGGGCCTGACCCCGTTCCTGATCGGTGACCTGTTGAAGCTCGCTTTGGCCGCGCTTCTGGTTCCGGCAATCTGGGCTGTAGTGAGCAAAGCCCGCAAGTAATCGGCCACCTTCGGCGGATTGTAACGCCGATCCAACGGCCTTAGGGTCAAGCCATGAAACATGGTTTTGACGACATACCAGAGACCGCCTTGTCCTGGCATCGGGACGGGCGGCAGGCGGCCTTGGCAACAGTGGTGCAGACCTGGGGCTCTGCCCCGCGGGGTGTCGGCAGCCAATTGGCAATCAGCGGCAAGGGCGAGATTGCGGGCTCTGTGTCTGGCGGTTGTGTCGAAGGCGCCGTGGTCGTCGAAGCGATGGAAGCGCTGGAAACCGGCCAACCGGTTTTGCTGGATTATGGCGTTACCGATGACGAAGCCTTTGCGGTTGGTCTGGCCTGTGGCGGGGAAATCCGGATCCTTGTTGAGCCCGTTGGCCCCGGTCTGACAGAGCCCATGCTGGCCGAACTGGTGGAGGCGCGCGCCAAGCGCACGGCCTTGGCCTATAGCGTCAATACCGAAACCTGGGAACGGAAGCTGACAGCTCCGGAAGATGGCTTTGCCGACCGGTTCCGGTCTGACAAATCCGGTTTTGAGGAAGATCAAACCTTTGTCGCGATCCACAATCCGCCCCTGCGCATGGCGGTTGTCGGCGCTGTCCACATCTCGCAACCCTTGATCGCCATGGCGCGGCTGGCAGGCTATGATCCGTTCCTGATCGATCCGCGCGAAGCCTTTGGATCCGCCGAGCGTTTCCCGGGCGAGACCATCAGCCACGACTGGCCGGACGAGGCTTTGCAAGGTTGGGGCATTGATGCCCGCACGGCGATTGTCACGCTGACCCATGACCCAAAGATCGACGATCCTGCGATCCTGACGGCTCTGTCCTCGGACTGCTTCTATCTGGGTTGTCTCGGATCGCCTCGCACCCATGCAAAGCGCGTGGCGCGGTTGAAGGAGGCGGGATTGAGCGATGCGCAAATCGACCGAATTCATGCGCCCGTTGGCATGGATATCGGATCGAAGACGCCTGCGGAGATTGCGATCTCCGTCATGGCGCAAGTGACGCACGTTCTGCGGAAAGGCTAATGGAGTTCGGCGAGGTTCCGGTCTGCGACGCGGTCGGCGCGGTTCTGGCCCATTCCGAAATGGCGGGCGGCAGTCGATTCCGGAAAGGGCAGGTGATCGACGCAAAGGTCCGCGATGCCCTCATGGCATCGGGTAAGGCGACCGTCTGGGTGGCCCGGCTCTCCGCGAATGACATGGGCGAAAACGCCGCGGCTGCTGCGGTGGCGCAGGCAGTGGTGCCCGACCCGGACGCCGCGCATTTGGCAATGTCCGTGCCATTCACAGGCCGGGTTAATCTGAACGCGGTGGGGCCTGGAATCGTCGAGCAAGATGTTGGCGCCATTCACCGGCTCAACCGGATCCATCCCGAAATTACCTTGGCGACCTTGCCGCAATATAGCCGTGTGGATCCCGGAACTCTTGTCGGCACGGTCAAGATTATTTCCTACGGCATCGATGCAGCCTCGATCGAGGCGGCGCAGGCCGCCGGGGCCGGAGCCTTGCGGGTGCGCCCGGTATGTTTGCGATCCGCCGGGCTGATCCTCACCGAAGTGGCGGGGCAGAAGGCGACACTAAATGAGAAAGGACGGCAGGCAGTCGAAGGACGTCTCCGATCTCTCGGGATCGAATTGGCCGATTGCCGGACCGTCCCCCACGAAATCGAAGCCGTGGCTCACGCGCTGAAGAGCTTGGAGGGTGAAATCGGCTTGATCCTGACTGGATCTGCAACGTCGGATCTGCACGATACGGCCCCCGCGGCGATCCGTGCTGCGGGCGGAACGGTTTTGCGGTTTGGCATGCCCGTCGATCCGGGCAATCTGCTGGTCATGGGCCATCTGGGCACGCGACCGGTCATTGGCCTACCGGGTTGCGCCCGATCCCCGGCGCTGAATGGGGCGGATTGGGTTCTGGAACGGATCGCCTGCGGGCTCGACGTGACGGACGATGATATCGCCGGGATGGGCGTGGGCGGTTTGCTGAAGGAAATCCCGATGCGCCCGCAACCGCGCGAGCCCCGCTAGCCTCATGCCAGACATTGCCGTCATTGGCGCGGGCCTGATTGGACGCCGCCATGCAGACTTGATCCACCGTCGCGGCTGGTTGTCGGCTCTGGTGGATCCGGCTCCGGCGGCCCAGGACTATGCGCAAACACTTGGCGTCGAATGTTTCGCTGACTTGGCAGACTACTTGACGAAGAACCGACCGGACGGTGCGGTGATCGCCACCCCCAACCAGTTGCATTTGACCCATGGGACGGCCTGCATTGCCGCTGGCGTGCCCGTTCTGATCGAAAAGCCGCTGGCCGATACATCTGAAGCTGGCAAAGCTTTGGTTCAGTCCGCCCGCGCCGCCCAGGTGCCTGTTTTGGTGGGCCACCACCGGCGTCACAATCCGCTGATCCACACCGCAAAGGCGGCCATTGCGGAAGGGCGATTGGGGCGGGTCGTGTCGGTCCACGGCCAATTCTGGCTTTACAAACCCGACGACTATTTTGATGTCGGCTGGCGCAAACAGGCTGGAGCTGGCCCCGTCTTCATTAACCTGATTCATGATATCGATCTGCTGCGATATCTTTGCGGAGATGTTGTTTCCGTCCAGGCGCGTCAGGCCAACGCTGTGCGTGGCCATGAGGTGGAAGACACGGCCGTGATCCTGCTGGAATTTGCGTCAGGCGCTTTGGGCACAGTGAATGTCTCTGACACGATCGCGGCTCCGTGGAGTTGGGAGATGACGGCAGGAGAAAACCCGGCCTATCCAAACACGGCGGAGGCCTGCTATCGCATCGGCGGCACAGAGGCCGCCCTATCTGTCCCGGACCTTCGTCTTTGGCACCATCCCACGGCGCGCAGTTGGTGGGCACCGATCGAGGCGGAAACTCTGACGTATGAAGCTTCGGATCCGCTGGAACGGCAACTCGACCATTTCGGTGAAGTTATCACCGGCGCAACCGCACCTTTGGTCAGTGCCGAGGAAGGGCTTAAAACCTTGCAAGTCACAGAGGCCATCCAACATGCTGCCGTTACCGGGAAGATTGTCGATCTTTAATCAGTCGGCGTTCCGCTTGGCATAGTCCGCAAGCAGTGCCTTGAATTCATCCATGGTCGCCGGGAACTGGCCATAGCCATGAGGGGCGGGAACCTGTGCCCAAGGCAGCTTTTCGTCGGTCATCAATTCCACGAAGGGCTCAAACCAGGTCAGGTCGTCCAGCAGGGAAGCCCGCACGTTAACCCGGTACTCGGCTCCCTTGATCTGGCTGTATATGAAATTCAGACAGTGACTGCAGAAATAGTGCTGCCGCGTTTCTGTTTTAAGCCCGCCGCGCGTTAACGAACCGCTCACCTCAAAACCCTCGGATGGGAACATCACCGTCAAGGAATAGGCACTTGCCGTGAGTTTCTGGCAGTCGCGGCAGTGGCAGGCGAACGTGAGAAGGGGCGGGGCCGTGATGCGGACCTGAACCGCGCCGCAAAGGCACGATCCGTTAAGTGGTAGTTTGGGGTATCCCATAAGAATGATCCTTCTTAGTGCGCATCTTCACGGGCGAAGGTGCTTGGGTTTGGGTTGCTGAGTGATGGGAGTGATTTCCTTAGCTCTGCCGCAACAAACGCGCAGTCAAATTAAGGAAAAAGGGTCTGGCGCCGGATGCGCGGGCTCGCTACAAAGGCCGCCGGTGGCCCGAGTGGCGGAATGGTAGACGCAGGGGATTCAAAATCCCCCGCCTTCACGGGCGTGAGAGTTCGAGTCTCTCCTCGGGCACCAAACATCATTGGCGTGTTTTTTCAATCCTTTGTTGGAGTTCAACTCTCCGAACCGCTCTAGCTGCCCTATCCGGAAATTCTTCAGGACTAACTTGATCCGACAAGCGAGATCGGTCATGAAAACGCGGTTTCACCGCGTTCTGCCGTGAGCGCGGTCAAGGGGGGAGTAAAAGCGCCAATGGGCCAGAAAATTGACACCCGGGCCATTGGCCTGGACGTCGGGGTGTCGTTCATGAAGTGGCTGACGGGCGCCGAGAACCTGCACTATGGGCTGTGGGATGGGCTTGAACCATCGGCCCAAAATCTGGGCGCGGCACAGGTGGCTTACACGGATAAGCTGTTTGGGTATCTGCCGGAGGGGTCGCTGAAAATCCTGGATATCGGCGGCGGGGCAGGTGAGACAGCCAAGAAGCTGCTGGCCTTGGGTCATACGGTTGAAATCGTGGTGCCATCAGAATTTCTGGCGGGGCGGTGCAAGGTCAATGCCCCCAAGGCCGAAATTCACTGCGCAACGTTCGAGGACTATGGGGGAACCGGCCCCTTCGATCTTTGCCTTTTTTCGGAGAGTTTTCAGTATATTCCCTATGACATAGCCCTGACAAAAGCGGCCCAATTGGTAAGGCCCGGCGGCACGGTTTTGATCGCAGATTGCTTCCGATCCGAAAATTACCAAGGTGTGAAGCGCAGCCAGACTGTGGGTGGGGGCCACAAGCTGTCGCTCGTCCGGGAGGCGCTGGCGGACGGGCCGCTAGAATTGATCGCCGAAGAGAACTTGACCGAAGGTGTTGCACCATCGATCGATGTGGAGCAGGGCCTGTTCAACGTTATTGGGCATGGCGTTTCGAGGGTGGATGCAGCGCTTTGCGCCGAAAAGCCCCGGACCCGCTGGCTGTTGAACCGGGTGCTACGGTTGATGATGTCGGAAAGGCGGCGCTACCGACTGATGCAAAGGCTGACCGAGCAACGGCGCACCGCCGAGGCATTTTGCCATAACAATCGCTACATGATCCTGAGCCTGCGAAAACGTGGGATCTGAAAATGGCGCTGCCCGGACCTCTCTATCTATGTCAACGGCTTCAGGCGCTTGCCGCACGTCCTTCGAGTTGCGGACGAAGTTGTTCGAGCTGGTATCCTGCCCGGGCGGCCGCAGCCATAAGGTCGTCTACCGGCGTGTCTGTGGCAAAACCCAGCATCCAAACAATGGTCGAGCGCGTGCCGGAGGCGCAGTAGGCCAAGACGGGGCCCTCGGACTCTATCGTACTGCGTTGCAGCGCGACGATCTCTTCCGTCATCCCTGTATGGACCACCGGATTGATCACGAAGTTCAGTCCAGCCTCTTGGGCCGCCGCCGCCATAGATGCGGCCTGCAGGCGTGGTTCGATCTCGGCGTCCGGTCGATTGCAGAGGACGGTTTTGAACCCGGCCTCCGCGATGGCATTCAGATCCACAGGATCGATCTGGGGCGAAACGGCGTAGTCCGGGGTCAGTTGGCGAATTTCCATGGCTCTTCCTTCCGCCTAATCCGATAGTCCGTCAAGCCCGGTGCGCAATCAAGAGCTGCAACTGCCCGTCAAAAGGCGGGTCTGGCCCGTTTCGTCAAAGCTGTTGCTTGCTTTGACGGATCCTGCCGAAAGAGTTGCCGTTGCGCCGACAATCTCCGATCCCGCGACACGGATTTGGCCAAGGGCGCTATCAACCATCGTGTCGTCCAGATCCACGGTCAGGGTGACCGGGCTGCCCGGGCGCAATGCGTCCAAAGAGACCTGGAGCACGCGGTCGCCATCCCGGGTTTCCGAAAAGCTCGCCGCTCCTTGTTCGAGTTCCACAGGCTGGAAGACTTCAACCCCCGCACCTTCTGCCGTTGTGTCAAAGATCAGGCCGCCTTTGCTGGTTGTCAGATCCAGCGTCAAGGTGCCGGGGCCAATGGCGCAATCCGTGCTGGCGATGATGAAACGATCCTTCGGGGCGCCTTCGCGAAACTCCACGGTCAAATCCGCCATGGCCGGGCCCGATGCCAGTAGAGCCGCTGCGATGCCTAACGTTGCTTTCATAGGTCTAACTATCCTTTGGTTGGCCGGTCATCTCTGTCGCGATGCCGTAATCCGTGAGTTCCTTTGCCACCAAGAGATAGATCTGGTCCGGGGGTGTGCCCAGGGCATGTTGCATAACCAGCAGATCGATTCCCATTTCGTCGAGGTATAGAACGACCTGGGCCTGGCTTTGCTGGATGTCTTCCACGGCCAAAAAGGCGGGCAAGAGAGTATTCTCGCCATAATAGTGCTGATGGACGCCAACCATGGCGCCGTGGTCCACCCGGCGCTCAGTTCCGGCCATCAGCATATAGGGGCAGGCGGACAGGCACACGGATGTCTCGCCCATTTCGGTCGCAAAGCCGCCTTCCCGAATGCGCCGGCCAATGGCCAAGGCATCGTCTACAGAACCACCCGGAGAGTGAAACCGGAACGTTTCAGGCTGCGGCTCCTGATCTTCCAGCCAATCGGCGAACCTTTCAGCATCGCCGGGTTGGATCCGGCCAGTGACCAGCACCAAACCTTCGCCCTGGTCTTCAAAGAACAAGCGGGCAGGCACGTCCACAGCCGGCACCGGCGTGCCTGGCGGCAGATCGAGACGGCGAGGCAGGGTGCGGGGATCAAACCGGCGGGTCTGGTCGCCCGGCTGGATAGGCGTGTCGGGCGAGGGAACGAAGGTTGGCAGGCGGATCGTGGGCGCGATCTTGGCAAAGTCCTGACCGAGCAGGATCGCCGCCACGCCCAGTTGCACCACCAAAAGGCTGCGGAGCGCGAACCGAGCCGATAAGGCCATCAGGGTTTGGCCTTGTGCTGCAGGGGCAGTGGGGCCTCAACCGGATGGGGTGCAACCTCTGGCGGGGTTGGCTCAGACCGGTCCATGGCTTCTTCCACTTCGCGCAATCCCTGCATGGCGGCGCGCAGTTCCGCCAGGGTCAGTCCGTCTTCGATGCCAACCGGTTCTCGTCCCGCCCGGATCGCGCCTTGGATGACCATCAGGATGAAGACCAGAACGGCGGGCAAAAGATCGATCGCGATGGCCCCAGCCCAAGAGGGCACAAAGTTCTCGGCATAAAGGATCACGGCATCAGCGGTGGAGATCGGGGTATAAGCTGTGGCGGTCGGAGGATCCATTGAAATGACAGCGACAGCGGCCTTTTCCAGGGTGTCGGCCCGCTGTGCCAACACATCGAGCACCGAACTGAGCGCGGCTTGCTGGCCGTCGCGGACCTGAGCCGTACTGCCGTCAAGTTCCGGCACCACGACAGAGGCCGAAAGATCCTGAGCCGCTCGCTGCACCAGGGGCGCGACCGATAGCTGACGGAGTTGGGTGATGATCCCAGCAAGGCGCACGGCTTCTTCGGAAAACTCGACAGACCGGGTTTCGACCGAACCGGTTTCTACCGTCAACGCCCGCATCCGGCTGAGGATCTGGTTGCCTTGGGCAAAGGCGGAGTCGACCAATGGGGTTTGCGAGGCGATTTGTGCTTCAAGCCCCTGCAATTCGTCCGACTTCTGCTGCAGCACTCGGAATACGGCCCCGCGCCCGGCAATGCCAGACAGGTTGCCCGTGGCCTCTAACTCGCTCAGGTCGGCAAAGCTCTGGCGCACCCGGGCCACGTCGCGCTCTAGGCCTTGGGCAGAAACCGCAATCGTATGGGCCCGTTCCAAGGAGCTTTGATAGTCTTGAACGGTCTTGGCCAGATGTTGTTCCACAGCGGCTGCTCCGGCCAAAGCCGCAGCGTTTAGCCAACTGGACATCGCAATGATCGCAAGCGAGCCCAATGCCATGGCGAGCAAAAGCCCGATCCGCGCCGCCGCCGTTCGAACGGCGGGCAGCAGCCGCAAAAGATAGGACCAGAAGACAAAGATCCCGACCGACACGGCCAGCGAATAGGCGAAGGCGGCAAAGAAGCTGAGCGCACCATTGTCATCCAGCAGAGACGAGACGCCAAGATAGGTGTATATCCCCGAGGCCGTGGCCAGAACTCCAAGGGAGGTGCCGGTGAAGCTGTCGAGCACAGAGACATGCCCTTCCAGCTCTTTTGCGTGGCGCAGGCTTTGGGCATCGCTGCGGCTTAGCTTTTGCTCGGTCATGGGGTCTCCTCGCCTTTCCCGCCCGACCATAGGTTAGTTGCCTGCAGCCGGAAAGGTGAGGCCAACCTTAGAAGTTCAGGAGTTTTTGATCAGGCGGGGTGCTGGCCTGCGCCCAGGTCAACCGGTCATCGCACCCATGTCAAACAATCGAGCATCGCGACGATTAAGATGGCACCTTAACGCCTGGACAATCATTTTGGCGGAAATTGGTTGATGGCGGAGAGACAGGGATTCGAACCCTGGGTAGGCTTGCACCCACAACGGTTT